>CAYGWM010000001.1:0-72624 GCA_964353555.1 uncultured Spirochaetales bacterium
GGCATCGTGATCGCGTGGAACGTCTTCGGCCCGATCTTCCGCCGCGCGTTCTGGACCGCGATCGGGCTGCTCTATCCGGGTTCCGGATTCGGTTGAGCGTATTCGCCGCGCGCCACCACTACGGCCGCGGCGAGATCGCCGGTCACGTTGACGGTCGTGCGACACATGTCGAGGAAGCGATCGACGCCGAGGATCAGGCCGATCGCCTCCGGCGGAATACCCACCATGCCGAGAATCATCGCGATCACCGGGATCGAACCGGCCGGCACTCCGGCCGTGCCGACGCCGCCGAGCACGCAGACTCCGACCACGGCGAATTGCTGACCGAGTGCGAGTTCGACGCCGTAGAGCTGCGCGAGGAACAGCACCGTCACGCCTTCGAAGAGCGCCGTGCCGTTCTGATTGGCGGTCGAGCCGATCGTCAACACGAAGCGCGACACGTGCGACGGGAGTCGCAGCCCTTCTTCCGCGACGAGCAGCGCGGTCGGAAGCGTCGCGTTGCTCGACGCGGTGGAGAACGCCGTCAACATCGCGGGCCGCACGGCTCGAAAGAAGTCGAGCGGATTCATCCCGCCGAGCCAGCGCACCGACACCGAGTACGTGACGAGCATGTGGATCGCGAGCGCGCCGACGACCACGGCCACGTACGCGGCCAGCTCGCCCAGCACCTCGTAACCGAGCCGCGCAGTGGTGGTGAAGAGCAGACACGCGACGCCGATCGGCGCGAGCCGGATCACCATCGCGAGTAGCCACATCACGACGTCGTAGAGTCCCTGCAGCGTGTCTTCGAGACGGCGCGCCGCATCGGTGCGAACGGCGGCGAGGCCGATGCCGAGCAGCAGCGAGAACACCATCACCGCGAGCATGTCGCCGCTGGCCAGCGCGGCGACCGGATTCGACGGCACCAGCTGCACGAAGAACTCCGAACCACTGCGGCTCGCGAGCGGCGAGGGCGCTTGTGCCGCCGCGGTGCTCGCGCGCAGTTTCAGGACGAGCTCCGGATCCATGCCGCGACCGGGTCCGACGATCTCCACCAGCGCGACGCCGAGCCCCACCGCGATGCCGCTCACGGCGACCGTGTACAGCAGGAAGCGCAGGCCGAGGCGGCCGAGCTTGTGCAGGTCGCCGAGGCTTGCGACGCCGAGCGCGAGCGCCGGCACGACCAGCGGGATCACCAGCATCGACAGCAGGCGCAGGAAGATCGTGCCGATCGGCGCCGTCCCGTAGCTGACGACGTTTTCGACGAACGCCGAACCCGGCGCCAGGAAATGCGCGAGCGTGCCGAGCCCCGCGCCGACCACGAGCCCGAGAAACATCTGTCGCGAGAGACGTCCCGTCACCAGAGCGGATCGGGCGATCGAAGGTTGCGCGCGCGGGCCAGCGCAACGATGCCGCGGAGACCGCCGCGGAAGTTGGAGGCTTCGAAGCCGCTCTGGCGCATCCGCTCGGCGAGGTGTGCGCTCTTCAGGCCGAACTCGCAGTACAGCACGTAACGCTGGTCGCGCGCGAACGATCGATGCGCGACGAGTGCGCGATCGAAGTCGAGATGCAGCGCGCCGGGCCAATGCCAGCTGGCAAATGCGGCGCGCGAGCGCAGGTCGATCACGGTGTCGTCTTCGGCGATCACATCGACGTCCAGCTCCGGGATGCCGCGCGACTCGACATCGAGCGAGCGCAGATCGAAGACGCAGCGATTCGCGATCGCATGCTCGAGGATCGCCGGATCGAGCAGCGCCTCCTCGACTGCGACGATGCTCGCGCGCGATGACGTGGCGGGTCGCGTCGCCGCCATCGAGCAGTACTCGGCGATCACCGCCGAGAGCGGCGCCGTTCCGATCTGCTCGGCGAGCCGGATGATCTCGTCCTTGTTCGCGCCCACCAGCGGGCGCAGGATCGGGAGATCGGTCGCGTGGGAGACCGCGGCGAGGTTCGAGAGTGTCTGCGACGAGACCTGGCCCACCGCGTCGCCGGTGACGAGCGCTTCCGCGCGACGCTGCGCCGCCACCACTTCGGCGGCGCGCAACATCTGTCGTTTCAGGATCAGCTGCCAGTAGCACGACTTCGTCTTCGCGCGGATCTCGGTCGCGACCGCTTCGAAGTCGATCGCGTGCAGATGCGGGAAGTCGCCGTAGGACCAGCGTTCGGCCAGCACCTTCGCGACGCGCAGCACGCCGAGTTCGTGCGTCCTGCCGCCGAGATTGCAGAACAGGTAGTCGAGGCGGATGCCGCGGCGCAGCATCTGCCACGCGGCAACGGCGGAATCGAAGCCGCCGGAGAGCAGTGCGATTGCGCCGCCCTCGATACCCAGCGGAAGACCCGCCGGACCGCGCCACTCCTTCTCGCACAGGTAGGCGCAGCTCTCGTGCAGCTCGATCGATGCGACGACTTCCGGATCGTCGAGATCGACGCGTGTGGCGTGCTGCAACAATGCGGCGCCGAGCGCTTGCTCGATCGCGCGCGACTCGAGTTTGATCTTCGATCGGTCGCCGACGCGTCGCACGCGCACGGCGAAGCGCTTGCCGACGACAGCGCCATGGAATTGCTCGTACGCGGTGCGCACCAGTTCGCCGAGCTTTTCCGCCGGATGCACCGTCGCGACGGCCAGCGACTGCACGCCGAACACGCGCGAGAGCGCATCTGCGGCACGCAGGTCACGGGTATCGACGAAGACGCGATTGCGCGTGCGCGAGACGCGCGACGCGACGCCGGTCGCGCGCAGCGCGTCGTGTACGTTGCGCAACAGGCGCGTCTCGAAGCGCGTGCGCGTCGGCTTGGCCTTGGTGGCGATCTCGCCGGAGAAACGCAGCAGGATCACGGTGCGATCGGCGTCGGGCACCGCCGCAAGCTACCGCTACATTGGGCGCCGTGCTGCACTGGGATGGGACACCGATCGACGCGCTGCTGCTCGATCTCGACGACACGATCCTCGACAACCGCGCGGGTCTCGACACGGCACTGCGCGCGTTTTCGCAGTGGCTCGCGGGACGTCTCGGCGACGCCCCGCCGACCGTCGTGCAGGCGCAGCTGCGCGCGAGCAGCGAGTGGTTCTGGTCCGATGACGAGCGCCATCGCTGGGGCCGTCTCGACATGCCCGGCTCGCGCCGCGCCTTTCTGACGCACGCAATCGAAGCGATCGATCGTCCGGCGCCCGACCTCGTCATCGAAGCGACCGATCGCTACTGCGCGCTGCGCGAGGCGTGCCTCGTGCCGTTCGACGGCGCGCTCGATGCGCTCGCGCAGCTGCGTGAACGCGCGCCGGCGCTGGGCCTGGTCACGAACGGCGCCGCCGCCGCGCAGCGCGCGAAGATCGACCGCTTCGACCTCGCGCATTTCTTCGACGTGATCGTCGTCGAGGGCGAAGCGGGCTTCGGCAAGCCGGACCGGCGCGTGTTCGAGCGCGCACTCACGGCGGTGGGCGTCGCGCCGTCGCGCGCGCTGATGGCGGGCGACAACTATCAGTGCGATGTGCTGGGCTCGCTCGGCGCGGGACTCCACGCGGTGTGGATCGATCGCGAGGGCGTTGCGCAGACGCCGGTCGTTCCGCCGCGGCCGCACGGCAAGCTCGCGTCGTTCGTCGAGTTGGCAAGCGAACTCGGAGTTCGCAATGGCTGAGCTGCGACGGGTCGCGGTGGTGGGCGCGTCACTCGCGGGACTGCGCGCGGTGGAGGCGCTGCGCGCGCGCGGCTTCGACGGCCGCATCGACTGGATCGGCGCCGAGTCGCACGAACCCTACGATCGCCCGCCGCTCTCGAAGCAGGTGCTGCGCGGCGAATGGGATGCCGAGCGCATCGTGCTCGCGCGTAGCGGCCTTGCGAGTCTGGCGGCCGCGCAGCACTTCGGTCGCCGCGCGCTGCGGCTCGACGTGGCCGCGCGCCGCATTGAAGTCGACGACGGAAGCTCCGTCGCATTCGACGGCCTCGTGATCGCGACGGGCGCGACGCCGAGCCGGCTCCCGGGCCAGCCGAAACTCGACGGTGTGTTCGTGCTGCGCACGCTCGACGACGCGCTCGCGATCCGCCGCGCGCTCGACGCGCAGCCGCGCGTCGTCGTGGTCGGGGGCGGTTTCATCGGCGCGGAGGTCGCGGCTTCGTGCCGGCAGCGCGGCGCCGCGGTGACGATGGTCGAAGCGCTCGGCAATCCGCTCGAGCAGGCGCTCGGCCCCGAGCTCGGCGCGCTCTTTGCTGCGATCCACCGCGATCACGGCGTGGACGTGCGCACCGGCGTCGCAGTCGCCGCGATCGAAGGCGAGCGCCATGTCGAGCGCGTGCGACTCGCCGACGGGGGCGTGCTGCCCGCAGACCTAGTCGTCGTCGGCATCGGCGTGCGACCGGAAACGGCGTGGCTCGAAGGTTCCGGCGTCGCGCTGCAAGACGGTGTCGTGTGCGACGCAACTTGCGCAACGAACGTCCCCGCTGTCGTTGCCGCGGGTGACGTCGCGCGCTGGACGAACCCGCGCTACGGCGAGTCGATGCGCGTCGAGCACTGGACCAATGCGGTCGAGCAAGCGGGGGCCGCCGTCGCGCGGCTGCTGGATGGGCCCGAAGCGGCGCGGCCCTTCGATCCGGTGCCCTACGTGTGGAGCGATCAGTACGACGCGAAGCTGGCGGTCGCCGGTCGCCCGCGCGCGGGAGATGACGTGCACGTCGTCGATGGTTCGTTCGCCGAGAGAAAGTTCGTCGCAATCTACGGCAGGGCGGGGCGGCTGGTCGGCGCAGTTGCGATGAATCGGATGCGGAAGCACATGGATTGGCGGAAAGCGCTGCACGAGGGCATCTCATGGGGCGAGGCGGTGAAGCGGGCCGTTGCGAAGTGATCGAACGCGGTCACTCCCAATGGCCCATCGCGCAGCCGTCCTTGCGGCGATCGCTCGCTCCGACCAGCATCCCATCCGCTTCGATCGCGATCGCCTGCCCACCGCCGAACACGTCCGCCATCGCTTCGCCCGGTGCGATCACCGCGTGTCCGCGCGCACTGAGCGCTTCACCGAGCGTCGTGCCCTCGTCGACACGAAGCTGCGGCGCTTCGATCGCGACGTTGCGCTCCCCCTGGAAGCGGAAGCGCGGCCGGTCGATCGCTTCCTGGGGATTCAGTCCGTGGTCCACCAGATTCGCGACGAAGTTCAGGTGCGATTGCGGCTGCACGTCGCCGCCCATCAGACCGAAGGCCATGCGCGGACGACCGGCGCTGCGCAGCAGGCCTGGGATGATCGTGTGGAACGGACGCTTGTTCGGCGCGAGGCAGTTCGGATGATCGGGGTCGAGCACGAAGCCAGCGCCCCGGCTTTGCAACACGATGCCGGTGTCGCCGCAGCCGATGCCCGAGCCGAAGCCGGTGAAGAGGCTCTGGATGAACGAGACCAGGTTGCCGTGCTCGTCGGCCGCGCACAGGTAGACGGTGTCGCTCGCGAGTCCGGCGGCAACGCCTGCCTGCGCGCGTTCGCCGATCAGCGCGGCGCGGCGTCGCGCGTAGCCCTTGTCGAGCAGCGCTTCGATCGGGAGCGTCGCATGCTCGGGATCGGCGATGTACGCGGCGCGATCTGCAAACGCGACCTTCACCGCTTCGATGCGGCGGTGCCAATCGAGCGCGCTCGTCGAGGGCGCCGGCTCGAAGCATTCGAGCAGGTTCAGCGCTTGCAGCGCGGCGAGGCCCTGTCCGTTCGGCGGTAGCTCCAGCACTTCGACGCCGCGATACGTCGTCGCGATCGGCTCTACCCACGTCGAAGTGTGACGCGCGAGATCGCCGGGTTCGAAGCAGCCGTCTTGTTCGCGCGACGCGGCAACGATCGCCCGCGCGGCGTCGCCTGCGTAGAACGCGGCGGCGCCGCCCTCGGCGATCTGGCGGAGCGTGCGCGCGAGGCCGGGCGCGCGGAACCACTCGCCCGCGCGCGGCGCGCGACCGGCCATGAGCCAACTCGCGCGCGCTGCGTCGTTGCGCAATGCGCCGAGGCGTTCGAGCAGAAACCAGACGTGCGCGACGAGTTCAGTCACCGGGAAGCCGAAGTCGGCCGCGCGGATCGCGGGTCCGAGCGTCGTCGCGAGCGGCAGCGCGCCGAAGCGGCGCGACAGCGTCTCCCAGGCATGGACGGCGCCCGGCACCGTCGCGGAGAGGATGCCGACCGGCGCGATCGAAGTGAGCCCGCGCGCGCGATAGGCGTCGAGGCTGGCGCCGGCTGGCGCACGGCCGCTGCCGTTCAGACCGACGACGCGCCCTTCCGCGGCGGACGCGAGCAGCACGAACGCATCGCCGCCGACGCCCGTCATCATCGGCTCGACGACGCAGAGCACGGCCGCGGTGGCGATCGCGGCGTCGATCGCGTTGCCACCGAGCCGCAGCATCTCGACGCCGGCGGCCGACGCGATCGGCACGCTCGAGCAGACCATGCCGCGGCGCGCCAGCACGCACGAGCGCTCGCTGCGCCACGGATCGAGCGCGCGTCCGCGCCGAGTCGCGAGTGTCATGCCGACACCGTAGCGCGCGGCCGGTGGGATCAGGCGGCTCCGCGGCTCGGCGCGTCGGCGCGGCCCCAGATCCGGTGCGCCGCGAATAGCGCGGCGATCGCGAGCGCTCCAGCTACGAAGAGCAGCCACAGGTACTGATCTGCCTTGGCCACAACGACCAGCGTCAGTGTGAGCAGCAGTCCGACGAATACGAACGACCAATCGAGATGGACGCCGGCCAGCAGACAGCCCAACGCCAGCAGCATCAGCGAGTTCAGGCCGGCCGAGACCTGCGTCTCGACGCCCGTGGCGCGGATATAGAAGTCCAGCGCGACGAAGCCGGCAATCGCGAGCCAGTGCAGGACCTGGCGCAGCACCAGGCGCTCGCCGCTCTGCTGCGAGCGCCGCCAGGCCGTGGCGATGCAGAGCGCACCATAGATCGGGACCATCGACACCCAGTAGTTGCGCGCAAGAAGCGGCTTGGCGGTTGCGAGGCCGACGCCCAGCAGTGCCAGCACGACCATGATCAGCGCTACCGCGGCGGTGATCTTCCAGGCGGGGGTGCCGGTCGGCGTCTGAGTCTGAGGTTGGTCGCTCAAGGGGTGGCCGATCCAGCGGAGGCCCGGGCCTCGGCGACCCACGTCCTCCAGTCCGTGTGGATCCCAGGCCGTCGCGCTTGCTCGTGTCCGTGATGATGTTCATTCATTCGGGTGTCCTCCGACTGGCGACGCCGGGAGCAGCGAGCATTGCTACGACCGCGAGTTTGCGAGCCGGCGAAGCTCGCACGCGCTCCACCGATTGTCGAGCAACGCGAAGCGGTCCCGTTGGGCTCGCCGCCAGCCGAGAATCAAGCGAGCACCCGGGGCGACCGATCCCAGAGCGGAGTTGCGGTCACAAAGGGAGCGTGATGGGCGATTCCGAAGACGGAGCCTCTCCGTACCGCGTTGAGGTTCTGCCGTGGGCCGAGGTCGGTTCCGGCGGGATCGTGTACCGCGAGGGGCCGGAGCCGGCGACGCTGCCGTGGAGCCGGGTCCTGCACGCTCTCGCAGCCTACGTGGGCGAGCCCGAAGGCGTCTGCACGATCGTCTTCGATCTGGTGGTCGAGCGGAAGGAGGCCGAGTGTCTCGTTTGCCGCTTCGACGCCGACCCGGGTGCGTCCGCCCAGACAGTCGCGCGCACGCTGCTCGATCGTCTTGGCCGCGGGCGCTGCTCACGATCGCTTGCCGACCTCGCCGCGGAAGGCGTCCCCACCCGCAGCTACGCCGACCTCGATTCTCTGGCCGAGGCCTCGCTCGAAGAACTCGGCTTCTAGCTCACTCGCTCCAGCGCAACGAAGCCCGTTCGATGCGGCCGACGAGACCCGGCCAGCCGGCGAGCACGCGACCGGCGGATTGCGCCGCGCCGCGTACCGGTGCCAGCGCGGCGGCCGGCGTCGCGCCGAGGGCCGCGAGGGCCGAGCGCGCCCGGCCCTCGCGCTCGTAGAGATCCCCTGCGCGCGTGATGGCAGCGGCGTCGCCGGCGCGGTGCTGGGCGAGCGCGAAGCCGGTCGCGGCCAGCGCGGCGGCGCGTCGCCGCTCGAGGTGGCGAACGTCGCGCAGCCACGGACCTGCGCCGCCCGCGTGCATCCGCAGCCGCAGCAAGCCGATCGCGATCAGGCCCAGCGCTGCCCCGAGGCTCCACGTCGCAGGCGCGATCACTGCGGCGAGCAGCGTCCCCGCGGCAGCCACTGCGCGCGGCGCGACTCCGAGCAGCGACAGCGTCGCGCAGATCGCGAGCGCCTTCGCTCCAAGCTGCGGATGCGCCTGCTGCGCGAGCGCGAGCCACGCGAGTCCGAGCACGATGCGAAGCGCCGCGTCGGCGCTTCGCAACGCCGCGCCGGTCTCGGCGGGCGGCCTTCCGGCCGGCGGATCGATGGCAGAGTGCGCGTCTTCGATCGGGCTGGTCGACATCGAGCCTCTCGAGCTGCCGCAGCAGCGCTACGTAGCCTTGCGCCAATCCCGTGAAATCTCCACACTCCCGCTGCTCAAATGAGGGTCCTGATGGACCTTGCGAGGGGTGAGGAGAGTGATGAAACGAGCAGCGATCTCGCAGATCGCGGTTCTTGGCGTTGCCATCGCAGTCGTCACGGCCGGCGTGGTCGGCTGCAGCAAGAAGAAGGCGGACGAGGAAAGCCTCGAAGGAGGCACCGGCGACAGCGAGTTCAGCGCTGGCAGCAGCACCGGCGGCGGGCGCGACGGCGACTCGGCGATGACCGAGCCCGAGCGCGTGCGCGAACTGGGCTCCGTCTACTTCGACTTCGACAGCGCGTCGATCCGCGACGACGCGCGCACCACGCTGAAGGCGAATGGCCAGGCGATCACCGGCCGCTCGGAGTGGAAGACGATCACGCTCGAAGGTCATACCGACGAGCGTGGCAGCGACGAGTACAACCTCGCGCTCGGCGAACGTCGCGCGAACGCGGCGATGCAGTATCTGGTCGATCTCGGTGTTCCGCGGGCGCGCATGATCACGGTCAGCTTCGGCGAAGGCTCACCGGCCGTGCAGGGCAACGACGAGTCGGCATGGCGCTGGAATCGCCGCGTCGATTTCAAGGTTTCGCGCCGCTGATCACGCGTCTCGCTCGTTCGGTGGCTCCCCCGACGGCGGATTGATACCGTCGGCTTCCACCTCCGAGGGAGACCCCCCATGCCCGTACACGGCGGCAAGATCCTTGCCCGCGCGCTGAAGAACGCAGGCGTCGAATGCATCTTCACCCTCTCGGGCGGCCACATCATGCCGCTCTACGACGGCTGCATCGACGAGGGCATCAAGATCGTCGACGTGCGCCACGAGCAGGCCGCCGTGCACGCCGCCGACGCGTGGGCGCGCTGCAACCCGGGCAAGATCGGCGTCGCCGCGATCACCGCGGGCCCGGGCGTGACGGACGGCGTCACCGGCGTCGCCAATGCATGGCGCGCGAACTCGCCGATCCTGGTGATCGGCGGCCAGGGTCCGTTCGCGAACCTGCGCCGCGGCTCGCTGCAGGAGATGGACCACGTCAACCTGATGCGGCCGATCACCAAGTGGGCCGACTCCTGCTACCAGACCCACCGCATCGCCGAGTACGCCGAACTGGGTATCCGCCACGCGGTGTCGGGCATCCCGGGTCCGGCGTTCCTCGAGATTCCGATGGACGTGTTCATGGGCCAATGCGAATGGGCCGACGCGATGTTGCCGCCGATCCGCACCAATCCGCCGCGGCTCGCGCCCGATCGCGTCGAGGTGCGCGAGGCGCTCGAACTGCTGCGCCATTGCCAGCGCCCGATGTTGATGGCCGGCACCAGCGTGAAGTGGTCGATGGCGAGCCCGGCGATGAACGCGTTCCTCACCGAGACCCAGATGCCTGGCTACACGAACGGCATGGGCCGCGGCACGATCCCGCCGAACTCGCCGCAATTCCTGAACCGCTCGCGTCGCGACGCGATGAAGAAGATCGATCTGATCATCCTCGCCGGTGCACTGCTCGACTTCCGGCTCGCGTTCGGGAAGACGATTCCGGCCGATGCAAAGGTCGTACAGCTCGACATGGACGCGACGCTGATCGGCCAGAACCGCTACTCGGACGTCGGCCTCGTCGGCAATCTCGCCTGCACCTTCGAGTTGCTGCTCGAAGAGATGAAGAATGCCGGCACGAAGCTCGACTTCAGCGGCTGGCGCGACGAGCTGCGCAAGATCGAGGTCGAGGAAGAGAAGAAGGTCGAAGCCGCGCTGAACTCGAACGAGACGCCGGTGGATCCGCAGCGGATGTGCCGCGAAACGCGCGACTGGCTCGCGACGCTCGGCGACTCGATCGTGATCGGCGACGGCGGCGACATCGTCGCCACCGCCGCGAAGATCCTCCCGGTGCCGCGCGAAGGCGCGTGGATGGATCCCGGTCCGCTCGGCACGCTCGGCGTCGGCATGCCGTTCGCGCTGGCCGCGCAGCTCGCGCATCCCGACAAGCGCGTCGTGATCGTCTACGGCGACGGCTCGTTCGGCCTGAACGGCATGGAGTACGACACCGCCGTGCGTTTCAAGCTGCCGATCATTGGCGTGATGGGCAATGACGGTGCGTGGGGCCAGATGATGCGGCCGCAGGGCGCCGTTTATGGCTGGGATCGCCTGCAGGCGACACTGCTCGAGTACACGCGCTACGACAAGGTCGTCGAAGCGCTCGGCGGCCATGGCGAGTACTGCGAGAAGCCCGAGGAGATCCGCCCCGCGCTCGATCGCGCCGCCGCATCGGGCAAGCCGGCGCTGGTGAACATCAAGATCCGCCAGGATCGCCAGTACAAGGGCGGCATCTACGTCTGAGCAAGCCTGCGGAGCAGGCGCGCAGCGAGCCGCAGGCGAGCGAAGTGCATGAGGACGCAATGAAGATGGCGACGCCGGCGATCGACGTCGCTCAGCTGGCGTCGTGGCTCGCGCGCGTTGGGCCGGTCGCGATCGTCGATCTCGAGACGACCGGACTGCCGAACGATCCGGGCGCGCGCATCCTCGAGTTCGCGGCGCTGCTACTCGATCCCGGCGATGCGAAGCTGCGCGCCGTCGCGACGCTGATCCATCCCGAAGCACCGATCCCGCCCGCGATCCAGCGCCTCACCGGCATCAGCGACGCGCTGGTGTCGGACGCGCCGCCGCTGGAAACGGTGCGCGACGCGCTGCGCGAACAGCTCCGCGGCCGCACGATCGTCGCGCACAACGCGGATTTCGAGCGCCACTTCCTCGCGCGCTGGATCGGCGGTGAGCTCGCGAACGCCATCTATCTCGACACGCAAGACCTGCTCGCCGTCGCGCATCCCGACGCGCCGGACCTGCGCCTCGAGGGCTTCACGCGTTCGATGTTCGGCACCGAGGAGCGTCACCGCGCACTCGACGACGCTTCGGACACGCTGCGCGTGATGGCGCGCATCGCGTTCGGCGCCCGCGCGGGCGAACCGCGCTATGCCGCCGCGCGCGCCGCGCTCTCGAAGTACGCGCCCGATTCGCCGTGGCTCGCGCTGCTGGAGAGCGAAAGCGACGCGCGCAACGCGCCCGAATCGCGCGCCTTCGTCGAGATCGGCGCGAGCGACGAGCCGGTGGTCGAGTTCGACGAAGCGGCGATTGCCGCTTCGCTGCGCGACGCCGCGCGCGGCGCGCGTCACTTCCCGGGCTACCGCGTGCGCGAAGCACAGGTCGAGCTGGCGCTGCGCTTCGCCCGCGTAATGGAACACGGTGGCCGCGTGCTCGTCGAAGGCGGAACCGGCGTCGGGAAGTCGCTCGCGTATCTGGCCGCGGCGATTCCCTTTGCGATGCGGGAAGCGGAACGCGCGAAGGAAGCGGGAGTGCGCGCGCGCCCGGTCGTAGTCTCGACGCGTACCAAGCTGCTGCAGGATCAACTGCTTTCGAAGGACATCCCCGCCGCCGCGCGCTTCCTCGGCTACCCGTCGCTGCGCGCGGTGTCGATCAAAGGCCGCGCGAACTACGCATGCGAGCGTCGCCTGGCTGCAGTGTTGGCCGAGGCGCGCGAGGCGCAGCTCTTTCCGGAGCAGCGGCAGGCCTACGCGGTGCTCGCCGCGTGCGCGTCGATCCGTCCGCATGGCGAACTCGGCTCGGTGCCGGCCGCCTGGTTGCGGCGCCACCCGCCGCTGCTCGATCTGCTGCGCCGCTCGGTCGCGACGCGCGCCGAGCAGTGCACGCGCGAACAGTGCGCGATGCACCCGCACTGCGCGTTCGGTCGGCGCCGCGCAGCGCTGGCGCAGGCGCACCTGGTCGTCGCGAATCACGATCTGCTGCTGCGCTGGCCGCCCGATTACCCGGCGTTCGCGCACGCGATCGTCGATGAAGCGCACGAACTCTCCGACGTCGCCGACGAAGTGTATGCGCTCACCGTGCGTCCCGATGAAGTGCTCGAACGCATCGACGACGTCTTCGGAAGGCCCGATCAAGCCGCGCGGCGCGAAGGCAGCGACGGCATGCTGCCCGCCTCGAAGCGACGCGCGCTGCGCAAGGACGCAGTCGCGTGGCGGCGCGCCGTGCAGCAAGAACTCGTCGCGCTCGGCCGCTCGCTCGAACCGCTCGCGAGCGAGTTCGGCGAGGTGCAGGTGCCCGAACACGCAGGGCCGCACTTCGAGGCTGCGGCGCACTGCGCCGAGATTGCCGCGCTGCGCATCGACGAGGTGTCGCGCGAGATGGAGGCGGCCGTCGATCCCGAAGAGTCGAACGGCGGCATCGCGCGCAACGCGACCGAACTGCGCGGCGCCGCGAGCGCGTTGCGGCTCGCGTTCCAGGGCGCCGAAGACTCGGTCGCGTCGTTCGACGGCATCGACGCGCCGTGGGATCGCTGGCGGCTCGCGGTGCGGCTGGTCTCGCCGGCGTCCGCATTCCGCGAAAACTTCCTCGAACGCCTCGAGTCCTTCGCCGGCGTCTCGGCGAGCCTCTTCGTCGGCGGCGACGCGTTCGCGGCGCTCGGCGAGATCGGCGTGACCGGCGGCGGCACGGAAGTGGAAACGCTGTCGGTCCCGAGCCCGTTCCCGTACGAGAAACACATGCGCGTCGCGGCGCTTTCCGGCGGCGCCGACCTGGTGCGCGAAACGGTGGACGTGCTCGCAACGCTCGCGCGTCACCTCGGCGGTCGCACGCTCGGCCTCTTCACCAGCTTGCGGCGCATGAACGACGTCGCCGCTCTGCTCGCCGAGCGGCTGCGCGACGACGGCATCGAAGTGCTCGCACCGCGCCGCGCCTCGGACGACCCGAGCGCGCTGGTCGAACGCTTCCGCCAGGGTGGCGCGGTACTGCTCGGCGCGCGCAAGTTCTGGCAAGGGCTCGACCTGCCGGGCGAGCAGCTCCAGGCCGTCGTGATCGAGAAGCTGCCGTTCGAAGTACCCACAGAATTGCGGCGCCGCCGCGAGCTGCGCTTGAAGCGCGAGGGCATCGACGCCTTCGAGCGTTTCGCGCTCGGCAAGATGCTGCTGAACCTGAAGCAGATGGTGGGGCGCTTGATCCGCAGCGAAGACGATCGCGGGATCGTCGTGCTGGTCGAGTCGCGGCCGGAGAAGCGCTACTTCCGCCGCCTCGGCGACGCGCTGCCGCCGGGCTCGCGCGTGGTGCTGGCGGAGCCCGAAGACCTCGTCGCGCTGCTCACCGAAGTGGGAATCGGCGCTGCGGACGGCTGCTAGGCTGCGCGCGTGATCGACAACCCCGTCGCCCTCGTGACCGGCGCCGCGCGCGGAATCGGCGCGGCCTGCGCGCGCGCGCTCGCTGCCGAGGGCTTCTGCGTCGCGATCCACTACAACGGCAGCGCCGACGCCGCGGCGAAGCTCGCGGGCGAGTTGCCCGACGCCTTCGCGCTGCGCGCGGACCTCGCCGATCCCGCGGCGATCGACGCGCTGCTCGCGGAACTCGCCGAGCGCGCCGGCCGCATCGACGTGCTCGTCAACAATGCCGGTCTCACGCGCAATGCGCCGACGCCGGTGATGAAACTCGACGACTACGACGCGGTGGCGGCGCTGTCGCGCGGTACCTGGTACTTGACCAAGCTCGTGCTGCGCAAGTTCATGATGAAGCAGAAGTCCGGGCGCATCATCCAGATCTCGAGCGTGGTGGGACACATCGGGAACCGCGGGCAATCGCCGTACACGATGGCGAAGGCGGGGCTCGACGCGCTGACGCGCTCGCTCGCGCTGGAACTCGCCGATCGCAACATCCTGGTGAACTCGGTGGCGCCCGGTTTCATCGAGACCGACATGACGGCCGCGCTGCCCGAGCAGGCGAAGCAGCAGATCCTCGCGCGCATCCCGCTCGGGCGGATGGGCACGCCCGAAGAGGTGGCCGAGGTGGTGGCGTTCCTCGCGACGCGCGGCGGCTACATCCAGGGCTCCGTGATCCATGTGAACGGGGGCCTTTACGGCGGCTGAACGCGCGCGATGTCTCGTCGCGGGCTGCGGCTACGTCGGAGCGGCGCTGGCTGCGCAGTTGCGCGATGCAGGCCACGAGGTATTCGGGCTGAAGCGCCAGCCTGCGGGTCTGCCCGATGGTGTGACGCCCATCCAGGCCGATCTGGCCGACGCGCATTCGCTCGCTGCCGCACTCGCCCGCATCGGCGAATCGCTCGACGTCGTGGTCTACGCCGCCGCGGCGGATCGCGGCGACGATGAGTCGTATCGGCGCTCGTACGTCGACGGACTGCGCAATGTGATCGGCGCGCTGCATGCGCGCTCCGCGAAGCCTGCGGCGGTGCTGTTCACGTCGAGCACCGCAGTCTATGCGCAGGCCGACGGCTCGTGGGTCGACGAATCGACTGCGACGGCGCCGCACGACTTTCGCGGGCTGCGCATGCTGGAAGCCGAAGCGGTGCTCGCGACGAGCGGTTTCCTGGCTGCGTCGCTGCGACTCGGCGGCATCTACGGTCCCGGTCGCACGCGACTCGTCGAAAGCGTGCGCAGCGGCCGCGCGACGATCCGGCCGGGCCCTCCGCGCTATGGCAATCGCATCCACCGCGACGACGCCGCCGGCGCGCTTGCGCATCTCGCGGCGCTGGCGCTCGGGGGTCGCGTGCTCGATCCGATCTACCTCGGCGTCGACGACGAGCCGAGCGACGAGGCGGTGGTGCTGCGCTGGATCGCGTCGCAACTAGGTGTCGCGGAGCCGCCGGTTCGCGACGACGAGCCGGCCGCGAGCGTGCGCGACGGCGATCGACCCACTTCGAACAAGCGCTGCTCGAACGCGCGGCTGCGCGCGACTGGCTATCGCTTCCGGTTCCCGACCTTCCGCGAGGGCTACGCCGCGGCGATCGCGCTCGCTACTTCACCGTGATCGTAATCGGCTCCGAGACCAGCGGTGGCTCGTGCGGCACGTGGTCCTTGTCGCCGAGCACAAGCTGGAGCGTGTGCTTGCCGGGCGTCAGTGCGGCGTTGGTCTCGGTCTGACCGCCGCCGAAATGAAGGTGCTTGTCGTCCTTCGGGAGCGGCACATCGAGGGCCGGCAGCTCGGAGTCGATGATCAGGTGGTGGTGACCGGTGTTCGGCGTCGCGACGCCCGCCGGCGCGACGCCCATGCCGATGAGTCCGAAGCGCACCGTCACCGGACTCGAAACCGTTTCGCCGTTTGCGGGCGAGATGAGGTAAAGCTTCGCGTCGGCGGGACGCGGCGTGCGCACGATCGCGTTGGCGGCCGCGGCTCTTGGTGCGGCCTCCTCCGCGCGTGCAGCAGGCAGCGCGGCGAACGCGACGAGCACGACGGCGAGCGCCGAGACCGAGACGAGGCGGACGTGAAGGCTCATGGCATCTCCCTTCGATGACGACAGCGATCCTACGCGATCACCGGTCGTGCTGAAAGCACGACGCGGGAACGCCGTCGCGATCGCGGCCGCGCTGCTGCTGCTCTTTGCGACGCTCGTCGCGTTGCGGCTGCACGGATTCTCGCTGGCGGCCTGGCACGAGGTGATCGACGGCAGCGCACCCAGCGAGGTGCTTCTCGGCGAGCCGCGGATGATCCGCTCCGACGACTGGAAGGTGCATCTGCCGCTGCTACTCGCGCAGACCGCGCAGACGCCGCGCTTCCCGGTGGTGAATCCGAGCGTCGGTCTCGGACAGAGCATGCTGCTGCCGGTCGACGCACTGGTCGCGCATTGGGTTGCGCTGTTCCGCCCGACGATGTGGGGATTCCTGCTCGGGCCCGACACGGGGATCGCGTGGCTGTGGTGGAGTCGCGTGCTCGGGCTCTTCGGGGTCTGGTTCGCGGTGTTGGCGGTGGTGACGCGCGGGCGTTTCGCACCTGCGGCGACCGGTGCTGCGCTTCTCGCGTGCGCGCCGTTCTTCCAGTTCTGGGCGTTCAACAGCGCGCCGCAGGTGACCAGCATGGGCGCGGCGTTCCTCGCGACGGTCGCGCTTGCGCGCGCGAAAGAATGGCGCTCGATCGTCGCGGCTGCGCTCGCGCTCGCGCTGTCGGGCGCATGGTTCGCGCTGTCGATCTATCCGCCGTATCAGGTGACGCTCGGCTGGCTCTACGTCGCGCTAGTAACGGGCTGGCTGCTCGATGCACGAGACGAGTTGCCGCTGCGCAATCACGTTGCGCTGCGTGCGCTCGCGCTCGCTGCGGCCGGTGTCAGCGTCGTCGCCGTGGTCGCCGCGTTTGCGTCCGATGCGAGTGATGCGATCGCGCTGATGCGCGACACCGCGTACCCCGGCCGCCGGATGTCGACCGGTGCCGAGCGCAACCTCGCGGAGCTGTGGAACACCAACCTCGGCGCACCGCTGTGGGCCGAGAAGTGGGGCCCGCTCTTCAACATCTGCGAGGCCGCGTCGTTCTGGATGCTATCGCCAGTGCCGATCACGTTGTTGCTGTGGCGCCGCACGCGCGGCGAGCGCATCGATGCGCTGACGGCGACCATCGCTCTCTACGCAGTTGTGATGACGCTCTACGCGCTGATCGGAGTTCCAACGTTCCTCGCGCGCGTGACGGCGCTGGGTTTCGTGCCTGGCAGGCGGGCCGTGATCGGGATCGGCATCGCCGATGCGATTCTGCTGGTGCGTTTCGCCGCGTGCAGCGCTGCTGCGCGACGCGAAGAGCGCGGGCGCGTGTTGGCAATCGCGCTCGCGTGGTTCGCGGTGCTGGCGGGCTGCTCGTTTTGGCTCGCGCGCGAGCTGCCCGATGCGCGGCTTCCGGTGCTGCTCGCGTTCGCGTTCGGGAACGCCGTGCTCGCAGCGTTCGTGCTGTGGATGCCGCGCAGCGCACTATTGGCGCTCGTCGCGCTGTCAGCGATCAGCACGCTGTGGTTCAACCCGCTTGCGGTGGGCGGCGCCGCCTATCTGCGCGACAACGCGCTCGCCCAGAAGATCACCGAGATCGATCGCGCGGAAGGCGGCGACACCACCTGGGTTTCGTTCGGTCGCGACGACCTGCCGAACTTGTTCCGCGCGATCGGCGTGCGCGCGCTGAACGGCGTCCACCCGATCCCGCAGCTCGCGCTGTGGAAGCGCATCGACCCCGCCGGCCGCTTTCGCAACGTCTACAACCGCTACGCGCACATCGCATTTGCCGCCGTGTCGTCGGGCGAGCCGCGCTTCCAACTCCATTCGCAGGACTACGTGATCGTGCAGATCCGCCCGAACT
This sequence comes from uncultured Spirochaetales bacterium, assembly GCA_964353555.1. Taxonomy (GTDB): domain Bacteria; phylum Myxococcota_A; class UBA9160; order UBA9160; family PR03; genus PR03. Next base: position 17,547 of record CAYGWM010000001.1, read on the forward strand.
CCGACGAGTTCCGCGCGCTCGGCGTCACCCACGTGCTCGTCCGCGACGACGCAGCCGCCGCCTTCGAGCGCCTGAGCGGCTTCGAGCCCCTCGCGACGATCGGCCCAAACCACCTATACCACGTCCCGAAGTAGCAGAATGGAGGAGAAAGGGAGAAAGGGGACGGTCCTGGGCGAGGACGGGCTGAGGACTGGAGGGACACACCTCGGCAAGTGTGTCCCTCCAGTCCTCAGCCAGGTCACTTCGAGGACCGTCCCCTTTCTCCTCCGATGCTGGCGAGGAAGTGCAGCTTGCGGAGAGCGGCGCGACCGCGCAGCGAGACGAGGTCGGTGGCGATTCGGGCGGCGAGGTGCAGGCGCACGATCGCTTTGCCTTCGGCGACGCGCGCGGCGTCGCGAAAGCCGCGTTCGCGCGCGCGCGCGGCGATCCAGTCCATCACTGCGACTTCTTCTTGGAAGCGCGAGAGATCTTCGGTCTGCACGGCGGTCGCGCTCTCGGCGTGACGCCGGTAGGCGTAGGCACGGCGCCGCGTGCCGGCGATCGACTCGCCGTCTAGCAGCAGGCGCGCGAGCATCTCGAGGTCTTGCGCCTGCTTCAGGCCGGCTTCGAAGCGGCGCGCGCCGAGACGCTCGCGCCGCCACGCGAGCGTTGGACACATCACGAAGTCGGCGCGCGCGAGTGCGCGCAGGCCCGATTCGCCTTCGATCTGCCACGGTTCACCGCGCGGGACGAGGCGGCGCTTCACCGCGTCGGCGAGCGAAAAGCGCGGGCGGCCCTGCGCATCGATGATCTCCGCGTCGCAGCACAGCGCGACCGCGCGCGGGTGGGCGTCGGCCAGCGCGAAGATCACGTCGCAGTAGTCCGGCAGCAGCCGGTCGTCGGCGTGCAGCAGCGTGACCCACTCGGTCGTGGCGAGGTCGAGGCCGCGGTTCCAGTTTCCGACGATCCCGAGCGTCGTCTGGTTGTCGTGGTACGTGATGCGCGCATCGCCGAAGCGAGCGACGAGATCTGCGACGCCGCCCGGCTCGCCGCGGTCGTCGAGCACGATGCAGCGCCACCTGATGACGCGCTGGTCTCGCACGCTCTCGATCGTTTCGCGCAGATAGCCGAGGCCGCGGTGGAACGGAATCGCGAAGGTGATGCGCGCGGCGGTGCTCATCGCGGCGCGGAGACTACAATCGCCCGCGTGGAGCCGCCGCGCGATACCCGGGAAGCCGCCTACGCCGAGCGCCTCGAGCGCCTCGCGGGCGCGCGCTGGAAGCGCTGGTTCGACGTGCAGCGGCCCTATCGCTGGAACCTGCGGCGCCTCGCGCTCGGCCGCACACTGGAGATCGGCTGCGGAATCGGGCGCAATCTCGCCTCGCTCGCCCCCGCTGCCGTCGGAATCGACCACAACGCGCACGCGGTCGAGATCGCGCGCGCGCGCGGCTTTCGCGCCTTCTTGCCCGATGCGTTTTGCGCGTCGGCCGACGCGGCGCTGCCCTTCGACGCGCTGCTGTTCGCGCACGTGCTCGAACACATGACGCGCGCCGATGCGGCCGCACTGGTAGCGCAGTGGCTCCGCCATCTGCGCCCGGGCGGAAAGGTACTGCTGATCACGCCGCAGGAGGCCGGTTTTCGCTCGGACCCGAGCCACGTCGAGTTCATGGACTTCGACGCGCTGCGCGCGCTTCTCGAGGATGTGGGATGCGAGACGCTGGGCGCGTACTCGTTCCCGTTCCCGCGACTCGCCGGCCGCGTGTTCCCGCACAACGAGTTCGTGGTGCTGGGGCGGCGCCGCTAGAAACGCCGGCGCCGCCGCAGGGAGTCGGCGCCGCTCGCGACGGCCACAACCGCGAGCGTGCTCCAACTGATTGCCGTGAGCAGCAGATAGCTGGAGGGTTCGTATCTGAAGCGCACGTGGTTCACGCCCGCGTGCACGCGCACGGCCCGGAACAGGAAGTCGCCGCCTAAGACGGGAACCTCCGCGCCGTCCACCGTCGCACGCCACGAGCGCGCCCAGCGGTCGGTGACGAGGATCCATCCCGCCCTCGGGCAATCCACGTCGATCGCGAGCTCTTCGGGCGTGTAGCGCTCGACGACCGCGGCGATCGGCTGCGCGGCGGGGAAGGTGGACGGATCGGGGAGTACGGCGTCTTCGGAAGTCGCGCCGAGCATGGTCTCACGGCGGTGTAATACGAGAGGAAGTGACTGGATCTGCTCCGCACGCGCGACGAAGCGCCGCCAGGCCTCGTCGTTCAGCGGGATCTCGGGTGCTTCGCTCGCGAACCAGGTGCGCGGTCGCCCGCGCTCTTGCTGGAGAGCGGCCGACAGCAGTACCGGGATGTCGAGCCAGCGCTCGTGGAAGCTGTTGCGGAGCGAATCGTAGCCGCGAAACGTCGCGATCTTGAGGGCGACGTTCATGCCGCTCGGCTCGCCACCGAATTGCGTTTCGAGCATGCGCGTGAGCCCGTTCGGGGTGAGATCCAGGCTCGGCGAGCGTAGCCCCTCGAGGCCGCTCCACGCGAAGAGCAGTCCCCGGTGCGTGCTGTAGAGGGTGGGCGAGAGAGTGTGGGTCACGACTGCGTCGATCGACACCATAAAAAGTAGAGCGAGCGCAGCCAGCCCATGGCGCCGTCGTTCGAGCGCGGGGCCCACCAGCGGAAAAGCCGCGATGCCGAGCCAGACGCTCACGACGTGAAGGCGCGCCAAGCGGGCATTCGCGCCGGAATACGAGGCTTCTCGCACGACCCAGGCAAATGCCGCGATCGCGACGAGTGCCGCTCCGGCCGAGACCACCGCGAAGCGTCGCCACGGCGCACGGTCGCCGTTCGCGAGCGCGCGCCACAGATCGGTCGTTCCGCACGCCGCGAGCACGACCACTGCGAACATCGTGTAGACGCGGAAGAGCGCCGCGTGGCGAAAGAAGCGCGAGGGCGGGAAGAGGTCGTAGAGCCAGCCGCGCAACGGAGTCGCGTCGCCGACGGCGAGCGCCGCAGAGAGTGCGGCGAGCGCGACGAGTCCGACGCGGAAACGACTCCGTGTGCCGCTCGCGACTGCGAAGAGCGCGAGACACAGAACGGCCGCGCCGCAGTAGAGGCTGCACATCGTCACGTCCGTGCGCGGCCACAGTCGCGGGTTCGCGAGTTTCACCGCGAGTAGATGCGGACTCGCGAACGTCGCGAACGCCCCAGGGTCCAGCGCGTCCGATCCGATCGCGACCTCGCGCGTCTTCGGGCCGCTGGAGCCGCTGTAGCCGGTGGTCTCGTGCAGGATCGCCGTGTAGGCCGGCGCGAGAACGATCCCGCCGACGATCCCGAACGTCAGCGCGATCGCTCCGGCACGCATCGGGGAGCTACCACGCCATCGCAGCGCCACCCAACTCGCTGCGAAGGCCGGATTCAAGATCGTCATCGCCGGATAGCCAGACAGCGCGGAGAGCCCCCAGAGCGCGCCCGCCTGCGCCGCCGGCAACAGCCATCGCTCCTCTCGCGCGGCGACGTCGAGTCGCAGCAGGATCAGCGGAAGATAGCTGAACGAGATCAGGATCGGCACGTGCTGCGCCTGTCCCACGTAGAGTCCGCAGTAGAGCCAGCCGATCGCCGGAACGAGGGCGCCCCACGGCGGAGCGCCGAGTCGCGCTGCGAGCGCGAGGATGCCGAGTCCGCCCAGCAGCCAGTGCGAGAGCCAGAGAATCGTGAAGCCGCGTGCCGATCCGCCGGTCCACGCGCCGAGGGCAACCGACACCGGCGAGAAGGTGCCCGACTGCGGATCTGCGAAGGAGGGCGAGCCTGCCTGCGTCCACGGATTCCAGAAGAGCAAGCGACCGGCTCGCGCGTGATCGGCCAACAGGATCTGGTTCGGCGCATGCAAGTCACGCGCGTCCCACGCCGGCACCCCGGCGCCCGCGACGAGACGATTCTCGATTGCAAAGAACAACGCGCAGAGCCACAGAACCGCGAGCAGCCACGCGCCGCGGCGCGTCCGACGGTTGGTTGCTCCGTTCGCCTCGCCTTGCACAGATCCAGAATGCACTCGCTAGGTCTCGATCCCGACGAGCCGGCGGTGGAGGACGTCGCGCGGGACGTTCTGCAGGTCGTACGAGAGGAATGCAAGCACCAGCTGGATGCCGACCAGCACCGGAAGCGCCGCCAGCATCACGGTGCCGCTGGTGGCGGGAGTCTCGTACAGATGGCTGTCGATCCAGTGCGTGACGCCGATCCAGGTGCCGAACGCGACGAGCGGAATGCCGAGCGCAATTTCGATCGAAGCGATGTTGAAGTTGCGCAGGTAGTAGCCGTAGAAGATGCGCTTCGCGGCGTTCGCGAAGTGCTTCCACGCGAACTCGCCGACCACGCGGCGCACGACCAGCGAACTCTCTTCGTCGCCGTAGCGCGCCGGAATCGGGATGTCGCAGACCACCGCGCGGATCGTGCCGAGCCGGAACAGCAGGTCCGACTCGAAGAACCAGCCATGCGACAGCTTGTCGAGCGGCAGCTGCCGCAACACCGTCGCGTGGATCGCGGTGAAGCCGTTGGTGGGATCGAAGACGTTCCAGTACCCCGACGAGAGCTTGCTCGCGAACGACAGCATCGAGTTGCCGAAGAGCCGCAGCGGAGGCATTGCGCGCAGCCCTTCGAGCTCGAAGAAGCGATTGCCCTTGGCGTAGTCGGCCTCGCCTTCGAGGATCGGCCGCACCAGCCGCGGGATCAGCGCGGGATCCATCTGGCCGTCGCCATCGAGACGCACGATCACGGTGGCGCCGTCCTCGAGCGCGGCGCGATAGCCGGTGAGCGTTGCTCCGCCGACGCCCTGGTTGCGCTCGTGGCGCAGCACGCGTACACGCAGATCGGAGCAGCCAGACTCGACCGCAGCGCCGCTGCCCTCGGGACAGCCGTCATCCACCACGTAGATGCGATCCACCGCGGCAGGAATCGCGGCGAGCACGCCCAGGATGTGTCGCTTCACGCGAAAGCACGGGATCACCGCGGCGATCATGCCGGCCAAGGATACATCCTCCGTTGCACGCGCCGACCTACGGCCAAATTGCCCAGCGGTTGCTCGTCGCAATCAATGTCGCGGTCAGCCGCGCACGAAGCGGTAGTCGTGCCAGTTCGGGTGGCGCGTGCGCCGCCAGTAGTCGGTCGTGAAGCCGGACCAGTTGTTGACGACCTTGCCGGAAGCGGTCTTGTACCAACTCGCGCATCCGGCGGTCCAAGCGGTCTTCGCGAGCGCCGCTTGGAGATCGCGGTTGTAGCGGTCCATCACGTCGCGACGCACGTCGAGCCACGAGACATGGCGCCTCTGCAGTTCCTGGATGCACTGCACCGCGTAGCCGACCTGGCACTCGATCATGAAGATGATGGAGTTGTGGCCGAGGTTGGTATTCGGGCCGTAGAGCATGAACAGGTTGGGGAAGCCTGCGACCGTCACGCCCAGGTACGCCTCGGCGCCGCCGCGCCATATTTCGTCGAGCTTCGCGCCGCCGAGACCTTCGATCGCGAGCGGCGCCAGGAACGTGGTGGTCTCGAAGCCGGTGCCGAAAACGATCGTGTCGGCCGGTCGCGCGACGCCGTCCTTCGTGACCACCGCGTCGCGCGTCACCTGCACGATCGGCTCGTCGACGACTTCGACGCTCTGCCGCACCAACGCCTGGTAGTAGTCGTCGGAGATCAGGATACGCTTGCAGCCGATCGGATAGTCGGGCGTGAGCTTCGCGCGCAGCACCGGGTCGCTCACTTGCGCATGCAGGTACTCGGTCGCGATGCGGGTCATCCGGCGCGAGAACCAGCTATCGCGCAGGAACGCCAGGAAGCGGATCTCGAGCATCGACCAGATGAACGCGCGCACTGTGCGCAGCAGCAGCGGATGGCGCCGGAAGCGCGCCTTGTCGGCTTCGCTGAACTTGCGGTCGTTGCGAGGGATCACCCAGTTGGCCGAGCGCTGGAAGACCGTCACCCGCTCCGCGGTCTTCGCGATTTCCGGGATGAACTGCAGCGCGCTCGCGCCGTTGCCGATCACCGCGACGCGCTCGCCGCTCGTATCGTGCTCGTGGTTCCAGCGCGCCGAGTGGAAGCTCGTGCCCTCGAACGACGACAGACCCGGAATCTCCGGGAAGTGCGGGCGGTTCAGTTGTCCGAGTCCGGAGACCAGCGCCTTCGCGGTGATCTCTTCGTCGGCGCTGGTGCGGATGCGCCATACGCCCGCGTGCTCGTCGAAGCTCGCGCCCGCGATCTCGGTGCCGAAGCGGATCTGCGCGAGGATCTGGTACTTCTCCGCGCAGTGGCGCAGATAGCGCTGGATCTCCGGTTGCGGCGAAAATGCGCGACTCCACTCCGGATTCGGCTCGAACGAGAACGAGTAGAGATGCGAGGGAACGTCGCAGCCGGAGCCCGGATACGAGTTGTCGAGCCAGGTGCCGCCGACGTCTTGCGACTTCTCGAAGATCTCGAACGACGGGATGCCTGCCTTGCGGAGCTGAATCGCCATACAGAGGCCCGACACGCCCGCGCCGAGAATCGCGACTTCCAAATGCTGCCGGTTCGCCATCAGGGCGACGCTAACTCATGGTGAGGCCGCCGCTCACCGAGAGCGTCTGGCCGGTGATGTACGCCGCTTCGTTCGAAGCGAGGAATGCCACCGCGGGCGCGATGTCGTCTGGCCGGCCGAGGCGCCGCATCGGGATCGCGCGTTCGAGTGCCTGGGTGATGCGGTCGCCGTCGTCGGTGGACTCGGCGAGCCCGCGGAACAGCGGCGTATCGGTGGGACCCGGGCACACGCAGTTCGCGGTGATGCCGTGGCGCACGACTTCGCGCGCGATCGACTTCGCGAGCGCGAGGAGGCCTCCCTTCGCCGCCGCGTAGATCGCTTCGCCGGAAGACCCGACGCGTCCCGCGTCCGACGACACCAACACGATGCGGCCAAAGTTCGCGTCGATCATGTCGGGCAACACCGCGCGCGCAACGCGGATCGGCCCGCCCAGATTGATCTCCAGCACGCGCGACTGGAACGGCTCGTCAGTCTCGATGAACGGGCGCATCAGGTCCCAGCCGGCGCACGAGACCAGCACGGTCACCGGGCCGAGGCGATCGCGTACCGCGGCGAGCGCAAGGTCGACCGAATCGGGGTCGGCGACGTCGATCGGCACGCCGAGCCCGCCGAGTTCCGCCGCGAGCAGTGCGGCGCCCTCGCCGTCGAGATCGGCGACCGCCACCGTGCGACCTTGTGCGGCGAGCGCGCGACACACCGCCGCGCCGATCGCGCCGGCCCCGCCGGTGACGAGTGCAACGCGCGGGCTTCCGGTCATCGCGTCACTTCCTGTGTTTGGAGAAGTCTGGCTTTCGCTTCGCGGCGAACGCTTCGACGCCTTCGCGCGCCTCGGGCGTGTCCACGAACAGATCGAGGCCCGCGAACGCGAGCGTGCCGATGCCGGCGATCGATTCGGTGTCGGCGTTGAACGAGTGCTTCAGGAAGCGCAGCGCGGTGGGACTCTTCTCGAGGATCTCGTCTGCCCAGCGACGCACTTCGGCGCGCAGCTCTGCGCTGGGTACGACCACGTTCACGAGGCCCCAGTTCAGCATCGTCGCGGCGTCGTATTGGCGGCACAGGTACCAGACCTCGCGCGCGCGTTTGTCGCCGAGGATGCGGGCGAGGTACGCGGAGCCGAAGCCCGCATCGAACGACCCGACGCGCGGACCGGCCTGTCCGAAGCGCGCGTGCTCGGCGGCGATCGTCAGATCGCAGAGGACGTGCAGCACGTGACCGCCGCCGATTGCGATGCCGTTCACTGCGGCGATGACCGGCTTCGGAATGTCGCGGATCACGCGGTGCAGTGTCTCGATCTCGAAGAGGCCCGACTCGGACGGCCCGTAGTCGCCCGTTTCTTCGCGCTGCTTCTGATCGCCGCCCGCGCAGAATGCCTTGTCGCCCGCGCCGGTCAGCACGACGACGCCGACGCTCGCGTCCGCCCACGCCGCCTTGAAGCAGGCGATCAGTTCATCGACGGTGTGCGCGCGGAATGCGTTGTAGCGTTCGGGCCGGTTGATGGTGATCCACGCGAGTCCGCGCTCGACTTCGTAGGCGACGTCGGTGAGCGCGGCCGGGTTCACGCGAGCGTCAGCTCCAGCACCGCATCGAGCGCGGGCCACAGGTCTTCTTCCGGAATGTTCAGCGCCGGAAAGAGTCGCAATACGGTGCCAGCCGTGACGTTCACCAGCACGCCGCGATCGATCGCGCGGCGCGAGAGCGTGGCGGCGGCGTCCGCATCGAGCAGGTCCATGCCGAGCAGCAGGCCGCGACCGCGCGCGCGCGCCGCGACCTTCGGATGCGACGCCGCGAAGCGTTCGAGGTGGGCGAGCACGCGCGCGCCGAGTTCCGCGGTGCGCTCGACGAGGCCATCTTCTTCGATCACGCGCAGCACCGTGTTCGCCGCCGCGCACGCGAGCGGGTTGCCCGCGTAGGTGCCGCCGTGATCGCCGAGCGACACCGTCTTCGACACATCCTCGGTGCACAAGAAGCCCGCGATCGGGAAGCCGCCGCCGAGTCCCTTGCCGAGCGTGATCGCGTCGGGAACACACTCCAATGCTCCGGAGGCCTTCGCGTCGTGTTCGAGCGCGAGCCACTTGCCGGTGCGGCCGATGCCGGTCTGGATCTCGTCGAGCACCAGCAGCGCGCCGGCGTTGCGGGTCAGCTCGCGCAGGCCGGCGAGGTAGCCGGGCGGCGCGACGTTGACGCCGCCTTCGCCCTGCACCGGTTCCACCACGAATGCGGCGGTGTTCTCGCCGATCGCGCGGCGCGCGGCGTCGAGATCGCCGAACGGAACGAAGCAGCCCTGCTGCACGATGCGCTGGTACGGCGAGCGGTGTTTCTGCTGCCCGATGATCGACAGCGCACCGAGCGTGCGGCCGTGGAACGACTGCGTGGTCGAGACGAAGAGCGTCCGGCCCGTCGCGCGGTGCGCGAGCTTCAACGCGCCGTCCATCGCCTCGGCTCCCGACGAGACGAAGAAACAGCGCGTCAGCGCATCGGGCACCACGCCGAGCAGCCGCTCGCACAGATCGAGCTGCGGCAGCGTGTAGAAGAGATTGGTGGTCTGCATCAGCCGGCCGGCTTGCTCGGCGATCGCCTCGACCAGCGCCGGGTGCGAGTGGCCGATCGCGGTGACGCCCCAGCCGCCGGTGAGGTCGACGTACTCATGCCCGTCGGCGTCCTGCACGCGCGAGCCACGGCCCGATGCGATCGCGACCGGCAGGCGCTTCACGACCGGCAGGAAGCTGCGCGCCTCGCGCGCCACGATGTCGTCGAAATGCGTGCCCAATCATCCTCCGCGCCGATCCGGGTCGAGCGTCGGTCGAGATTCGAGGCTCGCGCCGGCTGCGTCAACCCCGCTACGCTGGGAATGCGATGAATCCCCCCGCTACGATCGACCCCCTGCTCACCGACGGCTGGAACCGCTCGATCACGAATCTCCGCATCTCGGTGACGGATCGCTGCAACTTCCGCTGCGTCTACTGCATTCCCGACGAGAACATCGAGTGGTTGCCGCGCGGGCAGATCGCGTCGCTCGAAGAGCTGGGACGCATCGCGCGAATCGCCGTCGGGCTCGGCGTGCGCAAGCTGCGCATCACCGGCGGCGAGCCGCTGCTGCGCAAGAACCTGCCGAGTTTGATCGCCGAGCTGGCGGCATTGCCGGGTCTCGACGACATCGCGCTGACGACGAACGGCACCGAGCTGCCGCGCCTCGCACGCGATCTCGCCGAAGCGGGGCTCGAACGCGTCAACGTCAGTCTCGACTCGCTCGATCGCGCCACCTTCGTGAAGCTCGCGCAGCGAGACATGCTGCCGGACGTGCTGGCCGGCATCGACGCCGCGGTCGATGCCGGCCTGACGCCGCTCAGCATCAACTGCGTCGCGATCCGCGGCACCAACGACCACGAAGCGGTGGCGTTCGCGCGTTTCGCCCGCGAGCGCGGCTTCGAAGTGCGCTTCATCGAGTTCATGCCGCTCGAACACGGTCAGCGCTGGGGCGAACACGCGCTGGTGCCGGGCCACGAACTGCGCGATCGCGTCGACGCGGTGTTCCCGCTGAAGCCCGCGCCCGACCAGGACCCGCACGCGCCGAGCAAGGACTGGATCTTCGCCGATGGCGCGCCGGGTGTGATGGGTTTCATCGATTCCGTCAGCGCGCCGTTCTGCGAAACCTGCAACCGCATTCGCCTCACCGCCGACGGCAAGCTGCGCACGTGTCTGTTCTCGCTGAACGAGCACGACCTCCTCGGCCCGATCCGCGCTGGCGCTTCGGACGAGCAGGTCGCCGCGCTGCTGCGCGCCGCCGTCAGCACCAAGGAGCTCAAGCACAACATCACCGACGGCCTGTTCGTGAAGCCGCAGCGGACGATGTCCCAGATCGGGGGCTAGTCGTGACCGACACCATCCTGCTCGAAGGCATCCAGGTTCCCGCCGCGCTCGGCGTCACCGCAGCCGAGCGGCGCATGCGCCGGCCGGTGCTGCTCGACATCGAAGTCGAATACGACCTGCGCGCCTCCGGCCGCAGCGACCGGATCGGCAACACGCTCCACTACAAGCGTATCTTCGAGGTGGTGGAAGACGTCGCCGCAAACCAGGAACACAAGCTGGTGGAGGCGCTCGGAGAGCGGATCGCGCGCGCGGTGCTCGAGAAGTTCGACGCGCCGGCGATCACCGTGACGGTGCGCAAGCCGAAGCCGATCAACGGAGTGCTCGAGCATGCGGGGGTACGGATACGGCGGACGCGGAAGGATCTCGGGTTGGGGTGAGCTTCGGCTCGTGGGTCGCTCGCAAGAGTTCCGGCTCCCCGCAGTGCCACGAGTGCTGGTACCTTCGGGAGGACTCCTTCCACTCGACGGAGGTTGAACCATGAGTGAGCGAACGCTCTATGAACGTCTCGGCGGCTACGACGCCATCGCTGCGGTGGCAGGTGACCTGTTGCCGCGATTGCAAGCGGATTCCGGATTGGCTCGATTCTGGCAGCATCGCGGCGAGGATGGAGTCGCGCGCGAGAAGCAGCTGCTGATCGACTTCCTCTGCTCGAACGCGGGAGGCCCGCTCTACTACACCGGGCGCGACATGAAGACGTCGCATCGAGGGATGAAGATCAGCGCGGGCGATTGGGCTGCATTCATTGGACACCTGAACGCGACGTTGGCGGCGTTTCAGGTACCGCCCACCGAACGCGATCAGGTCGTCGCGTTCGTGCAGAGCACGAAGGCCGACATCGTCGAGGCGTGAGTTCGGCCGTTTGGACGGCACGAACCCCTCGGGGTCATCTCGCGAACCAGCGGGCGATCCCGCTACTCTGGCGAGTCCCGCGCCCCCGGAGCCTCGATGACCTGGACCCCCTCCGACAAGCCCTCCGTGACGCTCGCCGACTCGAAGCTCGAGGAGATGTCGAAGAACGAGCGGATCAAGGTGGCGAGCCAGGGGCTGTTCTTCGTTTCCGACGGCAAGACGACGCACACCTTCGCGGACGAGGTCGACGCGCTCTCGAGGGGCGAGGCCGAAACGATCGGCGGCGAGGCCAAGGAACTCTCGAAGTTCTTCGGGATCTACCGGCAGCAGATCCGCGGCGAGCGCGGTCGCAAGACCGGCGAGCACGTCTTCATGGTGCGCATCAAGTGCCCCGCCGGTGGCGAGCTGAGCGCGAAGCAGTGGGCCGCGCTCGACGACGCTTCCGAGCAATTCGCCGACGGCACGATCCGCATCACGTCGCGCCAGGGCGTCCAATATCACTACGTGCACGGTCCGAAGCTGGCGCCGCTGGTGCGCTTCCTGAACCGCCACTACCGCGAGGAAGCGACGCTCAGCGCCTGCGGCGACGTGAACCGCAACGTGATGGCGTCGCCGGTGGACGGCCTGCTCGGTCCGGGCGATCCACGCGGCCGTGAGCTGGCGGTGACGCTCGCGGGCGAACTCGCGCCGCGGTCGTCGTCGTACTTCCAGATCTTCCTCACCGACGCCGACGGCCGCACCGTCGCGCCGATGCACAGCGACGAGCCGCTCTACGGACCGCAGTACCTGCCGCGCAAATTCAAGATCGGCATCGCGCACCCGGACGACAACTCGATCGACGCGTTGACGCAGGACGTCGGTCTCATCCCCGTGCTCGTGAATCGGCCTGATGGGAAAGAGGGCTTCGCGAGCGACGGCTCGCTGTGGGATCTCTACTCGGGCGGCGGCCTCGGCCAGTCGCACAACAATCCGCAGACCGCGCCGCTGCTCGGGATGTATCTCGGTCGCATCGCGCGCGATCAGGTGGTCGGCGCGGTGAAGGCGATCGTCACGCTGCAGAAGGAGCAGGGCGACCGTCGCGACCGCAAGCAGGCGCGCTGGAAGTACACGATCCGGCGTCTCGGTCTCGACTTCGTGAAGCGAACGCTCGTCGCGCGTTTCGGGATCCGCCTCGAAGACGCCGCGCCGCAGCCGATCGCGCCGGGTCTCTTGCACCTCGGTTTCAGCGACGCGCTCGACGGCTCGAGCTTCTACGGCATATCGATCGAGAACGGCCGCGTGAGGCCGCCGCAGCGCAAGGCGATCCGAGAAGCCGCTGTGACGCTCGGGCTCGGCGTGCGCATGACGGCGCACCAGGATGTGATTCTGACCAACGTGCGCGATCGCGTCGCTCTGCTCGCGATTCTAGATCGCCACGGCATGGCGCGTCCCGAGGCGGTGTCGCGCGCACGCAGCCTCGGTATCGCGTGTCCCGCGAAGCCGACTTGCGGCCTCGCGATGACCGAAGCGGAGAACATCCTGCCGCACTACTTCGACGCGCTCGAAGCCGCCGGCCTAGGCGACGTCGACCTCGAAGTCCGCATGACGGGCTGCCCGAACAACTGCGCCAGGCCGCCGTCCGCCGAGATCGGCATCTTCGGCTACGGCAAGAACGATCACGTGCTGCTCGCGGGCGGCTCGCGCCGCGGCACGCGCCTCGCGTCGGTGCTCTACCCGCGCATCTCCGAAGAACAGATGGTTCCCGCGCTGGTCGGCCTGTTCCGCGTCGTGAAGGAGCGCTGCCCCGCCGGCACGCCCCCCGGCGACTGGATCGCCGCCACCGACTTCGCCCAACTCCGCACCTGGATCGCCCTCGCCCCCCCCACCTGAGTTGTTGACTCGTGTTGACTCGGGGACGCGTTGACTCGGGGACGTTCGTTGCGCCGGTTGACTTGGGGACGTTGGTTGCGCGAGTTGCGTCCAGGAACGTCCCCAACGCAAACGGCGCAACCAACGTCCCCAACGCAACTCGAGCAACGAACGTCCCCGACGCAACGGCGCGTGCTAGGTTCCGGGGGGCGCGCAGTATGCGAGGATGTTTGGTGGATCTGCCGTCGGCCGATGCTTCGCTTTCGGTCCGCGAGGTCGAGTCGATCACGCAGGGCGCCGTGGATGTCGGTCGTCTCGAGCGCGCGCCTGCGGAGCGACTTGGGCGCCAGCTGCTCGCCGATGCGCGCATTCTCGAAGCGGTCGCCGCGGCGGCTGCGGACGCGAAGCAGCGCTCGCGCGGCGCGGTCGTCACCGTCGCGCGCAATGTGTTCATCCCGCTGACGAACCTGTGCCGCGACCGCTGCACGTACTGCACCTTCGCGAAGCGACCCGGCGACGCCGGCGCGAAGTCGTACACGCTGGCGGAAGTGGCCGAGGTTTCGCGAAATGCTGCGAGCGCGGGTTGCACCGAGGCGCTCTTCTGTCTGGGCGACAAGCCCGAGCTCGCGTTCGAGAGCTATCGCGACTGGCTCGCGGCGCAGGGCTACCCGAGCACGGCCGCGTATCTGGTCGAGGCGTGTCGCGTGGCGGCTATGCAGGGGATGCTCCCACACACCAACGCGGGGCTGCTCACGCAGCAGCAGATGGACGCGCTGCGGCCGTGGAACGCGTCGATGGGACTGATGCTCGAGACCACCAGCGAGCGACTGTGCCAGAAGGGCGGGGCGCACCACGCCGCGCCCGACAAGAAGCCGGAGCTGCGGCTGCGCATGCACCGCGAAGCCGGCGAGCTTCGCGTCCCGTTCACGACTGGAATGCTGATGGGCATCGGCGAGACGACCGACGAGCGCGTCGACACGCTGTTCGCAATTCGCGAACTCTCGGATCGCTACGGCCACATCCAGGAAGCGATCATCCAGCCGTTCCATCCCAAGACCGCGACCAAGATGAGCGAGCGCCCGACACCGGAAGAGGACGATGTGGTCGGCTGGGTCGCGCTGGCGCGGCTCGTGCTCGGCCCCGATGTGAGCGTGCAAGCGCCGCCGAACCTGGCGAACCTGTCCGGTGATCGATTGCTCGACCGCCTGCTCCGCGCCGGCGCCGACGACTTCGGCGGCGTCTCGCCGATGACGATCGATTTCATCAACCCGGAAGCGCCGTGGCCGAAGCTCGATACGCTGCGCCGTCGCACCGAAGCGGCCGGCCAGACGCTGCGCGAGCGGCTGCCGGTATATCCAGAATTTCTGACGAGCAAGCCCGACTACTTCGATGCTTCGATGCGCGAGCGCTGCGAAGCGCTCGCCGACAGGACCGGCTACGCACGCACGCGCGCCACCGCGCAAAGCGAGGAAGCGGCATGAGTCTCGAGAAACTCTACGGTGCCATCTCGAAGCCGATCGGCGACGTGCTCGATCGCGCGCTCGCCGGTCGCGAGCTGTCGGTCGCCGACGCGACATTGCTGCTCGGCGCGCAGGGCGCCGACCTGCTCGCGCTGATGCAGGCCGCCGACGTCGCGCGGCGCGAAGACAAGGGTGACCTCGTCACCTACGTCGTCTGCCGGAACATGAACTTCACCAACGTCTGTTACGTCGGCTGCTCCTACTGCGGCTTCTCGCGACACAAAGACGACGCCGACGCCTACGACCATCCGATGGAGGCGCTCGTCGCGAAGGGTCGCGACGCGGCCCTGCGCGGCGCCACCGAGTTCTGCATCCAGGGCGGCATCCATCCCGAGAAGGATCACACCCACTACCGCGAGATCCTGACGTCGCTGAAGGCAGCCTTCCCGCAGATCCACATCCATGCGTTCTCGCCCGAGGAGATCGATCACGGCCACAAGAAGAGTGGCATGGCGCTCGCCGATTATCTGACGTGGTTGAAAGACGCCGGCCTCGGGACCATCCCCGGAACGGCTGCCGAAATCCTCGACGATGAGATCCGCCAGGTGATCGAGCCGCGCAAGCTCGGCAGCGCGCGCTGGATCGAGATCATCGAAGCCGCGCACCGCGTCGGCCTGCGCTCGACCGCGACCGTGATGTATGGACACATCGAGCAGGCGCGTCACGTCGCGGCGCATCTGGGCACGATCCGCGAGATCCAGAAGCGCACCGGCGGCTTCACCGAGTTCGTGCCGCTCGGTTTCATCCACGAGAAGAACCGGCTCTTCCAGCACCTGCACGCGCGGCCCGGTTCATCGGGACCGGAAGACATGCGCGTCGTCGCCGTCGCGCGACTGTTCCTGCGGCCGTGGATCCCGAACATCCAGATGTCGTGGGTGAAGATGGGGACCAAGCTCGCGCAGTTCGCGCTGCTGTCGGGCGCGAACGATTTCGGCGGCACGCTGATGGAGGAGTCGATCTCGCGCGAGTCCGGCTCGCAGCACGGCGAGAACCTGCCGCCCGAGGAGTTCCGCCGGCTGATCCGCGAAATGGGTCGCACCCCCGCCGAGCGCAGCACCAAGTACGAGATCCTGCGCGTGTTCGCGGATCCCGCGGAGGATCCGCCGAGCCTCGAACCGGAACGCAAGAAGGATCTCGCTGGGCCGGCGCGCTGGAAGAAACAGGGCGAGAAGAATCCGCTGCGCGTGGCGGGGACGGGCGCCTAGCCACACTGCTGCGTTTCCGCACCGGCGCGCGGCTCGCTCGGTCTCGGATTCCTGGTGCACGCTATCGTTGCCGCCGAATCTCTGGGCGCAGCGGCGGAGCGAGTGTGGCGATCGACGACATCCCGGACCGGACCCAAACATGGGACGCCGGAGACGACGCTCCGATCGTCTCCGTGATTCTGCCGGTCTACAACGAGCGGGAGACCCTCCCGGCACTCGAGACCCGGCTCCTGCCCGTGCTGCGGGATTGCGCCGGCGACCGCTTCGAAGTGATCCTGGTCGATGACGGAAGTCTGGACGGCTCGGCGCAGATCCTCGACGCCTTCCATGCGCGGGACCCGCGTCTCAAGGTGATCCACTTCTCGCGCAACTTCGGCCATCAGTCCGCGCTGCAGGCGGGGCTCGACGTGGCGGTCGGAGCCGCGGTGATCCTGATGGACGCGGACATGCAGGATCCACCGGAGGTCGTGCGGCAGCTCGTCGATCAATGGAAGCGCGGCTACGAAGTCGTCTACGCCGTCCGGCGTCGGCGCATGGAAAGCAGACTGAAACGGGCCGCCTACGCCGTCTTCTATCGAACGCTCAGGACCATCGCCGAGATCGACGTGCCGCTGGATTCGGGAGACTTCTGTCTGATCGATCGACGCGTGGTGCGGGCGCTGAACGACCTGCCCGAGCGAAATCGGTTCCTGCGCGGCCTGCGGAGCTGGGTCGGGTTCCGCCAGATCGGCGTCGAGTACGATCGCGAGGCGCGCTACGGAGGCGATTCGAAATACACGCTCGGCAAGCTCATCCGTCTCGCGTTGTCCGGCTACATCGGATTCTCAGCCGTTCCGCTGCGCGCAGCCGTGTGGCTCGGAGTCTCGGCCGCGGCAACCGGGTTCCTGATCGCGATCTGGGCGCTCGCGACGAAGCTCTGGGGCGTGTACACACCGCGCGGTTGGCTCTCTACCGTCGCCGTCATCCTGTTCATCGGCGGCGTGCAGCTCCTGATCCTGGGCGTGATCGGCGAGTATCTGAGTCGCGTCTACGACGAGGTTCGCCAGCGGCCTCTCTACATCGTTCGCTCGCGTCTGGGCTTTGGATCGCGCGAAGGCGCAGCCGATGCACGAGACATCGAGTCGCGATGAAGCCGGATTGCGCGGAAGAGCGTCGCGCCATTGAGGCTCGGCATCCGTGGTGCCGCGGAAGTGCGCGATGTCGCCGGTGAGTGACGACCCCTTCCGATCCCGATCTGCGCCGTCTCGGCGCACGGATTTGATCGTCCTGTCGGGCATCATCGCGTCGTCCGTGGCCGTGACCGCGCTCCCCATATTCTTGTCGGGGCATCTCCATCACGACACGCTCGGCGTCTTTCCATACTTCCTGGACAACTTCGTATCGCTGTACCGCTTCGGAGAACCAGCCTGGTGGTCTCCCAAGATCAGCTTCGGATTCCCGACGTACTTCTATGCCCTCGTCGGAATCGTCAACGCCGGCAAGCCGGCATTCATGTTCGTGGGGCTGCTGGTCTGGATGCTGGGACGGCTCGGCATCGACATTCCCGACATGGTTCCCGTGTACATCTTCTACTTCGCCGTGCTGCTTCCCGCGTTGTTCGTGGTCGGCGTGGGACTCGTCGCGCGACGACTGCTCCGTTCGCGGGTGGCGCTTCTCTATGTGATGATCGTCGCGGCGTTCTCGCCCGGTGTGATCCTGAATCTGACCGACCCGGGAATGCTCGAGTACATGGCCTATTGCCTGTTCTGCGTCGCGGCCTACTTCGACTTCGTCGCCAGACCGAGCGCGCGGTCGTTTGCGCTCTTGTGTCTCTGCGGTGGGCTGATCAGCCTCGCCTTCAGCCAGTACGCTCTGATGACTGCGATTCCGTGGCTTCCGCTCCTCGTGATCACTTCGGCGGCAGTCTCGAAGTCGGCGCGAGCGGCGCTTCGGAGTGTGCCCATCTGGCAATGGGCGGCGGCGGCGATGCTGATCGTCGTGACGGCTTTGCCGAGCCTGATCGCTTATGCGCAGCAGCGCGACGAGACGACCCAGTACTCGCTGGACGGTTTCGAGTATTCCTTCTCCCGCATCAAGCCGGGGAACCCGCTCGAGTTCCTGCTCGCTAGCGTGCCGGCGATCACGTTCGAATGGGACGACTACCATCAAGGTGAGGACGCGCCCATCTCGGAGTTCAGGGCGGACGGGCTCGAGCGAGGCCGGCCCGGCGGCTTCGACTATCTGGGTGTGCTCGCCATTCCACTCGCGGCGCTGGGATTGGTGTACGGCCGTCGCCGTCTGCGGGTTCCGCTGTTCATCATGCTGGTAGCGGCGATGACCGTCCTCGCGCTGCCGGGCTTCAGCCCGCTGTTCTCGCTGCTCCTCGCCTTCCCCTCGCCCCTGCGGAGCATGAATCACTACGGCGATCTGCTGTATCGCGGCGGTGGATTCCTGCTGCTGCTCTTTGCGGCAGGCATGGGTCTCGAAGCGGCGCTGCGGCGTCGCGCCGTTCTCGAGCGGCTCGCGCCGCTCCTTGCCGCCACCAGCGTCGTGTCGCTGGGTGTCTGGTTCCACTTCGGACGGCCGGCGCAGAGTCTAGTGGGATTCTGCATGGCGCTGACGGTCTGTTTCCTGGTGGTGTTGCTGTGGGCCGCTCGTCTGCCGCGAAGGAGCGGCTCTCGGCTGCTCGCTGCTGGCATCCTGGGGCTTACCGCGATCGACGTCTCGACCGCCGCATTCTGGCACATCCGCCTCCTGGTCATCGGTGAGCGCCAGCACTACGGACTCGGAGCAGGGCAGGGTCGCGACGATCCCTATCCCGAAACCCAGGTCGCGGTGCTGATGCGCGAGACCAAGAAGATGGGCGAACGCGGCCTGCCTCTGGAGCGGATTCCATCGGTGAGCGCGTTCTGCAGCGCGCACACCTACGAGGATCTGCCGTCCGCGAGCGATTTCGAGCGCGCTCTCGACGTACCCAAGGCGGAACGTTCCCTGCCGCTGCCTGCGACGCTGCGGGACGACGAATCGCTGCGCGCCTTCTTCGACCGACCTCCGGGGCAACCCTGCAAGACCTGGCTCGAACACGGCGGAAGCTTCAACTCGAAGCACGTGGTCGTCACCGCGGACCAGCCGACTCTCGTGCTCTTCGGCGACGCCTACGCGAAAGAGTGGCGCGCTACCGTCGATGGGATCCCGACACCCGTTCATCGCGCATTCGGAGCCTTCAAGGCGGTGTCCGTGCCTGCCGGCAAGTCTGATCTGCGACTCCGCTTCGAGCCGCCGTTGGTCGGCAAGGCGCTCGGGGGCGCCTACCTGGTCATGGTGGTGCTGGGACTCGTCGTGCTGCGGATGCCGCCGGACCGCGGGCCCTCCGGAACATCGTTTGCATCCTCGTCGCGACGAGACCGCCGACCGGAAGAACACAGCCAGCTGCGATAGCGGCGTTCGCAGCTTCATCGTACGCGGAGACGAGATGGCACTCACAGATCTGTTCCAGTCCCCGGCGCTCTACATCGCTTTCCAGCGTTTGATCGGCGGCGCGCGAATGCGCAGCGTCTGCCTCCGCAAGTTGGCACCGAAGGAGGGCGAGCGAATCCTCGACATCGGCTGCGGACCCGCTTACTACCTCCCCGAGATGCCGCGCGTCGATTATCACGGCTTCGACACCGATGCGCGCTACATCGAGTACGCGCGCTCGCGATTCGGCCGTCTGGGCACGTTCCATTGCGAGACCTTCAGCGCCGAACACGCCGCCCCCCTCGGGCACTTCGATGGCGTTCTCTTGATGGGCCTCCTGCACCATCTGGACGACGAGGCCTGCAATACGGTGCTGCGGCTGGTGGCGAGCGTTCTGAAACCCGAGGGCCGTGCGATTGCACTCGACACCACACTGCACAAGGGTCAGAACAGATTGGAGCGCATGATGGCGGTACGGGACCGCGGCAAGTATGTGCGGCGCCCGGAAGAATTCGAGGCGCTCGCGAAGTCGTGGTTCGGCTCCGTGGAAGGGAGCGTCAGCTCGGAACGATTCTTCCCTGCGATCCACTGGTGGATGGAGATGCGGCGGCCGCGCAACCCGGAGCCGCGATGACACTCACCGGCGCGGACGAAGTTGCGCTTTCCCCTCTGCTCGGATTCGAGTGGCAGCAGGCCCGCTTTCAGCGCTTCGCCTCGTACACCAACTCCCCCTCGAAGAGCGTCATCAGCACCTTCGTCTTCGCGATCTCCGCGGGCGCGATCGCGAAGAGATCCTGATCTAGAACCACCAGGTCGGCCGACTTGCCGACCTCGATCGAACCCGTCTCCGCTTCTCGATGCATCAGCGTCGCTCCGCCGATCGTGTAGGCGCCGATCATCGTCGCGAGGTCGACGCTCTCGCCCGCACCGAGCTGCGCGCCGCCCGGTTTCTGCGGATCGCTGCGCGTGACCGCGACCTGCATCGCCGCGAGCGGATTCATCGACGACACCGGCCAGTCGCTGCCGGCCGCGAGCGGCGCGGAGGCGCGCGCGAGGCTGCCGATCGGATACATCCACTCGGTCCGTGCGCGGCCGAGCAGCGGCACGTCGAGTTCCATCGCGTAGTCGTCGGGGAACGCCCAGAGCGCCTGCACATTCGCGAAGACGCCGAGCGCGGCGAAGCGCGGCCAGTCGACCGGATCGACGAGCTGGAGGTGCGCAATGTGGTGGCGCGCGTCGCGCGGACCATTGCGTTCGCGCGCGGCGGCGATGGCGTCGAGCGCTTCGCGCACCGCGGCGTCGCCGATCGCGTGGAAGTGCAGCTGGAAGCCGTCGCGATCTAGCTGCGTTGCGAACTCGGCGAGCCGCTCTGGCGTGAAGTTGGGCGCGCCGCGGTCGCTGCCGCCTTCGTAGGGCTCGAGCAGGAACGCGGTGCGCGACTCGGCGACGCCGTCGACGAAGATCTTGATCGCATTGCCGCGCACGTGCTCGGTGAAGTCGTGGCTGCGACGGCTCACCAATTCGGCAATCTGCTCGTCGCCGCGCGCAGGGTCGAGCCACAGCGATAGTGTGACGCGCGCGTGCAGCATCCCGGCGAGATCGAGCAGGCGATAGGCCCAGTCGTATTTGCTCGTCGTCGCGCGCGCTTCGACGAATGACGTGATGCCGAACTGGTTCGCCGTCGCGATGGCGCGTCGCAGGCCGCGCAGCGCGTCGAGCGGGCCGACGTCGAAGGCGAGCGCCTGCACCGGCTCCATCGCCGTTTCGCGCAGCGTACCGGATGGCTCGCCGCTCGCAGGATCGCGCTCGATGCGGCCGCGCGGCGGATCGGGCGTCTCGCGATCGATGCGCGCCGCCACGAGCGCGCGCGAGTTCACCCAGGCCGAGTGGCCGTCTCCGGCGATCAAGAAGACCGGGCGGTCCGGAACGATGCGATCGAGTTCTTCCTTGCGCGGATTCGCGTCCGGGAACGCCGCGAGCGACCAGCCGCTGCCTGCGATCCAGGCCGCCTCCGGATGCGCCGCGGCGTAGCGCCCGATCGCCGCGAAGATCGCTTCTGCGTTGCGTTCCTTCGAGAGATCGCACGCGTCCACTGAGACGCCGCCTTCGAGCATGTGAACGTGCGCATCGGTGAAGGAGGGCAGCAACACGCGACCGGCGAGGTCGACGCTGCGCGTGTCCGGTCCGACGAAGGCGGCGCCGCCCGCGGCGTCGCCGACGTAGACGATGCGGCCGTCGTCCACCGCGACGGCTTCGGCCACGCGTCGCTGTGCGTCGGCCGTGTAGACGCGACCGCCGTGGAACACCCACTCGGCGCCGTCGCGGCTGCATGCGGTCGCCGCGAGCAACGGCGTGGCCACCAGCAACACCGCCACTCGTCTTTTCCACCTGCGCATTCGCATTTGCGCGCAGCATGGCCCAGCCGGGGTGCAGGTGCCCGGCGACCGTGGAACAATGCGCTGCCCACCAACAGGAGGTCAGATTGCGGGTTCTCGTCACGGGCGGCGCGGGGTATCTCGGCTCGATTCTCTGCGAGCATCTGCTCGCCGCGGGGCACCGCGTGACCGCGCTCGACGCGCTCCATCACAGCGTGCCGTCGCTGCTGCACCTGTGCGAAAATGCGCGCTTCGAGTTCGTTCGCGGCGACGCGCGCGACGAAGCGCTGCTCGCTCGGCTGGTGGCAGACGCCGACGCGATCATCCCGCTCGCGGCAGTGGTCGGCGCGCCGGCCTGTGATCGCGATCCGTGGCTCGCGACGTCCACCAACCTCGACGCGATCCGCCTGCTGCTGCGGCTGCGCTCGCCCGAGCAGCTGATCGTGTATCCGACGACGAACAGCGGTTACGGCACGCAATCGGGCGATGTCCTCTGCACCGAGGAGACGCCGCTCGAGCCGATCTCCTTGTACGGCCGCACCAAGGTGCAGGCGGAAGCCGACGTGCTGGCCAGCCCGAACGCGATCACGCTGCGACTCGCGACGGTGTTCGGA
This sequence comes from uncultured Spirochaetales bacterium, assembly GCA_964353555.1. GTDB lineage: Bacteria > Myxococcota_A > UBA9160 > UBA9160 > PR03 > PR03. Next base: position 39,788 of record CAYGWM010000001.1, read on the forward strand.
ACGTCGCCGCGGATGCGACTCGATCTGCTCGTCAACCACTTCGTCTACGCGGCCGTCACCGATGGCTATCTGGTGCTGTTCGAGCAGGAGTTCAAGCGCAACTTCATCCACATCCGCGATGTCGCCGACTGCTTCGTGCACTGCCTTGCGAACCCGCAGCGGATGCTCGGTCGGGCGCACAATGCGGGACTCGACAGCGCGAACATCTCGAAGGGCGAACTCGCCGCCGCGGTGCAGAAGCAGGTGCCGAACTTCCACGTCGTCGTCTCGGCGATCGGCTCGGATCCCGACAAGCGCAACTACATCGTCTCCAACCAGCGACTTCGAGAAGCCGGCTTCGAGGCGCGTCGCTCGCTCGAGGACGGCATCCGCGAGCTGCTGCGCGCCTATCGGATGCTCCCGCTCGGCAACTTTCGGAACGCGTGACGAAGTCGAACGCACTCGCCGAAATCCCGGTCGCGATCCTGGCCGGCGGACTCGGTACACGGCTGCGCCCATCGATCGGCGAACGGCCGAAGGTGGTCGCGGAAGTGAACGGCCGCCCGTTCCTTGCGTATCTGCTCGATCAGGTCGCGCGCTTCGGCTTCCGCGACGTGGTGCTCTGCGTGGGCTGGCAGGCGGACGCCGTCGAGGCGGCGCTCGGCGCGCGCCACGGACCGCTGCGACTGCGCTACTCGCGCGAGCCCGCGCCGCTCGGTACCGGCGGCGCACTGCGCCTCGCGCTGCCGCTGCTCGAAGGTCCCGCCGCGATGGTGATGAACGGCGATTCGTACTGCGACGCCGATCTCGCCGCGGCCTGGGCATGGCACCGCGAAAAGCGCTCATCGGCGACGCTGGTACTGGTCGAGATGGCCGATACGTCCCGCTACGGCCGTGTCGAGCTCGACGAAAGCGATTCCAGCGGCTCGATCTGCCGCTTCCTGGAAAAGCAGCAAGGCAGCACACCAGGTTGGATCAATGCGGGAATCTACCTGCTGGACCGCTCTCGCATCGAGTCGATCGCGGCGGACCGCGCGCTGTCGTTCGAGCTCGACGTGCTGCCGGGCTGGGTGGGCGCGGGGCTGATGGGCCATCGCGTGGAAGCTCGTTTCATTGATATAGGAACGCCTCAATCGTATTCTACTGCGTCCCGATTCTTCGAGGGGGAAGCCTGGAGGAAGACCGAGTGATCATCAGCCGCACGCCCTACCGCATCTCCTTCTTCGGAGGCGGCACTGATTATCCGGACTGGTACCGCGAGCATGGCGGCGCGGTGCTCGCGACCTCGATCGACAAGTACTGCTATCTCTCCGCACGCTTCCTGCCGCCGTTCTTCGAGCACAAGATCCGCGTCGTCTACTCGAAGATCGAGGATTGCCACGACATCGACGAGATCCAGCACCCGGCGGTCCGCGAGATCCTGCGCTTCCTGCGCTTCGAGCGCGGCGTCGAGATCCACCATGACGGCGACCTGCCGGCGCGCAGCGGGATCGGCTCCTCCTCGTCGTTCTGCGTCGGCCTGCTGCACGCACTCTACGCGCTCACCGGCAAGATGCCGAGCAAGCACCAGCTCGCGACCGAGGGCATCCACATCGAGCAGGAAGTGCTGAACGAAACGGTCGGCTCGCAAGACCAGGTGACGGCGGCCCACGGCGGCTTCAACCACCTGATGTTCCAGCCGAGCGGCGAGATCTCGGTGCGGCCGATCACGATCGGCCCACAGCGGATGCACGAACTCGAGTCGCATCTGCTGCTCTTCTTCACCGGCGTGAGGCGCACCTCTTCGGATGTGGCGCAGAGCTACGTCCACAATTTCGACGGCAACAAGCGTCACTTGCGGATCATGAAGGACCTCGTCGACGAAGCCCTGGCGGTGCTGTCGAGCGATCGCCCGCTGGAGAACTTCGGCACGCTGCTGCACGAATCGTGGCTCGCGAAGCGCAGTCTCTCGAAAGAGGTCTCGACCTCCGAGATCGACGAGATCTATCAGAGCGCGCTCGGCGCGGGCGCGCTCGGTGGGAAACTGCTCGGCGCTGGCGGTGGCGGGTTCCTGCTGCTCTTCGCCAGTCCGGATCGCCACGAGATCCTGAAGCAGAAACTCGACGGTCTGATCCACGTCCCGTTCCGCTTCGAGTCCGGCGGCTCGCAGATCATCTTCTACGACCCCGAGGCGGACTACACTGCCGAGGAGCGCGTACGTGCCAATGGTCCGCCCAAGGTGTTCCGCGAGCGCGGCGGCTGCTGAGCGGTGCCAGTTGGACACCGAGGCGCGGATCTTCGTCGCGGGCGGCGGTGCGCTGGTCGGCGACGCGCTGCTGCGGCGCCTGCGCGACGCCGGCTTCGTGAATCTTCTTGGCGTTGGCGACACCGAACCGGATCTGCGCGACGCCGAAGCCGTCGATGAGTTCTTCGCGAGCGAACGCCCCGAGTACGTGTTCCTGCTCGGTGGGCGCTCCGGCGGCATCGCGCGCAACCTGCGCGAACCCGCCGAGTTGATGCTCGACAACCTGCGCATCGAGACCGCGCTGATCCCAGCCGCGCACCGCCATGGCGTCCGCAAACTGCTCTATCTCGCCGCCGCCTGCATCTACCCGCGCGACTGCGAGCAGCCGATGCGGCCCGCGCAGCTCGGCAGCGGTCCGGTCGAGCCCAGCAGCGAGGCGTACGCGATGGCAAAATGGGCGGGTCTCGTGTTGTGCCGCGCCTACGCACGGCAGTACGGCGCGCGCTTCATCACCGCGATTCCGGCGAACCCATTTGGGCCGGGCGACGACACGCGCTCCGAAGATGCCCATGTCGTCGGCGCTCTGATCCGGCGGATGCACGAGGCGAAGCAGCGAGGCGACGCGGAAGTGATCGTGTGGGGCACCGGTCGCGCGCGCCGCGATTTCCTGTTCGCGCCCGATCTCGCCGACGCGCTGGTCTTCCTGATGCAGCGCTACGACGGCGAGCAACCGATCAACGTGTCGGGCGCATCGGATGTCGCGATCGGCGAGCTGGCTGAGTGCATCCAGAAGGTGGTCGGCTTCAGCGGCCGGCTGCGCTTCGACGCGAGCCGTCCCGACGGCGCGCCGCGCAAAACGCTCGACGGCGAGGCGCTCCACGCACTCGGCTGGTCGCCGCGTCACGCGCTCGAGGAAGCGCTCACTGCTACGGTTCGCTGGTTCGTCGAGTCCGAGTCGGGAGCGGCGACGCATGGCTGATCTCGATCGCATCTACCGCTCGCTGTTCCGGATCCGCCGCGTCGAGGAGGAGATCGCGCGCGTCTATCCGACCGACGTGATCAAGAGCCCGGTGCACCTTTCGATCGGTCAGGAATCCGTCTCGGTCGGACTCTGCGAAGCATTGCGACCGGATGACGCCGCGTTCGGCACCTACCGCAGCCATGCGCTCTATCTCGCGAAGGGCGGCGACCTGCGCGCGATGATCGCGGAGCTGTACGGCAAGGCGACCGGCTGTGCGGGTGGCAAGGGCGGCTCGATGCACATGATCGACGTCGCGGCCGGCGTGTTCGGTTCTTCCGCAGTGGTGGGAACGACGATCCCGCACGCGGTCGGCTACGCGTACGCGGTGAAGCTGCGCCGCGAGTCGCGCGTGGTGGCGTGCGTCTTCGGCGACGGCGCGGTCGACGAGGGCGTCTTCTACGAGAGCCTGAACTTCGCCGCATTGAAGCGCCTCCCGGTGATCTTCGTGTGCGAGAACAACAGCTACGCGATCCATACCCACCAACGGCTGCGGCAGCGCGTGGCGGACGTCTGCGCGCGCGTGACCGCGCTCGGCATCCCCGCGGAGCGCATCGACGACGGTGACGTGCTGCGGATCGCCACGCGCGCGCGTGCGGCGAGCGATGCGCTGCGCGGCGGCGACGCCGGTCCCGTCTTCATCGAGTGCATGACGTATCGATGGAAGGAACACGTCGGCCCGGGCGAGGACTGGAACCTCGGCTATCGCGGGCGCGCCGAAGCCGAGCCCTGGATCCGCGGGGACCAGGTCGCGCGGCTCGCGACGACGATCGACCAGGTCGCGCGCAAGCGAATCGAGAGCGAGGTGGAGGCTGAGATCGCCGACGCCTTCGCGTTTGCCGAGGGCTCGCCGTTCCCGGATCCGACCGCGCTGCACACCCAGGTGTTCCGGGAGTCGCCGTGAGCGAGCGCGAGCAGAGCTACGTCGACGCGCTGCGCGAGGCCGCGTTCCAGGAGATGGAGCGCGATCCGTCGGTCGTCTGCTTCGGCCTCGATGTGGACGATCCGAAGGCGATCCAGGGCACTACGCGCGGGCTCGTCGATAAATTCGGCCCGGAGCGCGTGTTCGGCACGCCGCTCGCCGAAGACGCGATGACCGGCGTTGCGATCGGCATGGCGCTCGCCGGCCTGCGCCCGATCCACGTGCACATCCGGATGGATTTCTTGCTGCTGGCGATGAACCAGCTGATCAACATCGCGGCGAAGAGCCATTACATGTATGGCGGTCACGTCCACGTGCCGATCGTCGTGCGCTCGATGATCGGCAAGAGCTGGGGGCAAGGTGCCCAGCATTCGCAGGGACTCTATTCGTTCTTCATGCACGTGCCGGGCATCAAGGTGGCGGCGCCCACCAATCCCCACGACGCGAAGGGCTGTCTCATTGCAGCGATTCGCGACGACAACCCGGTGATGCTCGTCGAACACCGGCTGCTGTATCCACACGAGGGGCCCGTGCCGCAGGCGCTCTACGAAGTGCGGCCCGGGCGCGCCCGCGTCGCAGCGCCGGGCAGCGACGTCACGTTGGTGGGCATCTCGCACATGTTGGTGGAGTGCCTGCAAGCGCGCACGTATCTCGCCGAGAAGGGCGTTTCAGCCGAGGTGATCGACCCGATCTGGCTGGCGCCGCTCGACATCGACACGATCGTGGCGTCGGTTGCGAAGACCGGCCGGCTGGTCGCGGTGGACAATGGCTGGACGACTTGCGGCGCCTCGGCGGAGATCGTTGCCCGCGTGGTCGAGCGTTTGCAGGGCACGCGCGACATTCGCGTGCACCGGATGGGCTTCGCGCCCACCACCTGCCCGCCGACGCCGGGCCTCGAGAAGCTCTTCTACGCCGATGCGCGCACGATTGCGGCCGCTGCCAACGATCTGGTCGAAGGTCGCAGCACGGGTTGGCTTCCTGCCGAGCGTCCGAGCTCCGGTGAGATCACGTTCCGGGGACCGTTCTGATGTCCTGGCCGCTGATGCGCAACAACATCTCACGTGAAGATTTGCAGGCGGTGATCCGGTTCCTGTCGGCCGACGATCCGATCCTCACGCAGTCGAAACAGGTGGAACTCTTCGAGCAGGAATGGTCGGAGTGGCTGGGCGTACAGCACTCGGTATTTGTGAACTCGGGTTCGTCGGCGAATCTGATCACGATGGCGGCGCTGCGCCACCGCTACGGCCCGGGCGAGGTGATCGTACCGACGCTCACCTGGGTCTCCGACATCACCGCGGTGCTGCATGCGGGTCTGACGCCGGTGTTCGTCGACATCGATCCGCGCACGCTCGGGATGGACAACGACGCGGTGATCGAGAAGCTGTCGCCGCGCACGCGCGCGGTCTTCCTGACGCACATCCTCGGCTACAACGCGCTCGGCGACCGGCTGCTCGATACGCTGCGCGAGCGCCGCATTCCGCTGATCGAGGACGTCTGCGAGTCGCACGGTGCGACCTTCGCGGGCCGCAAGCTCGGCACCTTCGGACTCGCGTCGAATTTCTCGTTCTATTACGCGCATCACATGAGCACGATCGAAGGCGGCATGGTTTCGACCGACGACGCCGAGCTGTTTGCCATGCTCCGCATGTTGCGCGCCCACGGACTCGTGCGCGAAGCCGGCGATGATGCGGTGAAGAGCCGCTACGCCGAGGCGCACCCGGATCTCACGCCTGACTTCATTTTTGCGCTGCCCGGCTTCAACGTGCGCTCGACCGAGATCAACGCGGTAATGGGTCGCTCGCAGCTGCGCCGTCTCGACGCGAACAACGAACGCCGTCGCGCGAACCTCGCGGTGTTCCTGCGCCATCTCGATCCGAACAAGTACTTCACCGACTTCGCCACCGAGGGAAGCTGCAACTACGCCTTCACGCTGGTGCTGCGCGATCCGGACGACGCGCTTCGCGATCGCGTGATGACCGCGCTCCGCGAGCGCGGCATCGAGTTTCGGCGCGGCACCTCGGGCGGCGGCAATCAGCTCCGCCAGCCCTACCTCCGAGGGATCGTCGCTGCGGAAGATCTCGGCCGCTTTCCGCGCGTCGATCACGTCCATTTCTACGGCTTCTACATCGGCAACTACCCCGATCTCGAGCCCGAACGGATCGCCCGCCTCTGCGATATGTTGAACGCAATCGACAGTGGGAAGTAGGCATCATGGCGACCGACATCGATCTGGTCCTCGTGAACCCGGGCGGTCGCGCCCGCATCTATCAGTCGCTTGCGACGGAGGTCACCGCCGTCGAACCGCCCGTATGGGCGGGACTGATGGCCAGTTTCGTCCGCGGGCGTGGTCACTCGGTTGCGATCATCGACTCGAACGCCGAAGAGCTGGGACCGGAAGAAGCAGCCGCACGCGCGATCGAGATGCGGCCGCGGATGGTCGCGGTGCCCGTCTACGGTCACCAGCCGTCCGCCTCGACGCAGGTGATGCCGGGTGCGAGCGCGGTCGTGACCGCGCTGAAGGACCTCGCGCCCGAGCTGCCCGTATTGATGGTCGGCGGTCACGTCGCATCGCTGCCGCAGCGCACGCTCGCCGAGGAGCGCTGCGACTTCGTCGCCGACGGCGAGGGCCTGCACACGATGGTGGAGCTGCTCGAAGCGCTCGCCGCGAGCAGCACACCCGAATTCTCGCGCGTGCGCGGCCTCTGGACACGTGATGGCGACGGCGCGAAATGCACTGCGACCGCGCCGCTGGTGATGAACGTGGACGTCGAGATGCCGGGCGTCGCGTGGGACCTGCTGCCGATGCAGAAGTACCGCGCGCACAACTGGCACTGCTTCGGCGAAGCGAGCCGCGAGCCCTACGTCGCGCTCTACACCACGCTCGGGTGTCCGTACCACTGCTCGTTCTGTTGCATCCAGGCGCCGTTCAAGAGCGGCGAGTCGCTGGCCGGCTACAAGGACAGCGTCAACTCGTACCGCTTCTGGAGTCCCGCGCGCGTGCTCGAGGATCTGACGCTGCTGGTCGAACGCTACGGCGTTCGCAACATCAAAGTTGCCGACGAGATGTTCGTGCTGAACGCGCGCCACGTGAACGCGATCTGCGACGGCATCGTCGCGCGCGGCCTGCCGCTGAACATCTGGGCGTATGCACGCGTCGACACCGTGAAGGATTCGATGGTCGACAAGCTGGCGCGCGCCGGCGTACGTTGGCTCGCCTTCGGCATCGAGGCCGCCAGCGAACGCGTGCGCGCCGACGTCGACAAGGGCTTCGACGACGAACTGGTCTACCGCACGCTCGAGAAGGTGCGCGGCGCCGGCATCCGCGTGATCGGCAACTACATCTTCGGCCTGCCGGAAGACGATCACGACACGATGCAAGAGACGCTCGACCTCGCGATCGAGCTCAACTGTGAGTTCGCAAACTTCTACTGCGCGATGGCGTACCCCGGATCGCCGCTCTACGACCGCGCGATCGCCGAGGGCTGGCCGCTGCCCGAGACCTGGGGCGGCTACTCGCAGCACAGTGTCGACTCGCTGCCGCTGCCCACGCGCCACCTCTCGGCCGGCGAGGTGCTGCGCTTCCGCGATGAAGCCTTCCAGGCCTACTTCAAGAGCCCGCGGTACCTGTCGATGGTCGAAGCGAGGTTCGGCGCTGCGACGCTGCGCGAGATCGCCGCGATGTCCGCGCACCGGCTCGAGCGGCGGTTCGCCGCGTGAGCGCGCCGGTGCTTTCGGTCGTGCTGTCGTTCCGCAACGAGGCGGACGTGATCCCGGAGTTGATCTCCCGGCTCGCAAAGTCGCTCGAAGGCGCCGGCATCGACTACGAGCTGATCTTCGTGAACGACGCCTCTACGGATGGCTCGCTCGCGCTACTCGAAGCACTGCGCGCTCGCGATCCGCGCGTGAAGATCCTGAACATGTCGCGTCGCTTCGGTGTGGCTCCCTGCGTGATGGCGGGTATGCAATTCGCGCGGGGCGACGCCGTCGTCTACATGGACACGGACCTGCAGGATCCGCCCGAGCTGATCCCGACGCTGGTTGCGCGCTGGCGCGAAGGTGCCGACGTCGTCTACACGGTGCGCACTTCGCGACAGGGCGAGTCGGTATGGAAGATGCGCGTGACGCGCGCCGCGTACCGCGCGATCCAGCTCGCGTCGGACATCGAACTGCCGATCGAGGCAGGCGACTTCAAGTTGCTTTCGCGACGCGTCGTCGACCAACTGATCGCGCTCGGCGAGCAGGATCTCTACGTGCGCGGGCTCGTCACGTGGATGGGATTCCGGCAGGTGGCGGTGCCGTACGAACGCCAGCCGCGCGGCGCGGGTGAGGCGCACTTCCCGCTGTTGCGGAGCTGGGGGCCGATTTCTTCATTTGTTGCCGGCGTGACGTCGTTCTCGCATGCGCCATTGATTGCTTTTCTGCTGCTCGGCCTCGCCGGTGGCGCGCTCTCGATGCTCGCGCTCGCGCTGCTGCTGCTCGCTGGTGTCGTCGGCGCAGCGGCCTCGAGCATCGCGTGGCTCGTCGCATTCGGCGTGCTGCTGTGGAGTACGCTGGCGCTCGGGATCGGCGTCATCGGTCTCTATCTCGCACGCATCCATCGCGAGGTGCTCGGACGGCCGCGCTACATCGTGGAGAGCGCCATCGGCTTCGATGAGCCGAGCTGAGCAGCTGTCGTCGTCCGCAGTGTCGCCCTTCAGCGCCGGCCGTCCGCTCGCCGGCGTAGTGGCGATCAGCGCCGCGGCGGGGTTCGTGGTCGGTCTGCTGTTCCCTGCCTGGCACGTCGCGCTCGAACCCGCGCAGGTGATCGCTGGGATCGTCGAGTACCCGAGCGGCAATCCATTCGGACTCTACGAAACACGGCTATGGACCGGCTGGCACCAGGTCCTCGCGCCGCTGCTCGCGGCTGGTGTTCCGGAGCGCGTGCTGACCTTCGTGCTCTCTGGTCTCGTCGCCGCGATTTCGTTCACAGCACTCACCGCATTTGCATACGGACTCGGCGCCGACGCCGAGCTTGCGATCGCGACACCGTTCGTGCTCGGCGTGCTGAACCCCACCTCGTGGCAGTTTTGGTACCCGATCATTTTGCTCGGCCATGGCCACACCTACGGCATGGCGGGACTTGCGTGGCTGGTGCTTGCCTGCGGTGTGCTCGCGACGGAACGCTGGGCGGTGGCAGCGTTTCTGATCGGCATCGCGCCCGCAGTACACGCGTCGCTCGGCGCGTGGCTCGGTCTGCTCGCGCTGGTTTGCGGACTCGCGCACTGGCGCGAGGTGCGCCCCCATGTCGCCGCGATCGTGCGCGGTGGCACGCTCGGCGCTTCGATCGCCGCGCTGAGTCTCGCGACACATCTGCTCCGCCAGCCCGCCGGGCTGGCGGTCGATCCCGCCGTCGCGAGCCGCTACCTCGATGGCTTCGTCCAGCTCTGGGATGCGCACCGCATCCCCGGCAACGTGACGGGTTTCGGCGGGCTCGTGGTGTGCATCGGCCTGATCGTCGCCGTCGCAATGCTGCGATGTGCACGACGGCAGATCGGCGCCGCCACTGCACTGGTGCTGAACGTCTATGTCAGTTGCGGCGTGCTAGGCATCGCGCTGGCGCTCGTGCAGCGATTCGTGCCACCCGAGCAGATCCCGAACACGCTGCTGATCGCGATGCCGGCGAGGCTGCTCAATCTGCCGGCGCTCGCGTTCGTGCCGCTGCTGATCGGCGTGCTCGGGCGCTACCGGAGCGATGTGGTGGCGCGCGCGCTGCTGGTCGTTTTGGTGACGGTCGCCGCGCTGCGTCCACTCTTCGCGGATCTCGCACTCTACGGCTTGCCGATCGTTGGTGTGGCGACGGCCCTTGTGATCGACCGCCACGCCGATCGTCCCGGCGCAATCCGGATCGCGGTGATCGGCATGCTGGCGTTTGCCGGGCTGCGCGCGACGCAGTCCACGGTTCCCCTCTCGTGGCGGGATGCGGCGTCGTTCGCTGCGATGCTGACCGCGGCGGCGCTGGGGGTCGGCGCTTCGCTGCAGCGAACGCGCGCGACCAACCGCGATGGATCGCTAGCGCGACTCGCGCGTCGCCTCGCCGAGCAGCCGTTGCCGCTGCAGCTTCCGCTGCGCATCGCACTCGTCGCGACGGTACTGATCACGGTCAACGCGGCGATTCGCGGCTTCGAGTACCGCTTGTCACGGCTGCACGATCGCAGCAACGATCGAGCGCTGGCCGCCGCGTCGCGCGGCGACGGTCTGTTGCTGGTGGCGCCGCGCATTTCGACGCCGCAGCTGATCACGCGTCGCCCGGTGGTGCTCGATCCGGGCGCGCTCGACATGCTGCCCTACGCGCTCGCGGGTGGACCCGAGTTGGAGCGCATGCTGCGCATCGGCTACGGAGTCGAATTCTTCGCGCCGCCGCCGAAGGCGCTGCACACCGCGCTGTTGCCCAGCGAAGTCGTGCAGCCGATCTGGGAGAAGCGCAGCGGCGCGGAATGGCGCGAAGTTGCGACGAGTCTCGGCGTCACCGACGTGCTGGTTCCGGCGACGTGGAAGCTATCCGGCGTGCCGGAAGTCGAGCGCAGCAGCGCGTACGTGCTCTATCACCTCGCGACGCCCGCTGGCGCAGGTCCGGCCGGCACCCGATAGATCCGGGAGAGCGAGTCAGCGCGGCGTTCTCTCGCGGTGTTGGCGTCGCATTGCCGAGGCACGCGGCCCGCGCGCCCACTCGGCGAGCGCGCTCCGATCGAGCGGATCCTCGCCGGCGAGCAAGCGCTCGAGGAACGGGAAGTCGTCGAAGCCGAAAAACAACTCGCCATCGACGACCATCGTCGGCACGCCGAACACGCCGGCGGCGATCGCATCGTCGGTCTGCTTGCGCAGCGCCGCCTTCGCTTCCGGTTGCTGCGCGGATGCAACGAGCGCGGCTCCATCGAGGCCCGCCTCGGTCGCGATCTGCGCGACGACGGCCGGGTCGCTCACGTGCCGGCGCTCGGCCCACACGCCGCGGAGCAGCCCGCCGACCAGCCGCGCGCGCGCCGCGTCGTCCATCGGTAGCGAGGTCGTGCGCAGCGCCAGCAGCGGATTGAATGGATGGAACGCCGGCGGATACAGCGGCACACCGAGAAGTGCGGCCTTGCGCAGGTTGTTCTTCGCCATCCACCAGGCCTTCGGCAGCACCTCGGCGGGACCCATCTGCCCGTGCGCTTCGAGCAGGCCCGCGAACAGCACCGGCACCGGCTCGATCACGCGACCGAAGCGTTCGGCGAGGGCCGGCAGCTGTGTCCAGGCCAGGTAGACGTTCGAGGAGAGGTAGTCGAGGTAGATGCGGATCGGCGAGTCGTTCATCGGGGCGATTCTAGGCGGCCAGTCGCTATGCTGCGCGCCCGTCAATTTCAGCCAAGGAGAAGACCATGGTGCGCGCGTCCGGTTTCGTGATTGCCTTCGGGTTCATTCTGCTGGTTGCGGCAGCTCCGGCTCTCGCGGATGTGACCGTCGCAGTAGGCCACAGCAGCTTCGATCCGGCGCAGGTGACGATCAAAAAGGGCGAGTCGGTGATCTTCCACAACGTCCAGGAAATGCCCGGCGGTCATACCGTGGTTGCCGACGATGGCTCGTGGAAGAGCCCGCCGCTCGCGCTGAACGAGAAGTTCACCAAGCGCTTCGAGCAGAGCGGGACCGTCAAGATCCACATCGAGCAGCATCCGCACGCGACCGGCGAGATCGTCGTCGAGTAGCGAACTAGCGCGTGGCGCCGGCGAGCACTTGCTCGAACGCGCGCGCAAAGCTGTAGGCGTCGCCCGGCCAGCGCGCGGAGACGTAGTTGTCGTCGCGAACGACGAACGCGGGGCTCGCGTCGTGCTCCGAGTCGCGCTGCGTGAGTGACAACGGGCCGCGCTCGAAGAGCCGCTTCGCATCGCGCAGCGCGGCCTTCACCTCGTCCTCGACGTACGCCGGATAAGTGCGGTAGTAGCGGCCGAGTTTCCAGCACGTCAACGCGTAGGCAGTGCGCTCCTGGTACTTCGTCAGGCAAGTCGTGCGGCGGTCGTACAGCACACTCCTTCCGGTTGCCGGGTCGATGCTGCGCGCGAGCACCAGCACGCCGTGGCAGATCGCTCCGACCGGGCGCCCGCTCGCGAAGAACGCGGCGACGCGACGCTGCAGCGAGTCCGAACCGAGGTACTGCCGCATGCCGGGCGCGTGCCCGCCGGGCAGCAGCAGCCCGTCGTAGTCGGCGAACTCCGTCGCGTCCCACGATCGAGGCGCGCGGAACGCCGGATCGGCCTCGAGTTCGCGGTAGAACGCACACGATTCCGGCTCGGCCCCCAGTTTCCCGAACAGCACGCCCGAGAGCAGCAGCGGATCGGCTGTGGGTGCGACGCCGCCCTTCTCGGTGCAGAACTCGACGCGATGCCCGGCACGCGTGAGCAATCGCCACGGCACTGCAACCTCGGTCACGTCGAAGTCGCGGTCGGGCAGCGGGATCAGTACGCGGGGCATCGGGGGTCGAAGCTAGCAGCGACGACGGTACGGGGGCAGCTAGCGTCTCGTGTTGGGCGCCGGTCCAGCCGATGTCGGCGCAGGAGCAGAAGATGACACTCGACTACGACCCGTTCTCGCCGCGTTTCCGTGATGACCCGTATCCGGTCTATCGCGCGTTACGGGAACAGGCGCCGGTTCATTTTGCGCCCGAGTCGAAGATGTTCTGTGTGTCGCGCCACGACGACGTCAGCCAGGTGCTGCGGCGCGCGGACCTTTTCTCGTCGTCGGCGATGGCAACCGTGCTGATGAACGCCGACATGGGGCCGATGCGGCCGCGCTACGTCTTCGCGCTCGCGCGCTTCCTCTGGAAGACGCGGATCAACCCGGTGAAGATGCAGAAGCGCGGGAACCTGACGAGTATCGACCCGCCGCGCCACGACGTGATGCGCAAGATCGTGAATCGAGCCTTCACGCCGAAGCGCATCGACGCGTGGGAGGCTCGTGCGCGGGAGATCGTTGCGACGCAGCTCGCGAAGCTCAAGCGCGGCGATGCCTTCGACGTGGTCGAGGATCTCGCGATCCCGCTGCCCGTGACGATCATCGCGGAGATGCTCGGCGTCGCCCCCGAGCGACAGCGCGACTTCAAGCGCTGGAGCGATGCGATCATCTCCGTTGCCTCGGGTTCGGCGCGACAGAACCCGGTCGAGAGCGGGATGCTCGAAGGCTTTTCTGAACTTTACGCGTATCTGCGCGAAACGGTCCGACGGCGGCGTCGCACTCCGGCAGACGACCTGGTGAGCGTGCTCGTCGATCCGTCGCAGGACGGCGTGCTCGACGAACTCGACGTCGTGAACTTCGTGGTGCTGCTGCTGGTCGCGGGCAACGAGACGACGACGAACCTGATCGGCAATGCGGTGCATGCACTGCTCGAGCATCCGGAGCAGCTCGCGCGTGTCGCGAGCGACCCTTCGCTGGTTCCGAGCCTCATCGAAGAGACGCTGCGTTACGACGCGCCGATCCAGCTGCTATTCCGCACGGCAAGCTGCGATACGGAGCTCGCCGGCAAGCGCATTCCCAAGGGATCCGTCGTCGTACCGCTGCTCGGTTCGGCGAACCGCGACGAGCGCGTCTTCGACGCACCGGATCGTTTCGACGTGACTCGCGACGCAAAGGGACATCTCGCGTTCGGCCTCGGCGTGCACTTCTGCCTCGGCTCCGCGCTTGCGCGACTCGAAGCGCGCGTCGCGCTCGAAACGCTGGTGCCGCTGCTCTCGGAGTGCGAACCGAGCCAGATGGACGCCCCGTTCGTCGATTCGTTCTTGGTGCGCGGCCGCACGCACCTGCCGATCGCAGTCAGCGGCGCCGTCTAACCGCCCGAGCGCTTCACCGTCCAGCCGAGCTTCGCGAGCTCCGCCACCAACAGATCGCGGTGGTCGCCCTGGATTTCGATCAAGCCATCCTTCACGGTGCCGCCCGATCCACAGCTGCGTTTCAGCTTCGAAGCGAGCTCACCCAGCGCGTCGGCGGCGAGCGGCACGCCGGTCACCACCGTCACGCCCTTGCCCTTGCGTCCCTTCGTCTCGCGACCGACGCGCACGACACCGTCACCGGTTTGGGGCGCCTTGGCCGCGCGCCGGCACTGGCAGTTCGCGACGGGCATCCGGCAGCCGGGGCAGATGCGTCCGTGCTGCGTCGAGTAGACGAGTCCGCCAGCGCTTGCCGAGTTCTTGGGTTTCATCGTCCATGCCTCGCGCGGTCGCGCCGAACGGCCCCGTGCCGCTGTTGGGCAACGTCCCTGCTCCAGCGACAAGCTAAGGTGAGATCGGCCATGTCTCCACCGCGAATCGTTCGGGTGCAGGAAGCGTGATGTCACTACGACCGGGCGGGAGGTCGCTCAAGTCGTGTCCGAAGACGATGACCAATCGAGGCAAGGCGGCCTTGATGGCTCGGATCTGGTTCCGAACCTTCGCGGCGCGACTCGGGTCGACGGCGATCCGTTGCACGTCATCCGACTCGAGCCAGTCGCCGTGAACGGCCGCATCGCCGGCCAGCAATACGGGGCCCTCGGGCAGGCTCAGCAGGGCCATCAAGTCTTCGTGCGTGTGACCTCCGCCTCGGATCAGCACGACGCTGCCGTCGTGAAATAGATCGAGCGTTCCTTCGAACGGCGGCATCGGTCGCGATGACTCCTGCTGCGTGATCTCGCGCCACCGACCCTTCACGCCGAGTGAGTCTGCGTGATTTCCAGATCCGGGTCCCCCGATGACGGTTGCAGCGGGGAATGCACCGATCCTCCCGACGTGGTCATCGTGCAGGTGCGATACGATCAGCCAGCGCACGCGTGCCGGGTCAAGGCTCGCTTCGCGCATTTGTGCGTCGAGGACATGCTCAGGACGGCCTCGGCTTTCGAAGAGCCAACGCATTGGGATCGGCATTGCCGCTTCACCGTCCCGCGCAACGGCATCAGACAGTCCCGTATCGAAGACGAGGAGCCCCTGCTGCGGATGCGAGATCACCAGCGCGGGGACCGGGCGCCACGGCCGCTGCGTGCCGACCAACAGCGATGACATCCGATTGGCGCCCGTGTTGAAGACGAACAAGCGGAGGCCGGGAACCGCAAGTGGAAGCGTGTACGGACCGGGAGCAGCAACCTCTGCTGCGACGAAAATCGGCCGGTACGGGATGACCCAGCACAGGCTGATCGCCATTGCCAGCGTCAGCGCAATCAGCGCGTTCCGTTTTGTGATCACGCGTGGGTCCGGCTCATTGCAGCCCACGCTCCGCGCTCGCTGCCCCGCGACTCGCAATCAGCAGCGCGAGCATGCCACCGACCACCGCGACGTCCGCGAAGTTGAAGATGCCGGTGCGCAGCGGGCCGATGCCGAGACTGACGAAGTCCGTCACGTGACCGTCGTGAAGAATCCGGTCGATCCAGTTGCCGAAGCCACCCCCGGCGACGAGGCCGAGTGCGGCGATCTGGGTAAGTGTCGCCGTTGCGCTTCGCAGCATACCCGCGACGAGCACGAGCAGGCCCAGCGGCACGAGTCCCCCGAGCAGCACGGTGCGAAGTAGCGGCGAAAGACCCGCGCCGAGGCCGAGGAATGCGCCCGCGTTGTAGACCACCTCGAAGCGCAGCGCGCCCGACGCGAGCGAGATCACGCGAGCCGGCTCGATCAGCGCGGTCGCTGCGCACTTGCTCGCGTGGTCGCAGCCGACGCATGCGACCAGCACCGACACGAAGACGAGAGCGCGTGTGTGATTCATGGCTGCGCCTCCGTCGCAACGAGGTTCGAGACTAGTGCTGCGGCACGCAGAGAAAACACGGCGGCGCGGCGCCGGTTGCACAGGTCGTGCGTTCGCAGACACCGAGCGGACCGTCCGGGAGCTGGCACTGAACGCCCATTTCTACGCAGCGCGCTGGCGCAGCGCCGGAGTGCGAGCCGGGATCGCAGGCCATCCAAATGACGAGCGCGGTGACCGCAATCGCGGAACGGATTCGAGTTTCCATTCGTTGGCCCGAGCCTACCGCGTTCCCGAAGCGCCGCGTGGTAGCGTCCTCGCGGGAGGCTCCCGTGGCGACCCAACTCGATCACATGATCCTTCGCGTGAACGATGCGCAGCAGAGCATCGACTTCTATACGCGCATTCTCGGTCTGCACTACGAGGGCGAACGCGGCCCGTTCGCGGTGATCCGCGTCACCGATGGACTGACGTTGCAGCTCGCGCCGTGGACGACACCCGGCGGCGAGCACCTGGCGTTCGCGATGACTCGCAGCGAGTTCGAGGACGTCTTTCGCCGCGCGCGCGAAGCGGGCATCGAGTACGGCGACTCGTTCCACACGGTCGGGAACATGCAGGGTCCCGGCGAGGAAGATGGCGCGCGCGGTCCCGGCAAGGCGCTGTACTTGTTCGACCCGAACGAGCACCTGATCGAGATTCGCTACTACGAATTCCGAACCGCACCGGTCTCGGCCTGAGCCGGATCCGTCCTCGCGCGCTGGCGATTGCTCGCTGCTCTCGCGAAGATCGAGCACGCACGCAGCAAAGTGCTGGGAAGCTTCAACGAGGTCTCTTCCGTGGCACGGGCAGCAGCATGGGGACTTCTCGCTTGTACTGTCGGTAGTCGTCACCGAGGAACTTCACCAGATCGCGCTCCTCCAAGAGGATGCCAACAAGCATGTAAGCGGTCGTGGCCACGCTGAACAGCAGATGGCCGTGCGTCATCTGCGGTGTGGCCCAGAAGGCAATCACGAAACCAAGCAGAAGGGGATGGCGCACGAACCGATAGAGCGCGGTTTCCCGAAATGGGATCGGCGAGTACTCCTCACCGCGGAGTCGAAGGAAGACTTGGCGAAGTCCGAAGAGGTCGAAGTGGTTGATCAGGAAGGAACTCAGCAGAACCTGGGCCCATCCGAGCCAGAAAGCCAGCTGTAGAACCAGACGGCCGAAGGGGTTCTCGACCGTCCAGACCACGCCAGTCATCGGCTCCCACTTCCAGTAGAGAAGGAAGAGCAACAGGCTGGAGAGCAAGACGTAGGTACTTCGCTCTACCGACCCGGGTACGAACTTCGTCCACCAGATCTTGAACCCGTGCCGTGCCATGACGCTGTGTTGGATCGCGAAGACGCCGAGCAACACGACGTTGATCAAAAGCGCATGGCTCAGTGGTCCTTCGGATCCCGAGTCGATCGTCTTCGAAGCCACCAGGTTCCCGACGAAGCCGATCGCGTAGAGGAAGCTTCCCAAGAACGCCAGGTAGGCGACAATGCCGTACAAGAATGCCGCTACTCCCATGACTGGTCTCCTTCTTTCCGATCGATTGCGCGTCGAATTGTTGCTCGATCAGGACCGCGCGCTGGGGTCCTAGCCAGGCGCGCGCTCGAACGTCATCACGCCGTCGGGCAGATGATGGAACGTCTGCTTGTCGATCGTGAAGATCACCATCTGCGGCGCGCCGTAGATGCTCGGATCGTCGAGCGTGCCCACCTTCAGCATCACAGCGCCGGGAAGGCCGGACGACCGCGCCAGGATGTGCGTGCCGCATTGCGCGCAGAACTCGCGCGTGACGGGCTTGTCGAGATCGCTGCGGGTGAAAAGCTTCGGCTCCCCTTTGGTGTACGTGAAGCTCGCGGCCGGCATCCCCATCACGGAATTCGGATGCCCGCCTGAGATGTACTGGCACTCGCGACAGTGACACTGCGCCTTGAACAGCGGCGCACCGTCGGCCGCGAATCGCAACGCGCCGCAATAGCAACCACCTTCGATGCTCATCGATTCCTCCTCGTTCCAACGGACAGCCGCGCAATTGCCGGCTGCCGTGGTGCGACGCTAACCCGAGAAGCAGGACGATGCGAAGCGGTCGATGCGAGCGCCTGGATCCAGCGCGGGGACCATTCGCGACGTGCGCGTCGTTGGCGACGAACTCGCCTTTGAGTAGCGTTTTCCGATGCCCCACCGCGACGTCGCCACCCGCTTCGTGCGGTGGACGTGCATGCGGGCGGTGTTCCACCGCGGCTACTGGCTCGTCACCAGTCTCTATCTCGTCGTCGACGCCGACCTGTCTGCGTTCCAGCTGGTGTTCCTCGGCACGGCACAGGGGCTAACGGCGCTGGCGTGCGAGGTGCCCACGGGGGTCATGGCGGACACGATCAGCCGCAAGTGGTCGATCGTGATCTCGCATCTCGTGATGGGTGTCGGCATGCTGGCAACCGGGCTCGTTACCGGGTTCCCGGCACTCGTGGTGACGCAGATGTTGTGGGGGCTGGGATGGACGTTCGCAAGCGGTGCCGAAGTCGCGTGGGTCACCGATGAGCTCGATCGACCCGACCGCATCGCCGCTATGTTGACGGCGAGTGCTCGCTGGCAGCAGGTGGGAGCGGCTGGTGGCATGGTCGGGTTCGGCGCGCTCGCCTGGGCGACCGACTCGCCACTTCGATGGTGGCCTCTGGACTCGCCATGTTGGTGTTGGGGCTGTTCGTCGCGGCACGATTCACCGAACACCACTTCACCCCAACGCGCGAGCAGCGCTGGCGCGAGTCGGTGTCGATCTTCCGGCGCGGCGTCGACCTTGCGCGCCGCGATCCCGAGATCCTGATCGTCTTCGCTGCGACGATCCTGGTGAACGGCGCCGCGGAAGCGTTCGGGCGGTTGTTCCCCAAACAACTGGTCGAACTCGGCTTCCCTGCGCAACTCGATCCGATCGTGTGGCTCACGGCGCTCGGTCTCGTCACGCTGGCGGTCGGCGCGCTCGCGTTGCGCATCGTCGAGGCGCGCATCGATGGCGCAGGCGTCGCCCGACGCGTCTATGTGTCAGCGTGCTTCATCGGTGCGCTCGGCCTGATCGTGCTCGCGGGCGCGCCCGACGACGTCACCGGCATGGCGGGCGTGTTGCTCGTGAGTGGCATCGCGTTGACCGTGACCCGTTGCGTCAGCGTGATCTGGGTCAACCGCCGCGCCACCAGCGACGTGCGGGCGACGGTGCAGTCCTTCCTCGCCCAGGCGGAATACTGCGGCGAGATCTTCCTCGGACTCACGCTCGCCGTCATCGCCCAGACAACGAGCATCGCGACCGCGATGATGGGCTCGTGCGCGCTCGTCACGTGCGCCGGAGTTCTTGTCGTTCGCTCACGCCAGCGCGGATCGCGCCGCGGTCGTCGCGCAGGAGAATCCCCAGCATGCGGCCGTCGTGATGGCCGGTGACGTCGGCGTTGTGCTCGTTGATCTGATTCTCGAGGAACGCGATGTCGGCTGCGGCGGGATCCTCGAGGACGCGGAGCGGTTCGCCGGGCATGATGGATGATGCCACCCCGCGCGGCTGTCGCGCGAACGATCCAGGTCTAGAATGCCGCGATGCCCCTAACCCCCGTCGGCCCCGCCGCGCGCGCGTGGTTCGAATCCTCGTTCGAACACGCGACGCCCGTGCAGGCGCAGGGTTGGGCGCGCATCGCCGCCGGCGAGCACGCGCTGCTGATCGCGCCGACCGGTAGTGGCAAGACGCTCGCGGCGTTCTTCTATTGCATCGATCGGCTCTCGCGCGCCGACGACGCCGAGCCGCCGCGGCCGCCCGGCGTGCGTGTGCTCTACATCTCGCCGCTGAAAGCGCTCGTCTACGACATCGAGCGCAATCTGCGCGCGCCGCTCGTCGGTGTGCGGCGCGCGGCCGAGAAGCTCGCGCTGCCGGTGCGGATGCCGCGCGTAGCGGTGCGCACCGGCGACACGCCCGCACGTGAGCGACAGGAGCAGGCGCGCGATCCCGCCGAGATCCTCGTCACGACGCCCGAGTCGCTGTACCTGATCCTCGGCTCCGCGCAGCGCGAGACGCTGCGCAGCGTCGAGTGGGTGATCGTCGACGAGATCCACGCGCTGGCGCCGACCAAGCGCGGCGCGCATCTCGCGCTGTCGCTGGAACGCGTCGCGATGCTGACCGCCAGCGATCCTCAACGCATCGGACTCTCCGCCACCGCCCGACCGCTCGCGGAAGTCGCGCGCTTCCTCGGCGGTGATCGGCCCGTGGCGGTGGTCGATACCAGCGCGCGCCCGCGCCTCGACGTCGAGATCTGCGTGCCGGTTCCCGACATGACGCGCCCCGTCACGCCCGCGTCACAACAACCTGACAAAACCGCCGACACGAGCCCGGCACCATTCTCGAGTTTCTTGACGGAGTTGCCGGAGCCTTCGTTGGGGTTGTGGCCGGCGATCTATCCGGCGCTGCTCGAGCAGGTGCTGGCGCATCGGTCGACGATCCTGTTCGTGAATTCGCGGGGGCTTTGCGAGCGGCTCTGTCAGCGGCTGAACGAGCTTGCGGGCGAGGAGATTTTGCTCGCGCATCATGGGAGCATTGCGCACGAGCAGCGGCGCGAGATCGAGGAGGCGCTGAAGGCGGGGCGGATTCGCGGGATCGTTGCGACGTCGAGTCTGGAACTCGGTATCGACATGGGCGCGGTCGATCTGGTGTTGCTCGTGGAGTCGCCCGGCGCGGTCGCGCGCGGCTTGCAGCGGATCGGGCGTGCGGGGCACCAGGTCGGCGAGGTTTCGAAGGGCCGCGTCTATCCCAAACACCGCGGCGATCTACTCGAAGCCACCGTCGTGTGCCGCGGCATGGAAGAGGGCGCCGTCGAGGCGACGCAGCTCCCGCGCAATCCGCTCGATGTGCTGGCGCAGCAGATCGTTGCGATGTGCGGCGTTGCGCCGTGGCAGGTGGATGAGCTGGAGCGCGTGGTGCGCCGCGCGGCGAACTACCGCGATCTGTCGCGCGATGCGCTGGTCGCGGTGCTCGACATGCTCGCGGGTCGCTACCCGTCCACCGATTTCGCCGAGCTGCGGCCGCGCCTCGTCTGGGACCGCGAAGCCGACGTGCTGACGCCGACACGCGGCGCCGCAAAGCTTTCTGTGCTGTCGGGTGGCACGATCCCCGATCGCGGCATGTACACCGTGCACGTCGGCGGCGAGGGTCCGCGCGTTGGCGAGCTCGACGAAGAGATGGTCTTCGAGTCGCGGCCGGGGCAGACGATCACGCTCGGCGCGTCGACCTGGCGCGTCATCGAGATCACACGCGATCGCGTACTCGTTGCGCCGGCGCCTGGCGAAGTCGGACGCCTGCCGTTCTGGCGCGGCGAAGGACCGGGGCGCCCGATCGAACTCGGCCGCGCGCTCGGCGCGTTCGTGCGCGAAGTCGCGGACAAACCACGCGAGGAGGCCGAGGCCTGGCTGCGCGAGACGCATCACCTCGACGCGTTCGCCGCGCGCAATCTGCTCGACCACTTGCACGAGCAGCGAGAAGCGACCGGCACGTTGCCCACCGATCGCGCCATCACGATCGAACGCTTCCGCGATGAACTCGGCGACTGGCGTGTCTGCATCCTCTCGCCGTTCGGTGCGCGCGTGCACACGCCGTGGGCGCTGGCGCTCGAAGCGCAGCTCGGCGCGGACGCCGGCTTCGAGGTGCAGGCGGTGTCGAGCGACGACGGCATCGTGCTGCGTTTCGCCGATGCCGACGTGCTGCCGGACGTCGACGCGCTGCTGCCCGATCCTGAAATCGTCGAAGACCTGATCGTCTCGCAGCTCGGGAACTCGGCGCTCTTTGCCGCGAACTTCCGGGAGAACGCGGCGCGCGCGCTGCTGCTGCCGCGCCGCCGGCCGGGCTCGCGTACACCGCTCTGGGTGCAGCGCCTCAAGTCGCAGAACCTGCTCGCAGTCGCGCGGCAGTTCCCGAGCTTCCCGATCATCCTCGAGACCTACCGCAGCTGCTTGCAAGACGTCTTCGATCTGCCGGGCCTCGTCGATCTGCTGCGCCGCATCCGCTCGCGCGAGGTGCGCGTCGATCAAGCCGAAACGCGCATCGCGTCGCCGTTCGCTCGCTCGTTGGTCTTCGCGTACACGGCTGCATACCTGTATCAAGGCGACTCGCCGGCGGCCGAGCGCCGCGCGCAGGCGCTGCAGCTCGATCGCAACATGCTGCGCGACCTGCTCGGCCAGGAGCAGCTGCGCGATCTGCTCGACGCCCGCGCACTCGAAGAAGTGGAAGACGAGCTGCAGGGACGCGCCGAGGTGATGCGCGTCTCGCACCTGGACTCGCTGGTCGATCTGCTGCGCCGCGTCGGCGATCTCACCAGCGATGAGCTAGCCGCTCGCTGCGAAGAAGATCCCGCTGCGTGGCTCGCCGAGTTGTCGTCGCGACGGCGCATCGTCGCGATCCGGATCGCCGGCGAATCCCGCTTCATCGCCGCCGAGGACGCCGCGCTGTACCGCGACGCGCTGGGCTGCGTGCTGCCCGTGGGTCTCGCGAGCGCGCTGCTCGAACCGACAGTCGAGCCGATGGAGCAACTGTTGCTGCGCTACGCGCGAACGCACGCGCCGTTCGTGGCGGCGCAGCTCGCGCGTCGCTTCGATCTGTTGCCGGCGCAAGCGGAAGTGGCGCTCGGGCTGCTCGAAGCGCGCGGGCGGCTGCTCTCCGGCGAGTTCCGCCCGGGCGGTCGCGAGCACGAGTGGTGCGACGCCGAGGTGCTGCGCCGGATCCGCCGCCGCACGATGGCGAAGCTGCGGGGTGAGGTTGCTGCTGTCGAAGCGCGCGTGCTCGCGCGCTTCCTGCCGTCGTGGCACGGCATCGGCGCCGCACACGGCGGCGAGCGCCGACTCGACGACGCGCTCGCGCAGCTCGAGGGCGTGCCGCTGCCGTTTTCGGATCTGGAACGGATGATCCTGCCCGCGCGCGTGCGCGACTTCGATCCGCGCATGCTCGATGAACGCGGCGCGCTCGGGAAACTCGTCTGGGTCGGCTGCGGCGCGCTCGGCGAACGCGACGGCCGCGTCGCGCTCTACCGCCGCGAGCGCGCGGGCCTGCTGGTCGACGTTCTCGACGCCCCCGCGGAACTCGGCGCGCTGCACCGCGCGATGCTCGAACACCTCGAGCTTCGTGGCGCTTCGTTCTTCGCCGGACTGCTCGCAATCGCGGGCGCTGCCAGCGAGCGACAGGTCTTCGATGCGCTGTGGGATCTCGTCTGGGCGGGCCTCGTCACGAACGACACCTTCAATCCACTGCGCGCACTCGCGGCGCGCGCAGAGAAGCGACGACCGGGTAGGAACGCGCCTTCACCGGCAGCGGGGCGCTGGTCGCTGGTCGCGCAACTGGTGACGGGGCCGGTCGACGTGACGCGCCGCGCGCATGCGCGCTCGCTGGTGTTGCTCGATCGTTGGGGCATCGTTGCGCGCGATGCGCTCGCCGCGGAGGCAATTGCCGGCGGCTTTTCCGCCGTCTACCCGGTGCTGCGCGCGATGGAAGAGGCGGGCAAGATCCGCCGGGGTCACTTCGTCGATGGACTCGGCGGCGCGCAGTTCGCGTTCGCCGGCGCGGTCGATCAGCTGCGCGCGGCGCGCGATCGCAGCGACCAGGCCGATTTCGTGTTGCTCGCCGCGACGGATCCCGCGAATGCATACGGCGCCGTGCTGCCGTGGCCCGCGCCGACGCAGCGCGCAGACGCGGAAGCGGCAAGGCCGCGCCGCGCCGCGGGCGCCGCGGTCGTGCTGGCGGACGGAGAACTCGCGCTCTACCTCGATCGTGGCGGGCGGCAGGTGCTGAGCTTCCCCACCGTCGGCGGTGGCGGAGCGTTCGCGAGCGCGGTGGGCGCGCTGCGCGGGCTACTCGCCGATCGCCGCCGTCGCGCGTTGCGCATCGAACGCATCGACGGCGAAGTCGCGCTCGATTCGCCGCTGCGCAGAGCATTCGAACAGGCGGGCTTCCGCGCCGAGTACAAGGGCCTCGCGCTCGATCGCTTCGCTGCGGAGAGCGCGCCCGCTCGCACCAGTCCTTGAGGCTGCGATTGTCCGAAGCGGATCAGTAGGCGATCGACGCGAGCCACGCGCCGCGCGGTTCCTGGTAGCGGCCCATGCTCATCAGCGTCAGCGGCTGCACGATGCGCAGGCCCTGCTCGAGGCACCAGCGCAGCAGCGCGGCGTTGCGCGTCGGGACGAGAAAGCCGGGTCCGTGGAAGATCGGTGCGGCGGCGATCAGCGCCTGCACGTCCTCGTTGGTCTCGCCGACCGCGTGGCTGAAGAACGCGATGCCGGTTGCGTAGCCGGTGATGCGACCCGCGCGCAGCGCCACTTGCGCGTTGCCGCTCCGGATCGCGTCGGCGACTTCGCCGCTGCGCGTATGATCGTGAACGCGGAGGCAGAGCGCATCGCAGCCGGCGAGGTCGTCGGCATTCGCGCGGCGCACGGTGAATCCCGGGAGCTGCTTCGCGAGCGGGGTTCCCTGCAAGCACGAAAGTGGTTCGCGCGGATCGAAGCCGAGCTTCGAGTACAGCGACAGCGAACGGTTGTGGAAGGCGGCCTGTACCAGTCGCACACCGGCGAACGACGACGCGCGCGCGAGGACGTGCCCCATCAGCAGTCGACCGACGCCCGCGTTCTGCAACTGTGGGTCGACGGTGATCGGACCGACGCCGGCGATCTCAGAACGTTCGTCGAGTACGTTGCTGCCGAGCAGCACGCCGTCGCGCTCGGCCACCACCACGTGGAAGCCGGGGTGGGCGATCATCATGCGCAACAGGCCGATGCCCATCTCGGGGGTCGGGATGTCGGGCGGGAAGTTGTGCGCCTCGTTGATCGCGCGGAACGCTTCGTAGCAGATGCGCCCGCAGCGCTCGGCGTCCTCGGGTCGTCCCTCGCGCAGAGCGATCGACATTGTGCCTCCTTCCGTTGGTCGCGCATGTTGCCACGACTACCGCACCGGAAGGAGGCCAATTGCGCACGAACAAATCAGGCCGTTCGAACCGCATGCGCCGCGACGACGCCGGACTCGGCGCGCTTGCTGCTCTCGCGCCGGATCAGGTACAGCAGCGGCCCCATCGAGCCGAGCGTCACGGTGAGCAGCAGGTACGGCCACAGCGTCGCGCCGCGCTCGCGCGCGTCGTTCCACATCCAGACGCTGAAGAGCGACAGCGCGATCAGCAGGTCCGCGACCACGAGCAGCGTCGGGTATCCCGCGCTGAGCAGGTTCTCGAAGAAACCGATGTAGCCGAAATGGACGATCGCATAGGCCGTCTCGAAACCGAAGGCGGCGAGTACGACGCCGAGCAGGATCTGGGTCTTGGTCATCTCGTGTTCCTTTCGTGGGCTGGGCGCCGTCGCCCAGTAGTGATCGATCGCATCTGCAACCGACGTGCCCGCGTCACGGCGCTACCAGCGCGAGCTTCGCGGGCGGAAACGTTGCAGCGCTGCAACGTCGTGAGGAGCGCTTGCAACGCTGCCGACAGCGCGTGCATCGCAAGCGTTCGCGCGGATCCGGTATGCGCCTTGCTGTAGGCTCCGGCCGTGCCGCTGCTCGCATCACTCCGCAGACACTGGGACTGGATCGGCCTCGCCGCGGGCGTCGCGATGGGGTTCGCCGACTACGGTCTGTTCGTCTTCATGGGTTCGCCCGAGCTCTCGCCGCCGGATCCCGCGATCTTCGCGATCGGCCTCGCGGTGACCTTCGGCGCGCTCGGCTTCGCAGTCGGGCGGCTCGCGATCCAGCGCCAGCGTGCGCGCCGCGACGCCGACACGATCGCGCGCCAGCTCCGCCAGCTCGAAGACGCGCAGCGCGCGCTGGTGCAGCATGAAAAGCTCGCCGCGATCGGCCGGATCGCCGCGGGCGTCGCGCACGAGGTGCGCAACCCGCTCGGCGTGATCCGCGCTTCGGCGGCGCTGATGCGCGAGGGCTTCGCGCCCGGCGACGACTCGTTCCGCGCCTGCCAGTTCATTTGCGACGAAAGCGATCGCCTGAACGGCTTGGTGACGACACTGCTCGACTTCTCGCGGCCGACGCAGCCGCGCATCGAAGCGATCGACGTCGAGAAGGTCCTCGATCACGCTCTCGAGTTGGCGGGCGATGCGCTCCGCGCGATCGACGCGCGCGCAGTCCGCGAGATTGCGCCTCAGCAGGGCACGGTGCGCGCCGATCCGCACCTACTGGCGCAGGTGTTGCTCGATCTGCTGATCAATGCGGCGGAGGCGGTGGCGCCGCAAGGTCGCATCGCGGTGCGGGTTGCGAGCGACGCCGCAGCGCTGCGCATCGATGTCGCGGACGATGGTCCGGGTGTTGCGCCGTCGCTGCGCGCGCAACTCTTCGAGCCCTTCGTCACCACGAAACCGCGTGGTACCGGCCTCGGGCTCGCGATGGCGCTGCGCATCGCCGAGGCGCATGGCGGCACGCTGGTGTTCGTCGAGGGCGCGGGCGCCGGAGCAGATGGCGCCGGCGCGTGCTTCCGACTCGCCTTGCCGGCGCGGAGCGAGGTCGCCGCATGAAGGCGCGCATCGCGGTGCTCGACGACGAAGCGCGCATGGCGGAGGTGATCGCGATGGTGCTGCGCCGCGACGGCCACGAGGTCGAGCCGTTTCGCGACGGCGCCGCGGCGCTCGCCGCGCTGCGCGAACGTCACTTCGATCTGTTGCTGACGGATCTGCGGATGCCGGCGCCCGACGGACTCGCTGTGCTGCACGATGCGCTGGCGATCGATCGCGAGCTGCCGGTGATCCTGATTACCGCACACGGCTCCGTCTCCTCGGCGATCGAGGCGATCCGGCACGGCGCGTACGACTACGTCGAGAAGCCGTTCGACAATGATGCGCTGAAGGCGCTGGTTCAGCGCGCGCTCGACTGGACGCGGCTCTCGCGCGAGAACCGCTATCTGCGCAGTGAACTCCGCAGCCGCCACTCGATCGACCAGATCGTCGCGGTGAGCGATGCGATGCGCGACGCGCTCGATCGCGCGCGCCGCGCGGCGAAGAGTCCGGCGACGGTGCTCGTCACCGGCGAGAGCGGCACCGGCAAGGAATTGATTGCGCGCGCCGTGCACTACCACAGCGATCGCGTCGGGCAGCCGTTCGTTGCGGTGAACTGCAAGTCGCTCGCAGCGGGCGTGCTCGAGTCGGAGCTCTTCGGGCACGAGCGCGGTGCCTTCACCGGCGCCGAGCGTGCGAAGAGCGGCCTCTTCGAACAGGCGAGCGGCGGCACGCTGTTCCTCGACGAGATCGGTGAGGTGGACCCGGGCTTCCAGGCGAAGCTGCTGCGCGTGCTGCAGGAGCGTTCGGTGCGGCGCGTCGGCGGCGATTCCACGCGCGAGGTGGACGTGCGCGTCGTCGCAGCGACGAATCGCGACCTGCGCGCCGAAGTCGCGAGCGGCCGCTTCCGCGAGGATCTCTATTTCCGCCTTGCGGTGATCCCCATCCATCTCTTGCCGCTGCGCGAGCGTCGCGAGGATGTGCTGCCACTCGCGCGCCACTTCCTGGTGAAATGGAACGCGGAGCTCGATCGTGCGGTGCGCGGCTGGAGTGACGAGGTCGAGGCGTGGATCGGTCGCCACGCGTGGCCTGGCAATGCGCGCGAGCTGGAGAACGCGATTGAACGCGGCGTCGTGCTGACGCGCGGCGACCGGCTCGTGCTCGACGACTTGTTGATCGACGCGCCGGATGGCCCGAGCGTCGCGCCGGCGGAGGAGAACGCCGCCGGACTCCGCAGCTTCCTCGATCGCGCCGCCGCGGAGCGCGTGCGCGCGGTGCTGGCCGAGACCGGCGGCCGGCGCGTCGAAGCGGCGGCGCGGCTCGGCGTCGATCGCACCACGCTGTACCGGCTGATGCGGAAGTTCGGCATCGATGGCGGCGAGGGGTAGGAGGCGTTCGAGCCGGCTCGGCCGCGGGCGGGCCTGATGGAGCTCGCCGCTCGGATTCGCCTCGCTACGCGGGACGATGGGGCTTCGGAGTCATGTGCTGGGGTTTCTGCGGCGGCTGTAGTTCAGTGCTTCGCCGACTTCGTGGGTTTGCCGGCGAGCGTATCGAGACGCGCGATCAGCGCTTCGACCTTGTAACGGAGCGGGGCGCGTTCGAGCAGGCCGCGCTCGACGGCGCGAACGGCGTTGGCCACCGACGGATGGTTGCGCCCAAAGAGCTGGCCGATGCGCTGCATCGAGGCATCCGTGTAGCGGGTGCACAAGTACATCGCGAGTTGGCGCGGAACCAGCACGTCGCGACGACGCGTGCGCGATGCAAGTGCGTTGGGCGTCGTCTGGAATGCCGTCGCGACCGTCTCTACGACGCGCTCGCTGTCGAGTCCCTGCGCGGCGAGGCGCGGCAGCATCTTGCGCAGCGCCGACTCGACGAGGTCGAGATCGATCGCGCGCTTCAGCAGCGAGGCACTCGCCACCAACTGGATCAGCACGGCCTCGAGATCGCGCACGCTGCCGGGCACTGAGACGAGACGCTCGAGCGCCCCGGGCGGAAGTCGCACGCCGCCCGCGGCGGCCTTGGTGCGCAGGATCGCGCGGCGTAACTCCGTGTCCGGCGCCTCGATCTCGGCGCACAGTCCGCTCGCCATCCGCGACGCGAGGCGCGGGTCGAGATCGGGGATCTCCTTCGGGAGCCGCTCGGCGGTCAGCAGCACACGCGCGCCGCGCTGCGCGAGCGATTCGAGGGTGTGCAACAGCTCGAGCTGGGTCTGGCGCTTGCCGCCGACGAACTGGACGTCTTCGAGCACGAGAAGATCGCAGTCGCGGCGGTAGCGCGCCTTGAACTCGGCGGTGCGGTTGGCGCGGATCGCCGCCAACAGTTCATTGGTGAACTGCTCCCCGGAGGCCGACACGACGCGCGCGGACGAGTTCTCGCGCGCTTCGCCGACCACCGCGGCGGCCAGGTGCGTCTTGCCCTGCCCATCGGGAGCGACCAGATAGAGCGGACTCATCGCGAGCTGGCGTCCTTGTGCGAGCGCCACGCACGCCTCGCGCGCGAGCGCGTTGCCCGGCCCGACGACGAAGCTCGCGAAGGTGTGCTGCGGAAGATCGGGGCGCGGCCGAAGCGGCTGCGGCTCCGGCACGAGCGCGATGCTGCGCGACTGATGCTCCGGCGCGCGCACCGCGACCGGCGTTGGGGCCAGCGTGAGAGCGACCGAGCGTGCTTCTTCCGCAGTACCCGCCGTCACGAGCGGCGGGGCTGCGCGCAGCGGAGCGCCAATTTCCAGCGCGACCTGCATCGGCGCGGCCGCTTCCTCGCTCACCAGTTCTTCGATGCGTGTGAGGAAGCGCTCGCGAACGCGATCCCGATGGAACGCGCTCGGGCACGAGAGACGCAGAACCAGTCCGTTCACATCGGTGCGGATCGGGGTGATCCACGCCGACAAAGCGAGCGGCGAAAGTTCGTGCGCTAGACGGCGCAGTACGCCGTCCCAGACCTGAGGGGGGCAGGTCATGCGACGATGTTCCCAAACGATTCGAAGTTGTTTGTTCGGAAGTTTGAGTCGAGTTTTCCCGGATTCTTCCGGTGCGAAACTCCAGAAGCGGGCGGAGTAGACCATACGACCTGTGCACGCGCAAGAGGGAAAACTCGGTGATCGTGCACGCACGATGACACCGGCAAGAGACAGCGTGAAACATCGATTCGCCGACGGAGAACTCGTGTTTGCAAATGAGATCGTGATTCGATTCCGGGGAGTTCGCAGCGTCGTGTGAGATGTCGTCGGGTGCGGCAAGACGACATGGATCGAGTCGCGCGCCGGTTTGCATCGCACGCGACGATCTCACGTGATCTCGAAAGATCTCAATATTTCAGCGATTCACGAAAATTCAGTGCAAAGCGCCGGAAGGCCCCGGCATGCCGCCGAGCAACTCCGCCAAACGGAACTGCAAGACGGCTACGAGACGCTCGCAGCGCGCCATCGGACCCTCTGCTTCCAGCAGTCCCTGCTTCTCCGCCGGCGGTAGATCGAGCATCTGGCACAGCGCGCTGACAAACGCCGTATCGTCGACGCCAGAGAAGCTGCGCGGATCGATCTCGTGTGCGGAGTCAGGCGCAACGAAGCGCAGCAGTTGCGTCAGCAAGTCGATCGCATCGGCGCGCATTCCCTGCAGCGGAATGCCCTCGCGCGGTTCGTCGAAGCGCTCCGTCAGCAACTCTACTCGCGCAACCCGGTACAAACGCTCTTGATCGCGCGGGATTTCTTCTACGATGCGGAAGCGCTCAGCGCCGAATAGAACGATGTCGTAACGACCGTCTTCGCGGCGACGCGCCTGTTGAATGGTGCCGACGCAACCGATCGTGAAGAGCGGGGGATCGCGCCGCATCTCGGGCTGATGTTCGGGACGCACCGTCACCATGCCGATTCGCCGCGCGCCGCTGAGCGCAGCGGCGGTCATCTGCAGGTAGCGCGGCTCGAAGATGTGGAGTGGGCAGTGGACGTGCGGAAAGAGAACGACGTTCGAGAGCGGAAAGAGCGGAATCTGTTCAGACGAGATCACGGTCGTCACGCGACGAAGATAGCGACTCGCTCACGTTTGCTTGACGCGACGAGCGCGCAGCGGAAAACTCGCGCTTCGCATGACACGGATCGCGCGGTGCTGAACAAACGATGTTGATCGAGCGATGTTGATCGAACAGCTCGAGCGCGACGCGGCGCGCATCGCGCGGATGTTCGGACTCCGGTATCGAGTGATCGAGCCGGAGCGTCCGCAGGTAAAACGCCGACTCGGCGTCTGCTACCGGGACGGCACGATCCGCATCCGCTTGCTGCACGCGGCGACCGGCAGGCCGCTCAAGTACTCGAGTCTCGTCGACACGCTCTGCCATGAGCTGGCGCATCTGCGCCACTTCAACCACGGCAAGCGCTTCCAGGCCTTCTACCGGCGCATCCTCGAACACGCGCGCCGGGAGGGGATCTATCGGCCGGGTCGCGACGACGAGCTGGAAGCCACGGCGCCGGTCGCGATGATCTCCGACCGCACGCCGAACGCGGTCGTCACGCCCCCGGCTGCGATCGCTCGATCGGGGCCCGAGCAACTCGCACTGTTCTGACCTGGGCTTGGCAGAGCAGGGACCCGATTCGGCTCAGCCGCCGGCCTCGGCCTGCTTGTCGTAATCCTCGAGCGTGTTCGGACCCTCGAGGACCTGCGCCTTGATCGCGTCGCACGCGATCGCCTTGTCGAGAACCTCCCTCAGGAGGCCCTCCACCGTGAGTTCATCGTACTCGGCAAGAGTATTCTCGAGCGTATCGCCCGAGATCGTGAACTGCAGGACGGCTTTGATCTTGACGTCCATCGGAACCCTTGGCCGCCCGGGGATTGTCTAAGTGGGCGACATTACTAGATAAATTACTTCAGCGAGGGGCGAAACATACCGGATGGCGGGAGCCACTTCCATGCGTCCGGGCGGTTTTCTCGATGTTTTTTAGCCGACCTTCGCCGCTTCGATCCGACTGGGGCTGTTGCGCTGCGACTCGCTGACGTCGATCCGGGCATGGATCGCGGCGAGAACGAGCGCGCCGAGGCCCGTACCGGTGAACAGCCAAACGGAGAGCTGGTGGAGGGTCGCGAAGCGCGCGGCGAGGCCCGGCGCGAGCCCCGGATCCGCAAGGTGGATCTCAGCCACAGCCCGCGAGACGCCGAATTGATTGACGAGGCAGGCAATGGAAAGCAGCAGCGGAAAGACGATCGCGAGCCGTCCCCGACCGAGTACGGCGCCCAGCACAGCGAGACCGGCTCCCAGCACGGCGCCGGTCAGCAGCAGAGGCTGGAGCAGTCGGCTCACCAGATGCCCCGCGATCTCCGGGGTCGGGACGACCTCGAACGCGACGCGGGTCATCGCGCCGAACAGCCCCATCGCCCCGATCCAGATCCCGAGCGAAAGCCAGAGCAGTGCGCGCAGCCACAGTCGCGCAGTGGAGTCAGGGGTGAACACGGCCCCCGATGCTGGCCGATCGATCCTGCTGTGTAAAGAAGATCGCGCGGGGGCGCGGACGTGAGTTTGCGACGCTGGCTCGTCGACCGGATCGTCGACTATCTGCTGGAGCCGCTTCCTTGCTACGAGCGGCGCGCGCGCAACGACCTCGCGGCGCTCGAGGCGGGCCTTCGCAAGGGCGATGTGATTCTGGTCGAGGGCGATCAGCGCGTCTCCGCGGTGATCCGCTACCTGACGCAGAGCTGCTGGTCGCACGCGGGCGTCTATGTCGGCGACGAGCTGCTGCGACGCGGCGGCGAGCGCGCCGACTGGGCGCGTGATCACTTCGGCGACGAGGCGGCGCATCTGATGGTCGAAGCGCTGCCGCGCGGCGTGCAGATCGGACCGGTCGCCAAGTACGTCGATTACAACCTGCGGATCTGCCGGCCTCACAAGCTGCGGCAGGAGCATTGCGCCGTGCTGATGGACGGCGCCGTCGCGTCGATCGGCTGGCGCTACGACCTGCGCAACGTCTTCGATCTCGCCCGCTACATGGTCCCGGTATCGGTCGTGCCGCCGCGCTGGCGCGTCGCCGCGCTGCATTTCGGTAGTAGCGAGCCCACCGAGGTGATCTGCTCGAGCCTGATCGCGCGGCTCTTCGAACAAGTGCGGTTCCCGATCCTGCCAACGGTCACCTATCCCGAGCAGAACGAAGACGAACCCCGCCGGCAGATCGCACGCCGCATTTTCGGGCAGCCGAGCCAGGACTTCACGGGCCTGTTCCGGATGCGTCACCCGACGCTGATCACGCCGCGCGACTTCGATCTCTCGCCGTACTTCGACATCGTGAAGCTGAACCCGATCTCGCGCGGCGACTTCGACTACCGCCGCATCCAGTGGGCCGACGAGGAAGCCTCCGTCCCGCGCGAAAGCGAGCGAAGGCCGTCGGCTAAAGTGGGCTCATGATCACGCTCGACGAGTTCGTGGAGCGACTCTGCCGACTCGCCGTCGCCGGAACGCGGGAGTCCCCGCCGCTAGCTGACGCCGAGCAGCGCGACCGC
>CAYGWM010000001.1:72724-97117 GCA_964353555.1 uncultured Spirochaetales bacterium
CGTCGCCGGAACGCGGGAGTCCCCGCCGCTAGCTGACGCCGAGCAGCGCGACCGCGAAGTCGACGACGCGCAGCGACGCCGCCGGATCCTCGACCGCCGCGACGCGCGCCGCGCCGAGCGTGCGGCGCAGCATCTCGATCGCCGCGTAGCGAACCGCGCGCGGGTGCAGGCTCGCATCGACTTCGGTCATCGCGCTCGCGTAGGCGCGCCAGGCTCCATGGAGCGTGGCATCGGCGTCGCTCGCGGCGCCGCGCGCAACGGCCGGCAGCCACAGATGTGCGAATAGAGTCCCGAGATCGAACGCAGGGTCGCCGATGTGCGCGATCTCGGCGTCGAGCAGCACCGCGCCGCGTGCAGCGATCAGCACGTTGCCCGCCTGCACGTCGCCATGGACCAGCGCGCCGTCACGAGCGAGGTATCGCGCGTAGGCCTCGCGCGCGACGTTGGCGAGTCGACCGTCTTGCCAGATCGCCTCGGCGCGCGCACGCACCGCAGCGGGCAGCGGGAACTCGTTCGGCTGGAAGGGCAGCTCGAAGATGTGATCGCCGTGCAGCCGCCGCATCGCGTCGTTCTCGAAATGCGCGGCCAGCGAGGCGTCATTCGCGGTCGCGGCGTGCACCGCGCCGAGGAAGCGAGCGAGTCGTTGCGCGACGCCGCGGACGTCGTCGCCGCTCGCCAGCACCGCGTCGAGGCGCTTTGCCTCGCCCAGATCTTCCAGTACGAGCACACGCGCGCTCTCGTCGAAGCGAACGACGACCGGGCAAACCGCGTCGCGATCGAGCGGTCGCACGGTATCGAGGTAGCGGGCTTCGCAGACGATGCGTTCGGTCGGCGCCTGATACGCGGGGAATCGCTCGAGGTGCAGCCGCGCCTGCTTCACCACGAACGAGCGATCGCCCACCCGAACGCGTCGCACCCAGTTGATGTTGCCGTCGCCGGCGGGATCGACGCGCGCGCTCTCGCCCGCCGCGAGCAGGCCGAGGCCGCGCAAGTAGTCGGGCAGCTTCGCATCATCGAGGTGCAGGGGTTGAACCACGGCGTCCCCTTCGCAGGCGGCTCGAACCGTAACGCAGCGCTAACGTCGATCGACCATGCGCAACGCTCGTTCGAACGGCTCGCTTCGTTTCCCGGTGCAGGTCGCCACTTGGATGCTGGTCGCGGCGTCGACGTTCGCCTGCGACCGCGCGATCGAGCCGTACGTGCCGGGTGAGAAACCCGAACAGCCGGATCTATCGCGCATCTTCCCGGAAGGTGCCGAGCGCGCCGCGCAGAAGGGTGGGGAGGCAAAGCCCGGGATGCCGGCAGCCCCCGGCGCTGCGACCGCTCAAGGGGGAGCGCCGGTCGCCGGCGCTGAGGGCGAACCGCTCCGCGGCACGATTACGCTCGCGCCGGATTTCGAGCGCAAGGTTCCCGCTGGCGCGATCCTGTTCTTGATCGCTCGCAAGGGCGAAGGCGGGGGTCCGCCGCTCGCGGTGAAGCGCGTCGAATCGCCGCTCTTCCCGATGGATTTCACGATCGGCCCGGACGACCGGATGATCAAGGCAATGCCCTTCGCGGGACCGCTGCAACTGTCCGCACGCCTCGACGCCGACGGCAACGCGATGACGCGCGCGCCGGGCGATCTGCAGGGTCAGACGCCCGCGCCGCATCAGCCCGGCGAGAGCGACATCGCGATCGTGATCGACCAGGTTCTCTAGTTCGCGATCCGGGCTAGCTTGGCGCGATGGTGAGCCCGCGTCCGTGGACCGTCCTCGACACCGAGCAGGTGCAGGACTGCACTGTGTTCCGCGTTCATCGCGATCTCGTGCGCGCACCGCGCTCGGGCGATGCGCACTCGTACTGGCGCATCGAGGCGGCCGAGTGGGTGAACGTGGTGCCCGTCACCGAAGACGGACACGTCGTGATGGTGCGCCAGTGGCGTCACGGTACCCGCGAGATCACGCTCGAGATTCCCGGCGGTATCGTCGACCCGGGTGAGACACCGGCGCAAGCCGGTGTGCGCGAGATGCTCGAGGAGAGCGGTTACGGCGGTGGCGACCTGATCCCGATCGGCACGCTTTCGCCGAATCCCGCGCTCTTCACCAATCGCGTTCACAG
The DNA here is from genome assembly GCA_964353555.1 of uncultured Spirochaetales bacterium. Lineage (GTDB taxonomy): Bacteria > Myxococcota_A > UBA9160 > UBA9160 > PR03 > PR03. The sequence continues at coordinate 74,822 of CAYGWM010000001.1, forward strand.
TTTCTGGGCGCGCGGCGTCGCGCGCGTCGCGGAGATCCAGAACCACGGCGAGGAGGAGACCGCGGTGGAACTCGTCCCGCTCGCCGATCTCGACCGGCGCGCGCGCGCTGGCGACATCCAGCACGCGTTGGTGATCGCCGCGCTGCACTGGTTCCATCTGGCAAGGAACGAGAGGTGAAGGCGCTTCGCGAGCGCTCCGCGATGAAGCCGCGCATGAAGCTCGGCGACTTCCTGGTCGCGTACCTGAAGCGCGCCGGCGTGACGCACATCTTCGGCTTGCCGGGCGATCTGGTGCTCGGGCTCTTCCACCGCTTCGGCCGCGACCGCGACCTCGCGATAGTCACGTTCTCCCACGAACCATCCGTCGGGTTCGCGGCAGACGGCTATGCGCGCAGCACGCGGCGACTCGGCGTCGTGTGCGTCACCTACGGCGCCGGCGGCCACAACGTGCTCAACCCGATCGCGGGCGCCTACGCCGAGCAGGTTCCGCTGCTCCTCGTGTCGGGCGGCCCCGGCGAAGCGGAGCAGAAGCTCTCGGGCGTGCACCACCAGGCGAAAGACGTCGACGGCCAATGGCGGATCTTCCGCGAGGTCACCGTCGACGCGCGCATCTTGCGCCACCCCGAGCGCGCTGCGGAAGAGGTGCATGAGGTCGTCCGCGCGATCATGAACCAGCACCGGCCGGGCTATCTCGAGATCCACCGCGATCTCGTCGACATCTCGATCGCGGTGCCGCGTGAGATCCGCGAATGGAACGGCCGCTTCCCGAGTGCGCCCTCCGATCCGCGCAAGCTCGCCGAGTCGGTGGCTGATGCGAGCGCGCGTCTGCGCGCCGCGAAGCGGCCCGTGCTGATCGGCGGCATCGAGCTGTATCGGGTCGGCGCCGAACGCGAATTCCTGCGGCTGGCAGAGCGGCTCGGGGCTGCCGTCGTGACCACGCCCGACGCCAAGGGTTGTTTCCCGATGGACCACCCGCTGCACATGGGAATCCACATGGGACCGTTCTCCGCACCGGCGATCGAGAAACGCGTGCGCGACGCCGATCTGGTGCTCGCGCTCGGCACCGTCCTAACCGACATGAACCTCGGCGCAGCGAAGCCGCAGGTGCGGCGCGAGCGCTCGATCTGGGCGGTTGGCGGTCGCGTCAACGTTTCGTTCCATACCTACACCGAAGTTGCGCTGCGCGATTTCGTGGCCGCACTGGGGCGCGAGAAGATGCCGCGCTTCCGCGAAACGGTGGTCTACTGCGATAACCTGAAGCGCGCGAAGACCCTGCGCAGCGACGCCTCGCTGCGCGTCAACGATCTGCTGCTCGAGATCAACCACTTCCTCGATCAGCATCCCGGCTATGACGTCTTCGCCGAATCGGGCGACTCGTTGTTCGGCGGCCTCGAGTTGCGGCTGCGCGCGGGGGGACTCTATTTCTCGCAGGGCTACTACGCGTCGATGGGATTCGCCGTGCCCGCGGCGATCGGCGCGCAGATCGGCACGCGCCGGCGAGCGCTCGTGCTGTCGGGCGACGGCGCATTCCAGATGACCGGTCCGGAGATCTCGCACGCTCCGCGTCACGGTGTCGCGCCGATCGTCGTGCTGGTCAACAACAGCGGCTGGCAGATCTTCCGGCCGGTGTCGCCGCGACCCGATCTACTGGCGATTCCGCCGTGGCCGTACGCCGAACTCGCCCAGGCGTGGGGCGGCGCCGGCTTCCGCGCCGAAACGCGCAGCGAAGTGCGCGAAGCGCTGCGCGCGGCGCATGAACTGCGCGAGTTCAGCGTGATCGAGTGCAAGATCCCGCCCGACGACCTCTCGCCGATCTCGCGCAAGTACATCCGCGAGAGTGCACGAAAGGGGCGATCGTGAGATCTCGCGCGTTGGGACTGATCGTATTCTTGATCGCGCGCGGCGCGGCGGCGGGTAGCGCCGAGCCGTTCGACCCCGCGACCGTTCCCGACGCGCTGCGCCCGTGGATCGAATGGGTGCTCGCGGAAGAGATCGAGCACGCCTGCCCCTTTCTCAGTGGCGCCGGCGAGCGACGCTGCATTTGGTCCGGCCCGCTCGCTCTCGTTGTCGATGCGGACGGGGCGCGCTTCACGCAGAGCTTCGAGGTCGCAAGCAGTGGCGCCTGGGTGACGCTGCCTGGCGACGCCACGCTGTGGCCCGAGGGGGCGCGCGTCGACGGCCAGCCGCTCGCGGTGATTTCCGAGGCCGGCAACGGATCACCGACGGCGTGGCTCGCACGCGGACGCCATCAAATCGACGGTTGGCTCCGTTTTCGCGCAGCGCGACCCGCGTTGCTGCCGATCCCGAGCGATACCGCGCTGGTCGCGCTGACGCTCGATGGCTTCGAGATTGCCGCGCCCGCGCGTGACGAGTCCGGACGCCTGTGGCTCGCAGTGCCCGCCAGCGAAGCGGCCCCCGAAGACTTCATTGAAGTGCTCGTGCAGCGACGCGTCGTCGACTCGGTCCCGTTGCAACTCGAGACACGCCTCGTGCTGCGCGTCGCCGGACGGGCGCGCGAGGTCGCCCTCGGTCCGGTCGATCCGGAGGGCTTCGTGCCGCTGGCGCTCGAAGGCGATCTGCCTGCGCGACTCGAATCGGACGGTCGCTTGCGCGTGCAGCTCCGACCCGGCGAGCACGTGATCACGATCCGCGCGCGCCACGAAGGTCCCGTCGCTGCGCTGGCGCCGCCGAAGCCGGGCGATGCGCCGCTCGCGGCCGAGGAAGTCTGGGTCTTCGACGCGCGCCCCGACCTGCGCATCGTTGCGGTCGAAGGCGTTGGCGCGATCGACCCGAATCAGACCGAGTTGCCGGGAGAGTGGCGACAGCTGCCGGCGTATCTGTTGCGCCCCGGCGACGCGATGCGACTCGACGAGCGACGCCGCGGCGACCCCGATCCCGCCGATCACCTGTCGCTCGATCGCACGCTTTGGCTCGACTTCGACGGCGCTGGCTTCTCTTTCCGCGACGTGGTGAAGGGTCGGCTGCGACGCAGCTCGCGGCTCGAGATGCCCGAACCGTCGCAGCTCGGTCGTGCGGTCGTCGGCGGGCGCGATTGGTTCCTGACGCGGCTCGGCGACGGCGGCGCCACAGGCGTCGAAGTGGCGCCCGGCGACATCACGCTGCAAGCGGAAGGGCGCATCGAGAACGCGGATGCGCGCGCGCTGCCGGCCGTCGGCTGGTCGAGCGGCTTTGACCAACTGAGCGCGCGCCTGTTGCTGCCGCCCGGCTGGTCGCTGGTGCACGCGTTCGGCGTCGATCGTGCATCGCCTACCTGGGTGACGTCGTGGACGCTGCTCGATTTCTTTCTGGTGCTGATCGCGGCGTCGGCGGCAGCGCAATTGTGGGGACCCGCATGGGGTGCGCTCGCGCTCGCGACGTTCGTGCTCACCTGGATCGAGCCGGCTGCGCCGCGTTGGGTCTGGCTCGGTGCGCTCGCAGCCGAAGCGCTGGTGCGCGTGCTGCGCAGCGGTCGTGCTGCTGTTGTGGCGCGTGGTTTGCGCGGTGTCGCCTGGTTGCTGCTCGCATTACAAGTGGTGCCGTATGCGGTTGGCGAGTTGCAACGTGGACTGCATCCCACGCTCGCCCGTCCGTACGCGCCAGGCATCGGCTTGCTCGGGCGCGTTGCACCAGCCGAGCCCCTCGCGATGCAGCAAGCGAAGCAGGCAGACATGGCCGCGAGCAACTCCGGTACTGCTGACTCCCTCCAGATGGAGGAAGAGGTCGTGATGCCGGCGGCGCCCCCGGCGGCACAGCCGGTCCGCCGCTACATCGACACGAACAGACTGGTGCGCGGACGCGGGCAGCGCGATCTGCGCTCGCTCGATCCCGATGCGCGCATTCCCACCGGGCCGGGCGTGCCGACCTGGCAGTGGTTGCAAGTCGATCTCGCCTGGAGCGGTCCCGTCGAGGCGCAGCAGACGCTGCGGCTCTGGCTGATCTCGCCGTTCGGAACGCGCGTGCTCTCGTTCGCGCGCGTGCTGCTGCTCGCGGCGCTGTGCTTCGCGGCGCTGCGCCGCGCGGCGCCCAATGGCGGTGCGCCCGCGCTAGCGCGGTTCGCGGTCTCGACCGCGCTGCTGTTGTCGCTGCTGATGACCCACGCACCGATCGCGCGAGCCGAGTTGCCGTCGCCGCAGCTGCTCCAGGAACTGCACGAGCGTTTGTCGAAGCCGCCGGCGTGCACTCCGAACTGCGCGTCGATCGCGCGCCTCGCGATCGAGCTGCGCAACGACCAGCTGCGATTGCGCCTCGAAGCGCACGCGGCCGTTGCGACCGCTATCCCGCTTCCCGCCGCGACGGAAGGGTCCGGACAGTTCATGCCCCAGCAGATCCTCGTCGATGCGCGCAGCACCGAAGCGCTGCGCCGCGAGAGCGACGGCGCGCTGTGGGTCGCGCTCGAGCCGGGCGTGCACGAAGTGCTGCTCGAAGGGCGCGTCGCGGAGAATTCCGCGCGCATCGAGATCCCGTTTCCGATGCGCGCCCGTGCGATCCTCGTCGATGCGCCGGGCTGGCAGGTGGAGGGAGTCGACGCACAGGGCGGTGTTTCCGGCGCGCTCTCGCTGGTGCGTGTCGCGACGCAGGGATCTACGCCGTCGCCGTCGCTGCGACCCGCGCCGCCGCCGTTTTTCGCGCAGGTCGAGCGACGACTGTCGATCGGTGTCGCGTGGTCGGTCGAGACGCGCGTCGTTCGTTTGTCGGCGCCAGGGCAGGCGGCGGTGCTGGAAGTGCCGCTGCTCGACGGCGAGGCCGTCGCGACCGAAGGCATCGCCGTCTATGGTGGCAGCGCGCGGCTCGCGTTTGCGCCCGACGCGACCGGGATCAGCTGGTCATCGACGCTCGAGCCGCGCAAGTCGCTCTCGCTGCGCGCGCCCGCATCGGTTGCGTGGGTCGAAGACTGGCAGCTCGCGGTCGCGCCGATCTGGCACGTCGACGCCGAGGGCATTCCGCCGGTCGCGGTGCCCGAGGACGATCCGGCGCCGCTGCGCGCGTGGCGACCGTGGCCGGGCGAGTCGCTCACGCTCAGCGCACGGCGCCCGCTCGGCGTCGGCGGCGCGACGCTGACGATCGACCGGGCAGATCTCGTGCTGTCGCCCGGCTTGCGCAGTCGCGACGCGCGGCTCGAACTCACGTTGCGCAGCACCCAGGGCGGGCGCCACACCGTCACGTTGCCCGAGGGCGCCGAGCTGCGTGCAGTGCGCATCGACGGCATCGAACAGCCTCTGCGCGCCGAGGGGCGCGAGGTGTCGCTGCCGATCCGGCCCGGCGAGCAGACCGTGCAGCTCGAATGGCGCAGCAGCGACGCGATCTCGTGGCGCATTGCGACGCCCGACGTCGCGCTCGGAGCGCCCGCGGTGAATCTCGGGGTGCAGGTCGCCGTGCCGGAGAATCGCTGGGTGCTCGCGCTGGCGGGGCCGCGGCTCGGTCCGGCCGTGCTGTTCTGGAGCGTGCTGTTCGTGCTGGCGTTGGTGTCGCTCGGGCTCGCGCAGGTACGCAGCGTTCCTTTGCGTTTCCATCACTGGTTTCTGCTGGGCCTCGGGCTCACGCAGGTGCCGGTGTGGATGAGCGCCGTCGTCGTCGCGTGGCTCTTCGCATTGGCGTGGCGGCGCGATCGCGGTACGCGACTCGGCGCGCTCGCCTTCGACGCCGCGCAAATTGTGCTCGCACTCGCATCGGCCGTGGCGCTCGCCGTGCTGTTCGAGGCGATCCGTCACGGGCTGCTCGGCACGCCCGAGATGCAGATCGCGGGCAATGGCTCGACCGCCTACGACCTCCACTGGTACCAGGATCGCAGCAACGGCGGCCTGCCCGCGGCGACGCTGCTGTCGGTTCCGCTCGGCGTGTACCGGCTTGCGATGCTGTTCTGGGCGTTGTGGCTCGCGCGCGCATTGTTGCGATGGCTGCGCTGGGGCTGGGACTGCTTCGCGCAGGGCGGCGTCTGGCGCGCGGCCCGTCACCGCAGCGCCCCGACACCCACTGCACCATCCTGAGCCGAGGAGGCGATCATGGCATCGAGTGAGGCCGAGTGGGGCGGTATGCAGCAGCTGGGACTTCCGCGCTTCGTGCTGCGCGGCGCGCTCCGGCACGGCATCCCGATGGCGATCGTGGTCGCGCTGCTGATCGAAGTGGTATCCGGAGGCACGTTCTCGCGTGAGCGCGTGACGAGCGCGGAGTTTCTCGGTCGCGCGCTGCTGTGCCTCGCGGTCTTCTCGGCGAGCGGTGCGATCTCGTCGTTCGCGCGCTGGAAGGCGGCCGAGTCACTGTTCGGAAAACGGGACCGAGAGGGCTAGCCCTCCGCGTCTCGTCGGGTACGATCCGGCGATGCCGGATCAACATCTCCGCGACACGCTCGAACAGCTCCACAAAGAGTTGCAGCAGGCCGGGAGCGTCGATGAGCGCTCCCGCGAGCTGCTGCGCGACGTGATGGACGACATTCACGCGATACTCGACCCCTCGGCCCCCGAGGCTCGCCCCGGCTCGCTGGTCGAGCGGCTGCGCGAGGCCGTCGACGACTTCGAAGAGTCGCATCCGGCGGTGACGGAAGCAGTGGGCCGCGTCATCGATGCGCTCGCGAAGATGGGGATCTGATCGGTGACCGATGCCACGATCGCGGCAAAGGCGCGATCGCTGCTGCACAAGGTCGATGCCGGCGTGCTCTCGACGCATTCGCTCGCGATGCCCGGCTTTCCGTTCGGGTCGCTCGCGCCGTTCGCGATGACGCACGAAGGCCGCCCGTTGATCTACGTGAGTCGCATCGCCGAGCACACGCGCAATCTCGGCGCGAATCGGCGCGCCTGTTTGACGGTGATCGAAGCGACGAGGGGGAACCGGCAGGCGCTGGGTCGCACCAGCCTGCTCGGCGAAGCGCACGAAGTTCCTGCGGCCGAGCGCGACGCCGCCGCGCAGCGCTACTTCGCGCTCTTTCCGGAGCAGCGCGCGTACGAAGAGTTCCATGACTTCGAGTTCTGGCGAATCGAACCCACGCGCGTGCGCTGGATCGGCGGCTTCGGCGAGATCCACTGGATCGAGCGCGATGCGTGGCTCGTCAGGGCGCCCGAGTGGGGCGCCGACGAGGCGTCGATCGCCCTGCACATGAACGACGATCACCACGATGCGATCGAGTCGATGTGCCGCCGCTTCCTCGACGCCGAGCCTGACGCGACACAGCTCGTCGCCGTCGATCCGGAAGGCTTTCACCTGCGCAACGCGGGCGCAATTCACTGGCTTCCGTTCGAGCACGCCTGTCACACCGCGCACGAGGTGCGGATGGAGATGGTGCGGCTCACCAAGCAGGCGCGGGCCGCCTGAGATCGACCGGGTGCGGCGGCTCGCCGCTGCGGGCGGCGGACCGGCGAGGCTCGAGCTCGAGTCGGAGCTAAGCTGGCCGGGCATGCGCCGCTACGTCCCGCTGATGCTGATCGCGTTCACGGCCGGCCTGTTCCTCGCCGGCCAACTGATCCGATCGCAGCTCGGCATCGAGATTTCGCAGGAGTCGATCCGCAATCTGGTCGACGGGCTGGGCTGGAAGGCCGGGGCGATCTTCGTCGGACTCGTCACGTTCCGGCAGTTCCTGTTCCTGCCGTCGATGGTCGTGCTGCCGGTGGGCGGCATCGTATTCGGCGCCGAGATGGGAACCGTGCTCGGCGCAATCGGGATCCTCGGCTCGGCGCTGCTGAAGTACACGATTGCGCGCGCACTCGGTCGGGAGTGGTTCAGGCCCTATTTTGGCGCCGCGGTCGACGCGTTCCAGCAGCGCGCCGCAGCGGCGGGACCCATGATCGTCGGGCTCGCCACCGCGCATCCGGCCGGGCCGATGTCACCGGTGTTCTGGGGCGCCGGCTTCGCCGCGTTGCCGGTGGTTTCGTTCGTGTTGGTCGTCGCGATCGCGGCTCCGGTGCGCGCGTTCGCGTACTCGTTCTTCGGCTCGACGTTGCTCGAGCCGGGCACGCCACGCTTCTGGATCGCGACCGTCGTGCTCGCTGCAGCGGCGCTCGCGCCGCTCGCCCACCCGGGCGTGCGCGAGCGGCTGATGCGCGCTGCGGGCCGCGGCAGCGCCGACACCGACGCATGACTCCGTCGCGCACGCGTCTGCTACAGATCGCGCTGCTGTTCGCCGCCTCGATCGTGCTGGTCGCTGCGCTCTACGCGCGAGCGCTCCGCTACGAACTGGTCTGGATGGACGAGACGGAGATCGGCGAGGGCGCAATCCTGCTCGGTCCCGGCGAATCGTGGACCTCGGCCTTTACGCGTCCGTTGCACCGTGGCGCGGGTGTGAACCCGTACTATCGCCCGCTGCAGATCCTGGTCGCGACGGGGATCCACCGCATCGCGGGGCCGTCTCCGACAGCGTATCACGTCGCGCTGCTCGTCTTCGCGGTCGCGACCTGCACGGCCTTCGGCGCGCTCGCACTCTACTTGTGGGATAGCCTGCCGCTCGCGCTGCTCGCGATGGCGCTCGCCGCTGCGCACCCGGCGATGATCGAGTCGTGGGTGTGGATCTCGGGGCTGGGCGAAGCGATGGCTGCGTTCTTCGGGATCGCGAGCATCGCGCTCGGCTTGATCGCGCTGGCACCCGCCGGCCGCATCCGTACCGGTTTCGCCGCTTTGTCGATGGCGTCGCTGGTGCTCGCGCTGTTCTCGAAGGAAAAGGCGGTCGCGACGCCGCTGCTGCTCGCGGTCGCATGGTTCGCGGCTGCGTTGCGGCACACGAGTCCGCGCGCGGTGTTCGAAGGTCGCGCGACGCTGCGCCGCGCGGCGCTGCTGGTCGGCGCGCAGGTCGCGATCGTCGTGCTCTACGTCATCCTGTGGCGACCGCTGATGCTCGGCCACGCACTCGTCGCGGCGCCGCCGATCGGCGGTGATCGCGTGACGCATCTGCTCTCGGCGGTAGCCGCTTGGCCGACGAGCTTCGCATGGCTCGTTGCGCCGCTGCACTCGTGCGCGAGCGATACGGTCGCGATCGTGCGCTCGTTTGGCGACGCGCGCGTCTGGCTCGGGCTGGCGATCCCGCTCGCGATGCTCGCGGCGGCGGCGCTCTGCGTGCTGCGGGGGAGACCGATCGCGGCGCTCGGTCTCGCCTGGATCTGGCTGGCGTTCCTGCCCACCGCGAACCTGTTCCCGCAGATTCACGCGCGTGCGGAGCGCTACCTGTTCTTGTCGGTCTTTGGCGCCGCGCTCGTGGTGGTCGATCTGCTCGATGCGTTCGCGGTCCGCGTCGCGCCGCGCGCGCGCGTGGCGGTCGCCGTGGCGGTCGGCGTCGTGCTGGCGCTCGGTCTCGCGGAGCGGACCTGGATGCGCACGCCCGACTGGCAATCCACCGAGTCGCTGTTCCGCCGCGACGTCGCGCGCGATCCCGAATACTCCGAGGGCCGCTTCCACCTCGCGCGCACGCTCGTGCTCGAGCAGCGCAGCGGCGAAGCGGCGGCCGAACTCGTGAGCCTGCGCGAGCTGCGACCGGAGCGCAGCGGTCGTTGGGGCTACGTCAACGAAATCGGAGTGCGCGAACTCGGCTGTGCCGTCGACCTGGCGCTCGGACGTCGCGCCGAGATCGTCGCGTCGTTCGAGGCCCTGGAGCGCAGCGCGCCGAGCGCCGCCGAAGATCCGGCGCTACGCAGCTGCGCCGCGCAGGCGCTCGAAGGCCTCGGCCAGACCGCCGAGGCGAACGCGCTCTACCAGCGCATCGTCGCGTCGCTCGCGAGCGAGCCGCCGGCCGCCGTGTCGCTCGCGCTCGCGCGCACCCACGCCAAACTCGGTCACCGCGACGAAGCCCAAGACTGGCTGAATCGCGCCGAACGCGACGGCCCCCGCGACCCCACCTTCAGCTTCCAACTCCACCAAGTAGAAAAACTCCTCCGCTAACCTCGTTGCGTTGGGGACGTTCGTTGCGCGATGTGCGTTGGGGACGTTCGTTGCGGCGCAACGAACGTCCCCAACGCAACGGGGTCAGGGGGTTTGGAGTTCGTGGATCGAGCCTTCGTCGGGGAAGTGGTCGAAGTAGCCGGTAAGGAGATCCTGGCCGGCGGCCCGGGTCAGCAGTGACGACGCGATCTCGCCGTGCGTGACGATGACGATCGCGTGGCCGGCGTACTTCGTGGCGAGCTCGGCGATCGCGGCGCTCGCGCGGGAGTTGCCGTCCGCTAGCGACTCGCCGCCGGCCGGACGCGGATCCTTCTTTGCCTTCCAGTTCTTCATGCGCGCGCTGCCGCTCGCGGCGTTCGGGTCGCTGCCGCTGTCGAGCGTGCGGAACGACTCGCTGACGGTCGGTGCGCCGAGTTCGAGCGACTTTGCAATCGCGGCGGCGGTCTGTTGCGCGCGCCGAGCGGGCGACGAGTAAACGGCGACCACGTCACGCCCAGCCAGTTCCTTGCCGAGCGCCTCGGCGCGCGCGAGACCCTTCGGCGTCAGCGCATCGAGTTCGTCGTCTGACATCTGATGCGGGCGCAGCAGCGACGGCACGTTCTTCCACGCCTGGGCATGTCGCACGACGAAGACGCGCAGTGTCGGCGCGGGCGCCGGCTGCTCGGCGACCGATCGCGCGGCCGTGAGCGTTACAGCAAACATCACGAAGAGCGCGCATGCGCATCGCTTCGATCTCATCGTGATCTCCCTGCGCCTCGCGCATCGATATGGTCGAGATAGTGCAACGATGCCGTCTCGGCCGCACTGGACCGCTCGAGTGTCGCGCTTGTGCTGCGTTCGCGCAGCTCGCGATAGAGTGCGACGGTCGCATGCAGCGCACGCGTGCACGATGCTGGGTCATGCGCAGCGACGGTCGCTCGCAGCGCATCGACGTAGCCAGGCGCGGCAGATTCGACGCGCCGCAATCCGTTCGGCTGCGCGCCCTCGAGCTGCAGCGCGAGCGGGCCGAGCACGCGCGCGCGCACGTAGCCGAGTCCGTCTAGCGCCTCGAAGAGTTCGCCCCGCGCGATCTTGCCTGCGAGGTAATGGATCCACGTCCAGATGCGGTCCTCGATCCACTGGAGGTCGGGCGCGGGATAGACGGCGCGCTTGGCGGCAAACGTTGCAGAGAGTCGACCTTCGCGTTCCCACAGCACGACACACTCGTCGACCCGGTGGGCGGCATCCGGCGGCGCGACAAACTTCAGATCGACGTGCAGCAACGGCGGTCCGTACAGGCAGATCAGCAAGCGCGGCTCGCGCCGCCGAGCACGATGTCGGCGAAGCTCGCGTGCGTCGCCGCGCTGGCGCGGCGCAGGTCCGGGATCACGCCGCCCGCGATGCCCTTCAGGCCATGGCAGACCGCGCACCACTCATGGAACAGCACGCCGCCCTGGCGCAACTGCTTCGCGTTGGCTTCGATCGAAATCGGCGGGGGCGGAACGGGAGAAGTGTCGATCGGTACGCTGGGCGGAAGCACCGCGGAGCCGCCGAGCTTGTAGGTGAGCACGCGACCCACACTGGTGACACCCGCGCGGGCGCCGGCCTCGCCGTACGCGAGCGGAAACGCGCCGCCCCAGCCCGCCATCACCGTCACGTACTGCTCGCCGTCCACCAGATACGTGATCGGCGCGGCCATCACTCCGGTTCCGGCCGGCGATTCCCACAGCAGCTCGCCATCGGTCGCGCGATAGGCGACGACGCGACCGTCGGCCGTGCCTTCGAAGACGAGGTTGCCCGCGGTCGACAGCGCGCCGCCGTTCCAACCACTCTTGTACTCCGCGCGCCACACTTCCTTCTGCGTCGCCGGATTCCATGCCACGAGCCGCGCTTTCACGACTTCGCTCCAGCCGTCCGGGACGTCGAGGTTCGCCTCCAGCGCGTTGGCGGTGTTCCACGAGCGCTTCTTGAACTTGAAGTTCTTGTCGAGCGCGTAGGCTCCGGGCACTTCCTGCACCGGGATGAAGACGAAGCCGGTCTTCGGGTCGAACGCCATCGGCTGCCAGTTGTGCCCGCCGATCGGCGCGGGCCACACCGGCTTCACGCTGCGATCGTAGTTGCCATCGGGTGACTCGATCGGGCGTCCCTTCGCGTCGAGTCCCTTCGCCCAGCTGAGCTTCGCATATGGCTTGGCGGACAGGAATTCGCCGGTCGCGCGATCGAGCACGTAGAAGAAGCCGTTCTTCGGCGCCTGCATCACGACTTTTCGCAGTGCTCCGTCGATCTCGATGTCGGCGAGGATCATGTGCTGCGTCGCGGTGTAGTCCCAGTTGTCGCCCGGCGTGGTCTGGAAGTGCCAGACCAGTTCGCCGGTTGCGGGCCGCAGCGCGAGGATCGACGAGAGGTACAGATTGTCGCCACCGCCCTTGCTGCGTGCGGTGCGCGCCCAGGGCGAGCCGTTGCCGGTGCCGATGTAGAGCAGGCCCAGTTCCGGGTCGTAGGCCATCGAGTCCCAGACCGTGCCGCCACCGCCGACTTCCCACCAGCGGCCGTGCCAGGTCTTCGCTGCGCTCGCGAGCGCCGGCGATTCGAACGGCTTCGACGGATCGCCCGGCACCGTGTAGAAGCGCCAGACGAGCTCGCCGGTCTGCGGATCGTACGCCGACACATAACCGCGAACGCCGAGTTCGGCGCCGCCGTTGCCGATGATGATCTTGCCCTCGACGACGCGCGGCGCGCCGGTGATCGTGTACGAGCGCTCCGGGTCTACCGTCAGCGTCTCCCAGAGTTTCGCGCCGGTGGCGGCGTCGAGCGCGACGAGGCGCCCGTCGAGCGTGCCGACGAAGAGCTTGCCCTTGCAGATCGCGACGCCGCGATTGACGACGTCGCAACATGCGATGCGTCCGTAGCGGCGCGGCACCTGCGGGTCGAAGCTCCACAGCAGCTTGCCGGCGCGCGCGTCGATCGCGTAGACGACGCTCCACGGGCCGGTCGCGAAGAGCACGCCGTCGACCGCTAGCGGTGTCGACTCGATGCCGTGATTGGTGCCGAGATCGATGCTCCAGGCCAGGCCCAGCGACGCGGCGTTGTCGTCGCGGATCTGCGCCAGCGGCGAATGGCGCTGTTCCGCGTAGGTCCGGCCGTGCGTGAGCCAGTCGCCGGCGTCGTCGCCCGCGGTGCGCAGGCGTGCATCGTCGATCGCCAGCGTGTTCGCGCGGATGCGATCGCGCAGCGCGGCGGCAGCGTCAGCCGTCGCGTCCCCGTGTTTCCCGGATCCAGCGCAGGCGGCCAGCCATGCGATCCCCAACAGCGCAAACGAGATCGGGATCATCACGAGCGAACGGCGCATGGCGCCCTCCTCACAGAATCGGATTCGAAGCGGGCGCCATCATACCTCGCCTACGCATGCCGGCGATCAGGCGATTCCGACCCGGTCGAGCACGATCTCGACGAGCAGATCATGCCCGCCGAGCGGCTCGGTGATGCGAACGCGCACGCCGCGATGCTTGCGCGCCGCCGCGCGTGCCAGCGACGGGACGTCGCGCCGGCTGTGGACGCCGGGCGCCAGGAAGTACGGGTGCACGACGATCTCGCGCGCACCGTCCGCGATGCAGGCATCGATCGCCTCGTCGATCGTCGGCGCCGCGAGCTCCATGTGGGCGAAGTGCACGATGCAGCCCGGCAGTCGGCGGCGCAGCTTGCGCGCGAGTGTCGCCACGACGCGATTTGCGGCCGGCGAGCGCGAGCCGTGATCGACGAGCACGATCGCGCGCCGCGTCGGCCTCACCGCGCGCTGGCTCACCAATACGACGCGCTGACGGTGACGTCGCCGCGGATCTCCGCACGACATGCGAGGCGCAGTTCCGCGTCGACGCGATTGCGGCGCTTGATCCGAGTTTCGTCCGGCATTTCGGGAGAAAGATGCTCGCTGCCGCCGATGACACGCAGAGCGCACTTCGAACAGACGCCTTCTGCGCCGCAGCTGCGGGCAATCGGCAGGCCCGCAGCGATCGCGGCATCGAGGAGGGTGGTCCCCGGGGGCGGCTCGATTTCGAGACCAGAGGGCATGAAACGGACGCGATGCACGAGTGCAGCATACCGCGCGACCGATGCGAAACCTCTGGGCGTCCCGCGGTCGCTCTTCTAAGCTCGCGGCCCATGGGCACCGCCGCGATCGTCGTGATTGGCAACGAGATCCTCTCCGGCAAGGTGGTGGACACGAACTCGCCGTATCTCTGTCGCGAACTGCGCGGGCTCGGCGTCGATGTGTTGCGCATCGTCGTGATTCCCGACGACATCGACACGATTGCTAACGAGGTGCGCGTCGCGAGCGACGCGCACGACTTCGTCTTCACGTCGGGCGGCGTCGGTCCGACCCACGACGACATGACGATGGACGGCATCGCGAAGGCCTTCGGCGTGCCGATCGAGGTCAACGAGGCGGTCGTCGCGCGCATCGAACGCGCGGTGGGTCAGCCCGCGAATGCGAGCCAGCGCAAGATGGCGTCGCTTCCGGCGGGTGCGCTGCTGATCGATGCCGGGGATCTGTGGTTCCCGGTCGTCGTGATCGAGAACGTCCACATCTTCCCGGGCATCCCGGAGCTGCTGCAGAAGAAGTTCGAATCGATCCGGGCGCGCTTCCAGGGTGTTCCGTTCGTGTTGCGGCGCGTCTACGTGCGCAGCCGCGAGAGCGACATCGCCGACGAGCTGAACGCGCTGCTCGAGGCGTATCCGGAGCTGATGCTCGGTTCGTATCCGCGGATCCGCGAGACCGAGTACCACGTGCTGCTGACGCTCGAGTCGCGCGACGCGGACTACGTGAAGAGCGCGCTCGACACGCTGCTCGCGCGGCTGCCGGCCGGCGTCATCCACAAAGTGGAGTGAGCGACCCGGCGTCGCACGACGCGGTGACCCGCGCGCTGGCCTATGGCCACCCGCTGTGGATGAGCGTGGCGCTCGCGACGGCGGCGCTGGCGGCGCGCTCGGGTCTGCGGATGCGGCGCGCGCGGCGACTCGGCACGCGACGCGATCCCGGCGACCGCGCGCGTCACTTGCGTACCGCCAAGACGGCCGTCGCGCTGATCGCGTTCGGCGCAGCGGGCGGACCGCTGTCGATGGTGTGGCTGCGCGGTCGTGAGCCGTTCGAGACCGCGCACGCCGCCGTCGCGCTGCTCGCGTTTGCGCTGTTCCTCATCACGGCCTGGCTTGGACGCGGGCTCGAGCACGGGCGCGGTCGTTTGCGGGGTGCGCACGCGCTCGTCGCTGCGCTCGCGCTGCTCTGCGCGGGGGTCGCTGCGGTGACGGGCTTCGTGCTGCTGCCCTGATCCTTGCGCGTTGCCAGAAAAGAAGAAGGGCGTCGGCGCGCGCCGACGCCCTTCTTAGTCGAACTTCCCGGCCTTGCTACGGACCGGGCACCAGGTTCGTGAACAGCGTGTAGAACTGGCCGTTGCGCGAAACCTCGACGCCGTCGAGCAGCAGACCAAAGAACTCGGGAAGCGGGAACGCTCCGAGTCCGTCACCGAGCGCCGGCAGCGCGTTGGGCAGCAGGAAGTTCAGCACCGTGGTGAGTTGGGCCTCGTTCGCGGTGACGTTGTTCGTCAGGAACGCGATCGTCAGCCCCGTCACGTTCGACACCGAGAATGTGAGAGCGCCGTTCACGAAGCTGAGCCCCAGGCCAGCGGTCATGTCGAGCGCGCCTCGGATGATTAGCCCGGTGTCGCCCGGGTGCAGGCCATCGTCGATGTAAATCTCCATGATCAGTTGCGGGATTCGGATCTCGCCGATCTCGCCGCCAGGTCCGCCGTTGCCCGTCAGGAACGGCGCTATCGTCGGCTTCAGATCGATTCGCATCGGGAGCGCCGAGTCGAAGCCCGACAGCGTCGGCATGAACACTTTGAGCAAGCCCGCCGTGAGCGGCTGTAGCCCCGCGCCGATGTCGATCTCGGTGAGCGAGGTCTGTAGCAGGCCGCACTCGATCTGCGCCTTCAGCAGCTGGTTGAAGGCCGACGTCGAGATGCTGATCGCGAGGTTGTACGGGAATCCGCCCGGCGTATTCGCGCCGAAACTCGGGAACGCCTCGGCGATGTGGTAGGACGCCACGAGGTTCGGAGCGTTGGGCACCTGCGCACACTCTCCGGGAGCGGGTGTTCCCGCGACCGGTGTCGCGACGAAGCGCGTATCCGAGCCGAGCGTGATGCCGGCGTTGTCCTCGAGCACGTCGAAGAGCGGCGTATCGAGGTTCACCTGGAGCGTGTCGCCGATCGGACCCGCGATCGAGATGTTGGCGAGCGCGACTTCGATTGCGTCGGCGACCGGCGCGTCGAGCGGGCCCGCGCCGTCGGGATCCTTCAGGTAGTCCTGGAGTCCGGTCCGGACGGTCGGCTCGACGTTGCCGATGATCGCCTGAATTAGACTGCCGATCAGCGGGAAGTCGCAGAGGCCCGAGGTGAATTGCTGGTTGAAGGTCGTGAACGATACGACCGGGTTTCCGATCTCGTTCACGTCCACATTCGACGGATCGACCGAATCCGGCAGCAGCGCGTAATCGCCGAGGATCTGCGTGTTGGCCGCCGTCAGGCGCAGACCGCAGCTCGGCGCGGCGCCGGAACCCGTGAGTTGGAGATCGATCCGCAGGTTGTAGATGTCGACGTCGCCCGTGACGAAGTTCGTCATCGAGTCGGCATCGATTGCGAAGCCCGTAATGGTCGGCGGAGGGTTGGCGACGCGTGCGGTGATGCGGCCAAGGCAGCCCAGGAAGCCGCCCGGAATAGCGCAGTAGTTGCTGATCACGACGGTGCCGACCGGCAGCAGCGTCGCCGGGTCGATCGCGACGCCGCTCGCGATCAGCGGTTCGAGCTGATCCAGGCCCGAATCATTGATGCGTAGCGCGACGCTGTCCTCGGAGAAGTTGCCGTCGGTGATCGACTGGCCGTAGATCACGACGATCCGCTTGCGACTCATCGTGGCGGAAGTCGCGACGCTTCTCATCTCGGCGTTGTAGGGGTTCACCACGGCAGCAGCGCTGAGCGGCAACGTGATCGACCAGGTGAGATCGGGATTCATAGTCGCGGCGGTCCCGTTCACGAACACGGTGCTGACCCCGAACGAGACGTTCTGGACGTTGCCCGTGAGGGTCACGTTGGCCGCCGTCGAGAAGGTGCCGTGAGCAGGCGTCAGGATGTTCACGGTGGGCACGCCACCGCATGCGACGCTGAGTGCCCACAGCGGAACCAAACTACACAGCATCAACCGGCGCACACTCCGCTTCATGGATCTCCCCTTCAGGTCCGGCCTGGTCGGCTCATGGTTGGAATCGTTTGGACGAAATCGTTCGGGTTGCGGGGAACCCACCGCGCAACCCGCGACATGCTCAGTCGCTCTACTATAGATTGATCCTGGGAGTCAACGTCCGATCGCCCAATACCCCTCCGGGGGCTACTTTCCTTACGTTAAGCCGCCTAAAGGCCGCTAACGTGCGGTCACCGCCGATGTCCGCACCGAGCTCGAGCCCGCCGTCCGCGACAACTCCGGCCCCGATCGATCCCGCGCAGCGCCGCCTGGGCCGCCGACTCGCCGTGCTGAGCCACCCCGCTGGGATGACCCACCGGAACGTCTTCACCGACCAGCTCCCCACGCTGGCGCTGGTCGGTCTCGGCGCGAGCGAAGCATGGATCGGGCTGCAGCGCGCGTTCGAGCCGCTCTCTCAGCTCCTTCAGCTCCCCACGCTGCGCGCAGTGGGACGGCTGCGCAAGCGACCGATCCTGATCGGCGGACAGGTCGTCGCGGTGCTGGGTGGCTTGCCGCTCGTCGGCTACGCGACGCTTCAGCACATCGGTGGCAACAGCGCTCTTGCGATCGCGCTCGTGAGCCTGTGGGTCACCGCGGTCGGGATCGTGATTTCGCAGACGGTCTGGTTCCCGCTGCTGCGCGGCTACGTCGAGCCGGGACGGATCGGCGAATTCTTCGGCGTGCTGCGCACGGGCTGGCATCTGACACTGATCGCTTTCTTCCTCGGGGCGCAGCGCTGGCTCTCGGCCTACCCGGGTTCGTTCGGTCCACTCTTCGCCGTCGCGACGGCCGCGGGCGTGTTGCGCATCCTGCTGATTGCGCGCCTGCCCGATTCAGCCGCGACGCAGCCCGACGAGCGCATGCGCATCCGCGACGTGGTGGCACTCGCGCGCGATCGCGCACCGCTGCGCCGCTACCTGGCCGGCATGATCCTGTGTGGCGCTGCGCGGCGCGCCGCGCTGCCGTTTGCGGTCGTGATGATGCGGCGTTCGATGGGGCTCTCCGACGCGGATGTCGTGCTCACCACGGTCGCGTCGTTCGCGGGCGGTTTCGCATCGCTGTACATGTGGGGTCGCGCGGTCGATCGCTTCGGCGCGGCGCCGGTGTTTCGCGTGACGGCGCTCGCGTCCTCCGCGCTGCTGCTCGGCCTCGCGGCGGTCGGCCCGAGCGCTTCTCTGCTCGCGATGATCGGGTTCTTCTTCGTATTCGTGGCGCTGGCCGCAGGCTTCGGCGTCGCCGATACGCACGTGCTCTTCAGCCTTGCGCCCGAGCACGAAGCGACGCCGACGCTCGTGATCGCGGACGTCACGACGAACCTCGCCTACGGCGCCGCGCCGTTGCTGGCCGGCATCGCGCTCGACTTGTTGATCGGCGCCGGCACCGACGCGACCGCGGCGTACCGCGGGCTCTTCGTGATCGCTGCGCTGCTGATGGCGCTCGCCCCGATTCCGCTGCGCGGCTTCCGACGCTGAGCCACGACCCAACAACTTGACGCCGAAACAACTTGACGCCCGGCACCCCTCCGGGGGGGGGAGGGTTCAGGGAATCATCACCACGCGGCCGAAGGCGTTGCGGCTCTCGATGTGCGCGTGCGCAGCGGCCGCCTCGGCGAGCGGGAAGCGGCGGTCGATCACGACGCGCAGCGCGCCGCTCGCGACGTCGCGCAGGTGGCCTTCGATCATCGGCCGCACGCGCGCCGCTCCGAAAACCGTCTCGGCGCCGAGGAACACACCCGTAAGTGAGCGGTTGCCTGCCGAGAGACTCCCGACGTCGATGCGCTTGCCCTCGCGACTGGCGTCGCCGACGGTGATGCAGCGCCCGCGATAGCCGAGGCAATCGAGACTGCCCTGCAGCGTCGTGCCGCCGACCGAATCGACGACCAGCTCGCAGCCGCGGCCGTTGGTGATCTCGCGCACCGCGTCGACGAAGCGCGTAGTGCGGTAGTTGACACCGTGGTCGACGCCAAACTCGTCGCGCAAGCGCTCGAGCTTTTCGTCGCTGCCGGCTGTCGCGATCACGGTCGCGCCGGCGCGTTTGGCGAGCTGCACGGCCGCGATCCCGACACCGCTCGCGCCGGCCTGGATCAAGACCGTCTCGCCCTTCTGGAGCCGGCCGAATTCGAAGAGGCAGTCGTCGGCGGTGCCGAACGGAATCGGCACGCAAGCGGCGACCTCCACCGCGAGGCCTTCCGGTACCGCGAACGTGAAGCTTGCCGGCACCGCGGCGCGCTCGGCGTGCGAGCCGTGCATCATGATCGCGACGACGCGATCGCCGACGCTGCGATCGCGCACGTTCGCGCCCACCTCGAGGATCGTGCCGCCACACTGGTAGCCGACGATGTGCGGCACCTTCGGCATCTCGCCGCGCGCGCGATTGCCGACGTCGCCGCCCTCGATCGAGATCGCCTCGACCTCGATCATCACGCCGTCGGGCGCGCAGACCGGATCGGGCACGTCTTGGTATTGCAACACGTCGGGGAGACCGGTCTTGTAGTAGACGGCTGCCTTCATCGCGGAATCGCCTCCACGGCGCGTTGGCGAAGCCAGTGATCGGCGAGCACCAGCAACACCATCGCCTCGACCATCGGCACCGCGCGCGGCAGCACGCAGGGATCGTGGCGGCCCTGCGCTTCGAGCGTCACCGCGTTGCCGTCGCGATCGACGGTGTCCTGCGCGAGCCGGATCGTCGCGGTCGGCTTGAACGCGACGCGCACGACGATGTCCTCGCCGTTGCTGATGCCGCCCTGTACGCCGCCCGAACGGTTGCTGCGCGTGCGCGGCCGACCATCCGGCCCCGGCTCGAACGCATCGTTGTGTTCGATGCCGGTCAGGTGCGTGCCGGCGAAGCCGCTGCCGATCTCGAAGCCCTTCGACGCGGGCAGCGACAGCAGCGCCTTCGCGAGCTCGGCTTCGAGCTTGTCGAAGACCGGCGCGCCGAGACCGGCCGGAACATTGCGCGCGACGCACTCGACGACGCCGCCGAGCGAGTCGCCGCGCCGGCGTGCCGCGTCGATCTGGCGCTCCATTTCAGCGGCGGTCACCGGGTCGGGGCAGCGCACGGGATTCGCTTCGACCTGCGCGAGCGTCACCGACGCTGCGTCGATCTTCGCTTCGATGTCGTGCACGCGCGACACCCACGCCAGCACCTCGACGCGGCCGAGCGTCGCGAGCAGCTTGCGCGCGACGGCCGCGGCCGCTACGCGGCCGATCGTCTCGCGCGCGCTCGCACGGCCGCCGCCCTGCCAGTTGCGAATGCCGTACTTGGCTTCGTAGCTGTAGTCCGCGTGCGACGGCCGGAAGACGTCCTTCATGTGCTCGTAGGCCTGCGGCCGCGCGTCTTGGTTGCGCACCACGATCGCGATCGGCGTGCCGAGCGTCTGGCCTTCGAAGACACCGGAGAGGATCTCGGCGCGGTCGGCTTCGTCGCGCGGCGTGGTGAGATGGCTCTGCCCGGGCCGCCGGCGGTCGAGATCGCGCTGGATCTCTTCGAGCGAGATCGGGAGGCGCGGCGGGCAGCCGTCGACGACGACGCCGACACCGCCGCCATGCGACTCGCCGAAGGTGGTGATGCGGAAGGCTTGTCCGAACGAACTCGACATGGACCGACCTTAGCGCGCTCTCCGCAGCAGCACGTAGGTCGCGCCGCCCCGCTGCGCTTCGCCTGCCGCAAACGCCAGCACCGACGCGCCGTGCGGCGCCTCCGCGAGCCACGCGGGCAGCGCGTCGCGCAGCACCGGACTACCCGGTGAACGCGAGCCGCGACCGTGCACGACCAGCACGCAGCGCATCCGCTCCGCGATCGCGTCGCGCAACGTCTCGGCGAGCGCGCGATGCGCTTGCGCGCGCGTCATGCCGTGCAGGTCGATCTCGACGTCGGGCGCGATCTCGCCGCTGCGCAGCTCACGCAAGCGGCGGCGGTCGAAGCCGGAGGCCCAGCCATCGACGGCGCCGCCTGGACGCACGTCGAGTTCGAAACTACTCATCGCATTCGATCGCGATCTCGAGCGCGCGCTTCGACACGGTTCCGAGCGGCAGTTCCGCGAACGTCTCCGGCGCGATCCAGCGGTGCCGGTCCCAGCCGTCGAGCTGCACGCGACCGCCCGCGAATTCGCAGCGATACACGGTGATGCGCAATGCGCGGTGCGTGAACGCGTAGTCGAAGTGGCCCGCGCGGGTGACCTTCGCGACGTCGAGGCCGGTGCGCTCGCGCAGCACGCGCTCGAGCACCGCAAGTCCGCGCTCACGCGCCGCGATCTCGCCGCCGGGAAGTTCCCAAAGCCCGCCGAGCAAGCCCTTCGCCGGCCGCTGCACCGCAAGCGCCTTGCCGCGCCGCAGCACCAGCGCGGCGACGGTATGCAGCTGCTTCGGCTCGCGCTTCGGCGCGCGTACTGGCAGCAACTCTGCGTCGCCGGCTGCGCGCGCGTCACAGAAACGCGACACCGGACACGCGTCGCAACGCGGCGCACGCGGGGTGCAGACGCGCGCGCCGAGTTCCATCAGCGCCTGGTTGAGGTCGCCCGGGGAGGGCCCGTCCGCGAGCCGCCCGGCTTCCTCCCAGAGTCGCGCCTTCACCGCGCTGCTGTCGATCGGCTCCCGCAGGCCGAGCAGCCGCGCAAACACGCGCGCGACGTTGCCATCGACGATCGGCGCCGGGTGGTCGAACGCGATCGACGCGATCGCACCAGCCGTGTAGCGACCGACGCCCGGCAGCTCGCGCAGCATGTCGACGCCGTCGGGCACGCGCCCGGCGAAGCGCGTCACCACCTGCTCCGCGGCGCGCTTCAAGTTGCGCGCGCGCGTGTAGTAGCCGAGACCCGCCCACAGCGAGAGCACGTCGTCGAGGTCTGCCGTGGCGAGCGAGCCGACGTCCGGAAAGCGGGCGAGGAAGCGCTCGTAGTACGGGATCACCGCTTCGACGCGCGTTTGTTGGAGCATCGTCTCCGACACCCAGATCGCGTACGGATCGCGCGTCCGGCGCCAGGGCAGGTCGCGCCGTTCGCTGCGATACCAGCTGAGCAACGCGCGCCGCGCCGAAGCCGGCAGCGCGCGCTCGTCCGGCTTCACGCGCGCTCCCGGTCCGCAAGCCACCCCCGAGCGGCGAGGCTCATGCTCCGCCTTCCCGCGTAGCGAGCCACCGGCGAGCGGCGAGGTTCATGAGGGCGCTCCCGCGTAGCGAGCC
>CAYGWM010000001.1:97217-103870 GCA_964353555.1 uncultured Spirochaetales bacterium
AGGGCGCTCCCGCGTAGCGAGCCTACGGCGAGCGGCGAGACTCATCTGACCCGGCCGCCGCGAGTGGGCCGAGGGCATGCTCGCGCACCCACTTGGGATCCCACCACTCGACCGGGTCGACGTAGACACCGCGCAGCAGCACTGCGAAGTGCAGGTGATCGCCGCCTGCGAGGCCCGTCTGTCCGGACTGCCCGAGCGTCTGGCCTTTCTCGACCGAGTCGCCGGCCTTCACGTCGATGTGCGACAGGTGTCCGTACAATGTGTTGAGCCCGAGACCGTGATCGACGATCACACAGTTGCCGTAGATGCCGAGCTCGTCCGCGAACACGACGCGCCCCGCGTTCGACGCGGGGATCGGCGCGCCCGCGAGCGACGCGAGGTCGTAGCCGTAGTGGATCGACTCGGAGATCTTCTGGCCGTCCAGCAGATAGGAGCGGCGTTCGGCGAAGGCGCTCCTGACCTGCGAGTCGGGCATCTGCTCGAACGCTTCCGTGAAGAGCGGCCTCGGCGCCGTCTCGACGATGACCGAGCGGATCTTCTCCTCGTTCTCGCGACGGATCCGTGTGTTGATCTCCTGGAACGCTTTCAGCTTGTCGCTGTCGTTGACGCCGGTGGCGCCCGCAAGGTCGGCGACCTTCTGGTCCAGGAAGCGCTGCGAGAGCACGATCGTCTCGTTTGGGTAGACGCGGTTCTTGATGTTGATCTGGGGCGTGCGCGTCGTTTGATTGCCCGCATGGTCGACCGCGATCACGTTGATCTTCACGTCGCTTTCGAGTTCCTGCGCGAGCGGGAACAGCGCATAGCGACGGCCCGGCGGCACGCCTTCGCCGGTCACCGGGATGCTCGGGTAGAAGTGGTCGCCCACTTCTACGCCGTCCCTTTCGGTGTCGTCGGAGACGTCGTACACGAGCGCGACCGAACCGGCGCGCTTTGCATAGGTGATGCCCGGCGCAAGCGTGAGCGTCGGCGGGCGGTAGTCGATCGAGAGCGGCACTTCGATGATCGTCTCGTTGCCGCCGCCGAAGTCGCGCCACGAGAGATCACGCAGCGCGAGTCGCAGCGTTGCATCGCCGCTCGAGAGACCGAGCGCTTTCGCGTCGATCGACAGATCCACGCGTTCGCGTTCCGTGTGCTGGCCCAGGTAGGGCAGCGGGCTCCCGCCGAAGTTGCGCTCGGGGAGCGGCGTTTCTCCGCCAGCGTGGACGAGCGTGGCACGCAGGCTGCGCAGGCCGGCGCCGGCATCGGCGACTTCCAGCGTCACGGTGCGCGCTTCGGCGCCGACGACGATCGGACTCGCCGTCTCGATGGTGGGCGGCGTGCCCTCACAACGGGCCATGCCAAGCGCGACCGCCGCAGCTGCCACCATCAGCAGCACGACGACCCCAAATGCGGATCGCGTCATCGGATCTTCCCCTCAGTCCCCAGAGGCGCACGCAGTCTAGGACTCATCTTCCGAATCCTCCCGTGGAATCGATCGATCTGGCGCAGTGCGGCGTTGACGGAGCGGCAGGGGTCTTTCATGCTGCGCGCCTTCGGAGGAGCACCCCCAATGACTTCGCTGCGACGCCTGGTACTGGTTCGACACGGCGAGACCGTCGCCAACTCGGGCGAGCGCCTGATCGGCAGCGGCGACCCGTCGCTCTCGGCGCACGGTCGCGACCAGATGCACCGCGCGCGCGCGGCGCTCGTGGGGCAGGTGGTGGACCTCGTGGTGTCGAGTCCTGCGCGGCGCGCGTTCCAGGCCGCGACGGTACTGACGGGCGGCGCGTCGGTTCGGCTCGAGCCGGATTTTCGCGAGATCCACTTCGGTCGCTGGGAAGGACGCTCGCTCGCCGAGATCGAAAGCGCCGATCCGGTGTTGTTCCAGCATTGGCGCGATCTCACGCCCGACTTCGAGTATCCCGGTGGCGAATTGCGCGCTGTGTTCCACGCGCGCGTGCAGCGCGGTCTCGATCGCGTGCTCGCGACGAACGCACTCGGCGCGCTGCTGGTGATCCACAAGGGCGTGATCCGCGCGATCGTCCTATCGCTCACCGGCCAGTTGCCCGCGCGCGAGCATCCCGGACTCGGCGAGGCGATCTTGCTGACGCGCGCGCACGACGGGCGCTGGACGCTCGGGACTCACTCGAGCAATCCGCCGAGCGTTCCGCTCGCCGCGCCGGTCGCCGTCGCGCGCGGGTAGCGCTACCCGCGGCGGCGGCGGGTTCCGCTACCCCCGCCGGCTCACTCGTCAGAATCGCGCAGCTTCGCGATCACGCTGTAGTCCTCGATCGTGGTCGTGTCGCCCACCGTCTCCTTGCCGGCGGCGATGTCGCGGAGCAGGCGCCGCATGATCTTGCCCGAGCGCGTCTTCGGTAGCGCGTCCGTGAAGCGGATGTCGGAGGGCTTCGCGATCGCGCCGATCTGCTTGGCGACGTGTGCGCGGATCTCGTTCGCGAGCGCAGTGCCGGCCGGCGCGCCGGCGCGCGGCGTCACGAACGCGACGATCGCGGTGCCGATCAGATCGTCGGGCCGCCCGACGACCGCGGCCTCCGCCACCTGATCGTGCGAGACGATCGCGCTCTCCACTTCCATCGTGCCGATGCGGTGGCCCGACACGTTCATCACGTCGTCGATGCGGCCCATGATCCAGAAGTAGCCGCGCGAATCGCGATGGGCGCCGTCACCCGGGAAGTAGGTGTTCTGCCACTTGCTCCAGTAGGTGTCCTGGTAGCGCTGCGTGTCGCCCCAGATGCCGCGCAGCATGCCGGGCCATGGCTTGCGAATCGCCAGGAAGCCGCCGTTCGGCGGCTTCACGTCCTTGCCGTCTTCGTCGATCACGGCGGCGTCGATGCCGGGGAACGGCAGCGTCGCCGAACCAGGCTTGGTAGGCACCGCAGTGGGCAGCGGCGTGATCAGGATCCCGCCGGTCTCCGTCTGCCACCAGGTGTCGACGATCGGG
Organism: uncultured Spirochaetales bacterium; assembly: GCA_964353555.1. Taxonomy (GTDB): domain Bacteria; phylum Myxococcota_A; class UBA9160; order UBA9160; family PR03; genus PR03. Next base: position 100,159 of record CAYGWM010000001.1, read on the forward strand.
CAGCGCTTGCCACCGATCACGCGGTGGTACCACATCCACGCCTCGGGATTGATCGGCTCGCCGACGCTGCCGAGCAGCCGCAGCGAGGAGAGATCGTGCTTCTCTGGATGCTCGTCGCCGAGTCGGATGAAGGTGCGGATTGCCGTCGGCGCGGTGTAGAGAATCGTGATTCCCCACTTCGCGATCAGTGACCACCAGCGATCCGGTCCGGGTTGCGTCGGGACGCCTTCGTACAGGAATACCGTCGCACCGTTTGCGAGCGGTCCATACACGACGTAAGAGTGGCCGGTGATCCAGCCGATGTCGGCAGTACACCAGTAAATGTCCTCGTCCTTCAAGTCGAAGATCGCATGCGACGTCGTTGCGACGTGCGTCAGATAGCCGCCCGTCGTGTGCAGGATGCCCTTCGGCTTTCCGGTCGTGCCGCTCGTGTGCAGGATGAACAGCGGGTGCTCGGAATCGAGCTTCGCGGGCGGACAATCGGCCGGCACGGTGGCCATCACCGCGTGCCACCAGTGATCGCGACCAGCCTGCATCTCGACTTCCTGGCCCGTGCGCTGCACGACGACGACGCTTTCGACGCAGGGGCAGCCCGCGAGCGCTTCGTCGACCGCGGGCTTCAGCGCGAGGGGCGTGCCGCGCCGGTAGCCACCGTCGGCCGTCACGACGACCTTCGCGCCGGCATCGAGAATGCGGTCGCGCAGTGACTCGGCCGAGAAACCGCCGAACACCACGCTGTGCGGCGCGCCGATGCGCGCGCAGGCGAGCATCGCGATCGCCGCTTCGGGAACCAGCGGCAGATAGATCGCGACGCGGTCGCCCTTCCGCACGCCGAGGCCCTTCAGCACGTTCGCGAACTTGCAGACCTCGCGGTGGAGCTGGCCGTAGGTGAGCACGCGCGAATCACCGGGCTCGCCCTCCCAGATGATCGCGGCCTTGTTGCGGCGCCAGGAATTCTCGCCGGTGACATGTCGATCGAGACAGTTGTACGCGACATTGGTCTGCGCGCCGACGAACCACTTGGCATGGGGCGGCTTCCACTGGAGCACCTTCTTCCAGGGTCGAAACCACGAGACGTGCTGCTTCGCCATCTGCGCCCAGAAGCGCTCGGGATTGCGCGCGCCGAGCTTGCGGTACGCCGCAACCTGCTTCTTGCTCCAGTTCGCGCGCTTCGCGAACTCCTTCGGCGCTTCGAAGACGCGCTTTTCGCTCAGCAGCGATTCGATGTCTGCCATCAGGGATCTACCTCCTCGGGAGCGATTGCATGGGTGTTGGCAGGTTCAGCGGTAGAGCGCTTCGACGTCGGCGACGCGCTTCGGAATTGCAGCGGTCAGATTTTCGTGACCGTCCGCGGTGACGAGAACGTCGTCTTCGATGCGCACGCCGATTCCGCGCAGCTGTGCGGGCGCCTTCTCTTCGTGTACCGGGATGTAGAGACCCGGCTCGACGGTGAACACGATGCCCGGCGCCAGCGTTCGCGGTTTCCCGTCCACCGCGTAGGAGCCGGCGTCGTGCACATCGAGCCCGAGCCAGTGGCTGGTGCGGTGCATGTAGAAGGTCTTGTACGAACCGCTCTCGATTGCAGCGTCGACCGAGCCCGTGAGCAGCTTCAGATCGATCATGCCCTGCACGAGACTCCGCAGTGCGGCCTCGTGCACTTCGTCGAGCGTATTGCCCGGGCGTGAGACGTCGAGCGCCGCTTGCTGCGCTGCAAGCACGACTTCGTAGACGTCGCGCGCGGGGCCGCCGAAGCGTCCTCCGGCCGGATAGCAACGTGTCACGTCCGACGCATAGCCGGCCACTTCGCAGCCGGCGTCGATCAGCACGAGATCGCCGTCGCGCAGCGGCTGGTCGTTACTGACGTAATGGAGGATCGTCGCATTCGCGCCGCCGCCGACGATCGACTCGTACGCCGGGCCGGCGCCGCCGCGCCGCCGGAAGGTGTAGTCGAGCACGGCGGCCAGCTCGTATTCGTAGACGCCGCCCTTCGCGAGCTTTGCGGCCGCTTCGTGGCCCTCGCGACTGATCTCCGCGGCGCGCCGCATCAGGGCGAGTTCATCGGGCTCCTTGAAAAGCCGCAGCTCGTGGACGATCGCGCGCGGGTCGACGATCGCTTCGGGTGGCACCACGCCGGTGCGCGAGCGCAGTCGCGACAGCTCGACCGTCTCGCTGAGCTTGGCGTCCACGCGCGCGTCGCGGCCGAGCACGTGGTAGATGCGCTTCGCCCGCTCGATCAGCGCGGGGATCTTGTCGATCAGCTCGGTGTACGGGTGCGCCGCGTCGGCGCCGAACTCGGCGACCGCGCCCTCCACGCCGGGCCGGTAGCCCGTCCAGGTTTCGGCGTCGCGGTCGCGCGGCTCGACGAAGAGCGTGTAGGCCGCGCCTCCGTCGGTTCGCAGCACGGCCGCGGCGTTCGGATGGTCGAAGCCGGTCAGGTAATGGAAGTCGCTGTCCTGGCGGAACGGGAAGTGGGTGTCGGCCGAACGCCGCGCGAGCGCGGCGCCCAGGAACAGCGCCACGGAGTTGGGCTGCATCGCGGCGAGGACTCGTTGGCGTCGTGCAGCAAACACGGCCCCAGAGTACCCGGTCATGGGAGCGGCGCGCACACGACGCTCACGCCGGCGCAGTAGGTTGCGCAAACGCGGTCACCGACCGCAACGGCCGTGTAGTAGAGCCCACTCGCCGCGGGACTCGGCAGGTCGACGGTGCGCACGGAACCGTCCGGCGCGACGACGTGCACCACACCGCTCCAGCGCGTCACGACCGCCCGGCCGTCGGTCTCGACATGCACGTCCTGCACGAAGTCGATCCCCTCGGCGAACGCGGTGTCGAGGACGACCTCGCGTCCCGATGTGGCGTCCTGGGCCGCGCCGGGCTGCGTGATGCGCAGCGTGAGTCGGGATCCCTGCTGCCACGCAAAATAGCCGCGGCCGTCCGCGGTGAAGCGCGGAAAATGCAGCTCGGGCGTCTCGATCCGCAGCATCTCGCGGCCCGTTGCGAATTCGATCACGCGCGCGTCATGACCGCTCGGGCCCCCGTCGCGCGGGACGAGGTCGGTGTTCACCCAGACGACCTGGCGCACGGGGTCGTAGGCAAGGCTCTTGGCCGCTGCGACGACGTTGCGCTCCGAGCGCAGCGGCAGCTCGGCCTCGATCACGCCGTCCCGAGCGAGTACGACGACCGAGCCGGTGCCGCCGCCCGCCGCGCCGTAGCGGGTCGCGAGCACGCGACCATCGGGGTGGAGCGCCAGCTCGTTGAGGCCGGTGCCAGCGGCCTCGAAGAGATTTGCCTTGCCCGTCGCGGGGTCGAGCCAGCCGGCGGACTCGTAGAACGTCGTGTAGTAGACGCGCCCGTTGGGATGGGCAAGGACATCCCATACGCCAGCATGCGGGTCGCGCGCGGCGGTCGGAACCGAAGCGAGCATCGACTCGCTGCGCAGGTCGAAGCGCCCGATCACCTGCGGTCCGCGCTCGTGCGAGTCCGCCATCGGGTCGCCCCCCGCTGCGCGCATCGCATTCCAGAACGGCGACGCTCCGAAATAGAGGACGTCGTCGCGCCGGTCTCCGTACCAGGCGCAATATTGCTCCGTGCTACTGGGCAGGGGCGCCGTCGCGATGCGGACCGAATCGCCTTCGCGAGGCGTCGCGCACGCGAGTCCGATCAGCGCCGCGAGTGTCGTGCAGGTTGCAGCAATGCCGCATCGGGATGCGGC
>CAYGWM010000001.1:103970-111413 GCA_964353555.1 uncultured Spirochaetales bacterium
CGGAGTCTCGGGGACTTCGGGGTAGCACCCCAAACGCAAGGCGCTTTCCCCCAGGAAATTTCGGCACCCGCCTTCCCGGAGTCCCCGGGGCACCAGTTCGAGGAAACCCTCCGATCAAGTTGATCGGAGGGTTTCTTGTTTTCGGACTGCTCGTCGGGGCGCCCGAAAACCGTGGTGTCAGCAAGCGTCTTCGGAATTGTCGGAGTCGTCCGAGGCGTTGGAGCCGTCGCGGAGTGCGTCGATGATCTCCTGCGAAAAGGCGCCGATGAACCAGCGCTTCAACTCGGGCACCTCGGCCAGATCTTCGCGCATCGACGGGTCGCGCCAGGCGATTGCCTCGAGCCCTGTGTTCGGGCACAGCACGCCGGGATCGAGTTCCAGCTCCTTCGCCCGAGTCGCGCGCCAGCTCTTCAGCCGCTCGACGCGCCGCTCGGTGCGGCGATCCATCCGCCTCCGGCCGTTGACCGCCTTGCGAAGCGGCTCGTGCGGCGCGTGCTGCCCGCGTGCAACCGACGCGAGCACATCACGTCCCAGCCGGCGCAGGATCAACTCGGTGACGCCCTTGATCTCCGCGAGGTCGTTCTGGTGGACCGGCTGGAGCTGGGCGATCTCCATCAGTGTGCGGTTGCCGAGCACCTTGAAGGGCGGACGATCGACTTCGCGCGCGCGCGCATCGCGCATCAGGTAGAGCTCGCGCAGCACCGCCAGCGACGTCGCGTCGAGCGCCTTGGCGCCCTTGATGCGCAGATAGCCGGCATCGTCGAATTCGCGCACCGGCCACGTGCGCCGCATCAGAGCCTCGAATTCCTGCTCGGCCCACTCGAGGCGGCCGAGCTCCCGGAGCTTTGCCTCGAGCAAGTCCGCCATGCGCACGAGGTAGGTTACGTCGGCGGCGGCGTATACGAGCTGGTTTTCGCGAAGCGGTCGCGCCGACCAGTCGGAGCGCTGCTCGTCCTTCGGAAGCGACACGTCGAAATGACGCTGGGCGAGCGCCGCGAGTCCGACGGCCGGATACCCGAGCAACTGCGCCGACACCATCGTGTCGAAGAGATTCTCGAATTCGAACGAGCAGTCGCGCTTCAGTACGTAGAGGTCGTACTCGGCTGCGTGGAAGATCTTGCGGATCTTCTTCGACGCGAAGACCGGCGCGAGCGGCGCCAGCTCAGCCGGACCGCCCAGTGCCAGCGGATCGATCAGGTAGATGCCCTGACTCGTGCCGATCTGCACCAGACAGGTCTTGTCGTAGTAGTGATAGAAACTGTCGGCTTCGGTATCGACCGCGATCACGGTCTCCCGGAGAAGGTCACGCGAAAGCGCCCGAAGATCGCTCTCGCGCTCGATGCGCTCGTAGTCAGCCAATGGCAATCCTGGCTTCCTGGGGGTCGATTTTGGAACCGAGAGGGCAAAACCGCGCGAGGAGGGATTCGAACACGCGGCCAACGCATCCTAACCCAGGCACCCGGGCGAGGGAAGCGGGTCCCTGAGGCATCGGCAGCGACTATGCTCCGCGGCCCATGCGCCACGCCGGCTCGGCCATCCGATCCGATCCCGATTCGGCTATCGCGGCCTCTCGCGCCGCGGAGGCCGCGATCCGTTCGGCCGGGGCGGCGCGCGCGGATGCCGCGCTGCTCTTCGCGGTCGGCCGCGACCTCGACATCGAGCGGGCCAGCGCTGCCGCCTGCGAAGCGCTCGGAACCCGGACGGTGGCAGCGGTGCTCGGCCACGCGATCGCAACGGGCGACTGCGAGGACGAGGCGGGCCCGGCCGTCGCGGTGTTGGCTCTGTGCGGCCTCGAGGCCGCGGCGTTTCGCGTGGCCGGCGCAAGCGGGGTCGAAGAGGCGATCGGCCCTGAAATCGAAGCCGTGCTCGGTCGTTCGACCACCGAGAACGATCTGGTTGTCGTGTTGGCCGATCCGCTCGCTCTCGATGCGACGCGCCTCTCCGGCGCCCTCGCGGACCTGCGACCGGCGACGGTAGTAGGGGCCGGCGCCGCGCTCGATGCCGGTGGCCGCTCGCTGCTCGCAAGCGCGGACCGCGCGGTCCGCGGTGGGGCATGCGGTTTGGTCGTGTCGCTTCGCGCGCCGGCTCGCGTGGCCGTGAGCCAGGGCTGTCGCCCGATCACCGATCCCTTCACCGCGACGCGCGTCGAGGGCAACTGGATCCTCGAGCTGGATGGCAAGCCCGCCCTCGATGTCTACCGCGAGATCGCGCGCGAGCCGCTGGCGGCCGATCTGCGTCATGCCGCCGAGCGATTGCTCGTTGCGATTCCGCGCCGCGCGCGCCACCGCGGCGACGCGGGAGACGCCTGGGTCGCGCGTCGCATCGCTGGCTTCGCGCCGGCACGACGCGCCTTCGCGCTGCCCGAGTCGCTGCGCGCCGGCGCGGTGTTGCGCTTCGCGCTGCGCGACGCGGATCTCGCCCGCGAAGACCTGTCGCGGATGCTCGCCGGCGTCGGCGGATCCGCGAGCGCCGGTCTCTATCTGAGTTCATCCGCGCGTGGTCGCGCGCTGTTCCAGCATCCCGGCCTCGAAGTCGCGCTCGTCGCGACCGCACTCGCACCCGCTCCCATCGCCGGGCTCTTCGGATCCTTCGAGATCGCCCCGCTGGCCGGTTCGCTCGAAGTGCTGGCCCACGCCGGTGTCCTGATCGCGATCCCCTAGAAGCGCCCGGCAACCCGCCCCGCAAACCAATTCGTTAGCTTCCGCAACCCCGCGAGGAGGACGCCCGCGTGCGATGGTCCAACACATTCATTCCGACGCTGCGCGACGACCCCGCCGACGCCGAGGCCATCAGCCACAAGCTGCTCGTGCGTGCCGGGTTGATCCGCCAGCTCTCGGCCGGCATCTACTCGATCCTTCCGCTCGGCTGGCGCGTGTGCCGCAAGATCGAGGCGCTGATCCGCGAAGAGATGGATCGCATCGGCGCGCAGGAGTTCCGGCTGCCGGCGATGCACCCGGCAGAGCTCTGGCAGCGCTCGGGCCGCTGGTCCGCGATGGGCGACGAGATGTTCCGGCTGAAGGATCGCCGCGGCGCCGAACTCTGTCTCGGCATGACGCACGAAGAAGTCTTCACGTCGATTGCCACCGAACTTCGCTCGCACCGCGCGTTGCCGCAGATCTGGTACCAGATCCAGACGAAGTTTCGAGACGAGCCGCGCCCCAAGTCGGGCCTGCTCCGCGTGCGCGAGTTCGTGATGAAGGACTCGTACTCGCTCGATCTCGATCAGCGCGGTCTCGATCACGCTTTCAAGCTCCACTTCGACGCGTACCGCCGCATCTTCGAGCGCTGCGGACTCGCACCGCTCGCGGTCGAAGCGTCATCGGGCGCGATGGGTGGCAGCGAGTCGATCGAGTTCATGGTGGCGAGCGACGCGGGCGAGGACTGGGTCGCTTCGTGCAGCGCGTGCGGCTACGCGGCGAATCTGGAGAAGGCGACCGCGCGGCTCGACACGCAGCAAGACGGCGCCGGTCTGGCCGCTCCCGAGCCGTTCGCGACGCCGGGTGTGCGCAGCATCGAAGACCTCGTGAACTTCGCGGGCGGAGCCGCGGCCGAGCGCCAGATCAAGACGCTCGTCTACTCGGCGGACGGCACCACCACGCTCGTATTGTTGCGCGGAGATCACAAGCTATCAGAGCAGAAGCTCGCTGACGGTGTCGGCGCCGTCGCGGTGCGCGCAGCGACCGCCGACGAGATCCGCGCGGCGCTCGGCGCGTCGGCGGGAAGCCTCGGCTCGGTCGGCGTTGCCGGTGTGCGCATCGTCGCGGACGCTGCGTTGCGGGGCCGACGCGACATGACCACCGGCGCCAACCGCGACGAGTTCCATCTGCGCGGCGTCGATGTCGAGCGCGACATCCGCGTCGATGCGTGGCTCGAGCTGCGCGAAGTGACGGCGGGCGAGCCGTGCCCGATGTGCGGCGGCGCGCTCGGCGTCGCGAAGACCATCGAGGTCGGCCACATCTTCAAGCTCGGTACGAAGTACAGCGAGAAGCTCGGCGCCGTCGTGCAGGACGAGGCGGGCGCTTCCGTGCCGATCGTGATGGGCTCGTACGGAATCGGCGTCGGGCGCGTGATGGCGTCGATCGTCGAAGCGTGTCACGACGCGAGCGGCATCGTCTGGCCCGTCACGGTGGCGCCGTTCGAAGTGGTGATCACGGTGCTGAATCCGAACGACGTGGAGACGCAGGAGGCCGGCGAGCGCATCTACGAAGCGCTGCGCGCGCAGGGCATCGACGTGATCATCGACACGCGCGACGAGCGGCCGGGCGTCAAGTTCAAGGACGCCGAGCTGGTCGGGATTCCGTATCGAGTCACGATCGGGCCGCGCGGGCTGGCCGAGAAGAAGGTCGAGTTCGTGCGCCGCCGCGACGGCACCAAGCGCGAGCTGCCGCTCGACCGCGCTGCTGAAACCGTGGCGGAAGCCGTGCTCGAAGAGCGGCGCTGACGATGGAACGGCCCGCGCTGACGATTCTGACCGAGGAAGAGCTTCAGTTTCGCACGACGGTGCGCGCGTTTGCCGATGCGCGGCTGCGGCCGCTCGCCGCCGAGATGGATCGCAAAGGCGAGCTGCACCCCGACATCATCGGCTGGCTCTACGAACTGGGGCTGATGGGCATCGAAGTGCCGGAGCCGCTCGGCGGCTCGGGCGCCACGTTCTTCATGAGCATCCTCGCGATCGAGGAGTTGGCGCGCGTCGATGCTGCGGTGGCGGTGGTGTGCGACGTGCAGAATACGCTCGTCATCAACGCGGTGAAGAAGTTCGGCAGCGCCGAGCAACAGCAGCGACTGCTCGCGAAGCTCGCCAGCGGCAGCGTCGGCGCCTATGCACTGTCCGAGGCGGGATCGGGGTCCGACGCGTTCTCCCTCGCTTGTCGCGCCGAGCCGCGCGGCAAGGACTTCGCGGTGACCGGCCGCAAGCTGTGGATCACGAACGGCGGCGAGGCCGAGCTGTTCCTGGTGTTCGCGACCGTCGATGCGAGCGCCGGCTACAAGGGCATCACCTGCTTCGTCATCGAGCGCGGCACGGCTGGCTTCTCGGTCCCGCGCAAGGAAGACAAGCTCGGCATCCGTGCGTCGAGTACCTGCGAGCTGGTCTTCGACGGTGTCGTAGTGCCGCCCGCAAACGTGCTCGGTGCCGTCGGCAAGGGTTACAAGGTCGCGATCGAGACGCTCAATGAAGGTCGCATCGGGATCGCCGCGCAGATGGTCGGGCTCGCAGCGGGCGCCTTCGAGGGCGCCTTTGCGTACGTGCAGCAGCGCGAGCAGTTTGGCAAGAAGATCGTCGAGTTCCAGGCGGTGCGACATCGGCTCGCGCGCTGCGCGACCGACATCGAAGCCGCGCGGCTGCTCACCTACAACGCGGCGCGTTTGCACGACGCCGGCCAGCCGTTCCTGCGCGAAGCCGCGATGGCCAAGTGGTTCGCCAGCGAGGTCGCCGAGCGCGTCGCTTCCGAGTGTCTCGAACTCTATGGCGGCGTCGGCTTCACCAAGGAATGCCCAGCCGAGAAGTATCTGCGCGACGCCAAGATCGGGAAGATCTACGAGGGCACCTCGTTCGTCCAGCTCGATACCATCGCCAAGTTGCTGTTCTGAGCGCCAGAGCCCATCTCGTCCATCTCGTCGACGGGCACGTCTACATCTTCCGGGCCTATCACGCGTTGCCGGCGATGCAGGCGCCGGATGGAACGCCGTGCCATGCGGCCTTTGGTTTCGCGTCGACGCTGCTCAGGATGTTTGCGCTGTGGCAGCCGAGCCACTTCGCCTGTGCGTTCGACGCGGCGATGACCAGCTTCCGCAACGCGCAGGAGCCTGGCTACAAGGCGGGTCGCACCGAAGCGCCGGCGGATCTCGAGCCGCAGTTCGCGCTCTGTGTCGAAGTGGCCGAGGCGCTCGGCGTTCCGGCGCTCGCGGTGCCCGACTTCGAGGCGGACGACGTGATCGCGACCGTCGCCGACAGCGTGCTCGCCGGCGGCGATCGCGTGATGGTGGTCAGCGCCGACAAGGATCTCGCGCAGCTGGTGCGCGAAGACGGCCGCGCGGTGCTCTGTGATTTCGCCCGCGATCGCAGCTTCGATGCCGACGGCGTGCGGGTGCGCTTCGGCGTGGCACCCGCGCAGATCCCGGATTACCTGGCGCTGGTGGGCGACGCAGTAGACAACCTTCCCGGTGTGCCGGGAATCGGCCCCAAGACCGCAGCCCAGTTGCTCACTAAGTTCGGCCGGATCGAGGACGTGCCTGGCGAAGCGCGCGCATGGCACGACGCAGGCGTGCGAGGCGCCGCGTCGCTCGCGGAGCGCTTCGTCGCATCGCGCGAGTCGGCGTTGCGGATTCGCGGGCTCGCAACCGTGCGTCGCGACGTGCCAGGGATGGCGCTCGGCTCGAACGCGCTGCTCTGGCGCGGTCCGGACCCCGAGCGATCGCAGCAACTCTTCGACCGTCTAGGCTGGAATGGCATCGCGCGCCGGGCTGCGGCGCTCGCTGCGAATCATGCTCCCAAAGGCGGGGCGTCCGGTTAGAATGGCGCGCGCCGTGCGGAGCATCGCACCAAGCGACCGGGACGAAGGAGGAGATCGATGGACATCATCACGACAGCCGAGGGTTGGCAGTTCCTGCTGCGCTGGTTCCACTTCATGGCCGGCATCACGTGGATTGGCCTCCTCTACTACTTCAACTTCATCCAGACTCCATTCTTCGGGACCGAACTCGGCGGCAGCGCCCGCAGTCCGATGATCCGCGGCCTGGTTCCCAACGCACTTTGGTGGTTCCGCTGGGGCGCGATGTTCACGTTCCTGACGGGCTGGGCGATGGTGCTCTGGAAAATGCACCAGGGCATCGGCATGGGTCAGCCGTACATGACGAAGATCCTCACCGGCGGCGTTCTCGGCACCTTCATGTGGGCGAACGTGTGGTTCGTGATCTGGCCGGCGCAGCAGGTCGTGATCAAGTCGGCCGAGCAGGTGGCGGGCGGCGGCACCGCGCTTCCCGAGGCGGCGGCACGCGGCGCGCGCGCGGGGCTCGCATCGCGCACGAACGTGTTGTTCTCGATCCCGATGCTGTTCTTCATGGGCGCAGCGAGTCACCTGAACTCGATCCACAACGGCGAGAACGATTTCCTGTACTGGATCCTCGCGCTCGCGATCATCATCGCGTTGGAGTGCAACGCGCTGGTCGGCAGCGGTCAGGCGCGACAGAAGTTCCTGTCGACCGTGAAGGGCACGATCCACGCCGGCGTCGGTCTCACGCTGTTGCTCTACGTGCTCGGGGCGGTCGTCAACTGATCGCGACCGCGCGGTTTCACTTCGCCGCCGGGCAGCACTCCGCGAGATAGGCCGCGAGGTCGTCGATGCTGCCGGCGAGGTGCGGCATCGCCGGCATCGCCTGCGACTTGCGCTTCGGCTGGTAGCCGGGCGGATAGGCGGCGTGCACGACGCGTGCTTCGAGCAGTTC
>CAYGWM010000001.1:111513-166673 GCA_964353555.1 uncultured Spirochaetales bacterium
TCGGCTGGTAGCCGGGCGGATAGGCGGCGTGCACGACGCGTGCTTCGAGCAGTTCACGCGATGCGCCGGCGATCGGCGGACCGAGCGCGTCCAGCGTCGGCTTCGCATTGTGGCAGGCGATGCACACCGTGAAGTAGACCGTCTTTCCGCGCTCCGCCGCTTCGGAGAGCTTCGGCCCGCTCGGCGAACAGCCCGCCGTCGCTAACCAGAGGCCCAGCACCGCAAAGCATCCGATCCAGCGCATCACCGCTCCCGACAGAGCCCAGATCGAGACTAGCGTCGGCTTGCGGCGAATCGCCAAGCCGATTCGACGATGCCGCGGATGTCCGCGAGCGCGGGCCGCCAGCCGAGTTCGCGCTCGATGCGCGCGGAGCTGGCGACGAGACGGGCCGGATCTCCTGGCCGCCGCGCATCGATGCGCACCGGGATCGCGTGACCCGTCACGGCGCGGGCCGCGGCGATCACCTCCAGCACCGTCGTGCCTTCGCCGCCACAGCCTAGGTTGTAGGCACGGCTGCCGGCGTCGCAGGCTTCGATCGCGAGCACGTGGGCGCGCGCCAGGTCGATGACGTGGATGTAGTCGCGGATGCAGGTGCCGTCGCGGGTGTCGTAGTCGTCGCCGAAGATGCTGATCTCCGGGCGCGTTCCGGCCGCGACCTGCAACACCAGCGGAATCAGGTGCGTCTCCGGATCGTGTCGCTCGCCCGCACGCTCGCTGGCGCCGGCCGCGTTGAAATAGCGCAGGCTCACCGAGTGCAATCCATACGCCTGGTCGTACCAGCGCAGCGCGCGTTCGAAAGCGAGCTTGGTCTCGCCGTACGGATTGATCGGGTCGGTCGGCTCCGACTCTTCGATCGGCACTTTGCGGGGCTCGCCGTGGATGGCGACCGTCGAAGAGAACACCAGCCGATGGATCTCCAACTCGCGCATCGCGTCGAGCAGTCCGAGCCCGTTGCCGACGTTGTTCGCGTAGTACTTGGCGGGATTCACGATCGACTCGCCGACCAGCGAATCGGCCGCCATGTGCACGACCGCTTCGGCGCGGCTGCTGCGCAGCGTCTCGCGCAGCAGCTGGCCGTCGCCGAGGTCGCCGTGCACGAAGGTCGCGCCGGGCGGCACCGCGTCGCGATGTCCCTTGGCGAGGTTGTCGAAGACGACCACTTCGTGGCCGCCGCACAGCAGTTCCTCGGCAACCACGGAGCCGATGTAGCCCGCGCCGCCCGTCACCAGCACTCGCATCGCATCTCACCTCCCAGGGCGCGCCGATGGTATCGTGGCCGATCGTGACGTCGCAGGGGCAAAGCGCAGTCGTGGCGAGTCGCTGGTGCACGCGTGCGAACGCGCTTTCGCTGCTGCGCCTCGTCCTCGCGCCGCTGCTGGCCGCCGCAATCTTCGCGGGGCGCGCCGAGGTCGCGACCGCACTCTTCGCGATCGCCGTCGCGACCGACTTCGCCGATGGCGCCGTGGCGCGCCGCTACGGTGAGTCGTCGCCGCTCGGCGGCCTGCTCGACCACGCGATCGACGCGACGTTCTGCGTGCTCGGGCTTTGCGCGCATGCCGCCGCCGGCGTCGTGCCGTGGGCGCTGCCGGCGCTCGTCGCGGCGGCGTTCGCGCAGTACGTGTTCGATTCGAAGAGTCTCGCGGGCCGTCCGCTGCGCGCGAGTCGGCTCGGTCGCTGGAACGGCATCGCGTACTTCGTCGCGGTCGCGGTGCCGATCGTGCGCGACACACTCGGTTGGTCGTGGCCGGGCGCGACACTCGTCTGGTGGCTCGCCGCCGCGCTGGTCGTCTCGACGGGGATCTCGATGCTGGATCGCGCGCTCGCGCTGGCGCGTCAGACTCGAGCCTGAGCGAACAACTCACGGTTTGCGCGGCGCAGGAAGACCAGCCCGATTGCTGCGTTGAAGAAGATGAAGAAGTTGTGCATCACGAGTCCGAACGCCGCCATCTCGGCGGGATGATCGGGGAACAGCGCCACCCACATCGTGATCGCGACCGCGCGCATCGGACCCGGTGTCGCGGCGCCAAAGAAGATCAGCGGCAACACGCCGAGCATCTCGACGAAACTCGACTCGATCCCGAAGAGCCCGAGCGCGCGCGAGTAGACGAACGCGGCGGTGAGCAGCGCCGGCGATCGCAGCGCGATGACACCGGCGTATTGCCATGGCTTCGCGAGCCGGAACGAACGCAGCATGTCGCGTTCGCGCAGCTTCGATCCCGGCGCGAGTACACCGCGGAAATACAGCACCCAGACCACAAAGACCGCGAGCGCGACGAGCGCCACCCATGGCAGCACGCGGAACGCGTCGGGAACGCGGTCCCAGCGCAGCATCGCACCCACGCACGCCCAGCTGAGCAGGTAGTAGAACTCGCAGAACATCACGAAGAGCATGCTCGAGCCGACCTGCCAGCCCGGCACGCCGTCGCGTCGGTTCAGGTAGTACGCCATCACACCCTTGCCGACCTGCTCGTTCAGGATCGACAGGATGTAGGTGCTCGCGCGCACCGGCAGGATGTCGCGGTACGGAACGCGCGTGTTGAACCAGTTCACGACGCGCCAGACCACCAGCGAGTCGACCAGGAAGAACAGCAGCGAGTACGGAATCATCAGCGCGAGCCAGCTCCACCAATCGACCTTCTCGAAGACCTGCGCGAGGTAGGGCAGCAGCGAGGATCCCTGCCGCCGCGCGGCGCCGTCGATGCGCGTGTAGAGGAACGCGAAGCACGCCAGCGTGATGATCCACGGCAGCAGCTTCGCGATCGGCGACGACTGGGGTCGAGGCGCGTTGGCAGCGGGCGCGTCACTCAAGCCGAGTCTCCTTCGGCGTTGCCGCCGCCGCTCGCAACGACGCGCCGCAGCGTGTCGTCGAGCGGTGTGAGCGTGATGCCGAGCGCGTCGCAGGCGGCTTTCGGATCGACGCGGTCGTCGTGTTCGAGCACGTCGAGCATCGCCGTCGTGATCGGCGGACTCGTGGTGATGCGCTCCGCCAGCGCCGCGAAGCTGCGGACCAGCGGGAGTGGGATCGAGACGAAGCGCGGCGTGTTGCCGAGCAGCAATGCGGCGCGCCGGACGAGTTCGCGACGCGTGAGCGACTCGGGTCCCGCGACGTCGAGCACGCGGCCGGCGAGAAGCGGTCGCTCGAGCGCGGCGGCGATACAGGCGACCACGTCGCGCGCGTCGATCGGCTGTTCGAGCGACGCGCCACCGCGCACCAGTGGAACCACGCTCTTGTGCGCCCGCGCGCGCAGCGCCCAGGTCGCCGGGTCGTCGCCGCCGAGCACCATCGGCAGACGCAATACGGTGGTGGCGAGCGGCGCTTTGAGCAGGATCGCTTCGGCGCGCGCCTTCGAGGCGAGGCAGGCGTTCCCGGAGTTCAGATCGGCGCCGACGATGCTCAGGTATACGATGCGGCGCAGCGAGCCGTGCGTTGCGGCGGTCGCGAGCGCGCGCGCGGTGCCTTCATGTGCATCGGCGTAGCGCTGCGTCGGCGTTTCCTTCAGCACGCCGACCAGGTGCACCGCGGCGTCGCATCCCTCGGCGGCGCGCGCGAGGCCGGGCGCGTCCGACCAATCGACGATCGCCAGCTCGGGCGGCGATGCGAGCGATCGCAGCGTCGCGGCGGCTCGCTCCGATCGCACCAGCGCACGCACCTTCGCGCCCGATGCGTGCAGATGCTGGATCAGCGCACGCCCGAGACTCCCGTTGGCGCCGGTCACGAGCACGCGCCCGGCAAATGCGTGGGTTGCGACCATCGCCGCCGAGCCTAGCCCGGACCCTTCCTGAAATGCCTGCTTCCGACGATTCCGCGCAACAACCTGACAGAAAATAACCTGACGCCCGGCACCGGATTCGCGGGTTGCCTAGCGTCGCGGGGTGAGCGGAGTCATCGAGCGGATCGCGGTCGTGACGGCAGACATCACCACGCTCGCGGTCGATGCGATCGTGAACGCGGCGAACGAGTCGCTGCTCGGGGGCGGCGGTGTGGATGGTGCGATCCACCGCGCGGCGGGTCCAAAGCTGCTTGAGGAATGCCGCGAGATCGGCGGCTGCCCGACCGGTGAGGCGCGCATCAGCGGCGGTTACGACCTGGCGGCGCGCTACGTGATCCACACGGTGGGACCCGTGTGGAGCGGCGGAACGGCCGGAGAGTCGCACCTGCTCGGTGCTTGCTACAGCGAGTCGATGCGGCTCGCGAAGCAGAACGCGATCGAGACGATCGCGTTTCCGGCGATCAGCACCGGCGTCTACGGCTACCCGATCGAAGCGGCGACGGTGGTCGCGGTGCGCTCGGTGGCGGCCTTCCTGGTCGCGCACGAGGCGCCGCGCGTCGTCACGTTCTGCTGCTTCTCGGCGCGCGATGCGGAGATCTACGCGCGCGTGCTCGCGTCCTTCAGCTCGCCGGCAACGGGCTGAGCCGCTTTCGGGAACAGCAGCGAACCCGCGATGCCGATCGCGATCAGCATCGCGATCACGCCGAGCGATGCGGTGATCGGCACCTTGTAGAAGTCGACGATCAGCATCTTGGTCCCGACGAAGGCGAGCACGCCGGCCAGCGCCGGCTTCAGCAGATGGAATTTCCCGATCACGCCGGCCAGCACGAAGAAGAGCGAGCGCAGACCCAGGATCGCGAAGATGTTCGAGGTGTAGACGATGAAGGGATCCCTGGTGACGGCGAAGATCGCCGGGATCGAGTCGACCGCGAACACGAGGTCAGTCCACTCGATCAGCACGAGCACCATCAGCAGCGGCGTGGCGTAGCGCTTGCCGTGGCGGATCGTCGTGAAGCGGCTGCCGTCATAGTCGGGAACCGACCGGATCATGCGCTTCATCAAGCGGTAGACGGGGTTCTTCTCCGGTTCGAGACCCTCGTCCTTCAGCAGGAAGAGCTTCACCGCGGTGAAGATGAGGATCGCGCCGAAGATGTACATCACCCAATGGAATTGCTGGATCAGCGCGGCGCCGGCGAAGATGAAGCCAGCGCGCATCACGAGTGCGCCGAGGATTCCCCAGAAGAGCACGCGGTGCTGGTAGGCGGCGGGTACCGCGAAGTACGCGAAGATCGCGTAGATCACGAAGATGTTGTCGACCGCGAGCGCCTTCTCGATCAGATAGCCGGTCAGGAACTCGAGGCCGCGTTCGGGGCCGAACCAGTGGACGACCAGCGCGTTGAAGGCGAGCGCGAGTCCGATCCAGATCGCGCTCCAGACCGACGCCTCCTTCACCGACACTTCGTGCGCGTTGCGGTGGAAGACGCCGAGATCGAGCGCGAGCAGCGCGATCACGAATCCGGTGAATCCGAGCCAGAGGGCGGGTGTCCCGACAGACTCGATTTCCATCATCACATTGTATCGAAACCTGCACTCCGCGGTCCAATAGATAAATCGCGGATCTCGAATTTGAAAAGACGATGGGTTCGATCAGCTTCGAAAAGCATTCGCCAGCTCCGTCAGCACGGCTACTTCCTCGCGCGAGACGCTCGCGATGCCGAGCAAGCCGCCCGTCGCCTGCGCGACGGCGCGAGCGCGGCCGAGGATGCATTCCTCGAGTTCCCGGCGCTGCTCTGTCGACAGCTCGCCGAGCAACGCCGCGATGTACGCGCGCCACGCCTCCATCAGCTCTGCCGGCGGTTGCCGCTTCGTCCAGGTCTCGAGCAGCGCGTAGCCGGGAGAACCCGGCGCGATCCCGCTGCCTTCGGCGCCCTTCATCACCGCGTCGTGCTCGCGTGGCTCCATCTTCCCGTCTGCCCATGCCACCAGCGCGAGCGGTGCGAGCGCGAGCGCCTCGACGGTGTCGATGCGAATGCCGAGTTCGAGCAAGCGGTCGAGCAGCGCTTCGTCGCGCAGGCCGAGCTCGCTCCCGAGTGCCTTGCGCGCCGCCTCGCGTTCGCGCTCGGCCTTCATCCGTTCGCGCAGCCGCTCGTTTTCCTTGCTGAAGAAGGCTTCCTCCAGCGCTACGCGGCGAGCCTCGAGAACGTTGTCCGCCATCAGCATGAACTCCCGTGCAGGTGCAGCGCTGTCACATCATCCCGAGTTCGAGCTTCGCCGCCTCCGACATCATACTCGGTTCCCAGGGCGGTTCCCAGACGAGATCGACGGTCGAGGCCGTGACGTCCTTGACCTGCGCGACCTTCGCTTCCACTTCCGGCGGCAGCGAGCCCGCGACCGGACACATCGGCGAGGTGAGCGTCATTCGCACTTCGACGCTGCGGTCGTCGCGCACGTCGACGTTGTAGATCAGGCCCAGCTCGTAGATGTTGACGGGGATCTCGGGGTCGTAGACGGACTTCAGCGCCTCGACGACGTCCTTCTCGATCTCTTCCCTGGCCCGAACTTCGTCGCTCACGGTGCATCCCTCACTCGTCGGTTTCGGTGCTGACCGGTTCGCCGCGTCCCTCGAGCGCCGCGCGCAGCGCGTGCCAGACCAACGTTGCGCACTTGACCCGCGCCGGGAATTCGCGCACGCCCGCCAGCACTTCGAGTTTGCCGAGCGCCGCGAGATCGTCGGGATCGGCTTGCGCACCACCCGTCACGAGATCGTGGAAGCGCGTGGCGATTGCATCGATCTCCGCGCGTGTCTTGCCCTTCGCGATCTGCGTCATCAGCGATGCGGAGGCGGTCGAGATCGCGCAACCCGCACCCTCGAAGCCGGCGGCCTCGACGGTGTCGCCGGCAACGCGCGCATAGACCTTGATGTGATCGCCGCAGAGCGGGTTGTGTCCCTCCGCGACACAGGTGGCGCCTTCGAGCGGTCCGAAGTTCCGCGGCTTCTTGTAGTGATCGAGGATCACGGTTTGATAGAGCTCGCGCAGATCGGACGACATCAGCCGAATACCTCGACCACGGTACGCAGCCCGCTCGCCAGCACGTCGATCTCTTCGCGCGTGTTGTAGACGCCGAACGACGCGCGCGCGGTGGCGGCGACGCCGAAGCGCTGCATCACCGGTTGCGCGCAGTGGTGACCGGCGCGGACCGCGACGCCTTCGCGATCGAGGATCGTCGCGATGTCGTGCGCGTGCACGCCGTCGACTACGAACGAGAGTACGCCGGCCTTATCGCTCGCGGTGCCGATGATCCGCAGACCGGGGATCTCGCCGACCACCTCGGTGGCGTACGCGAGCAGGTGCTGCTCGTGGGCGGCGATTCGCTCCAGGCCGATCGCCTGCACGTAATCGATCGCCGCCGCGAGGCCGACGACGCCCGCGATGTTCGGTGTGCCGGCTTCGAAGCGGGCGGGGATTCCGGCGTAGGTGGTCTTCTCGAACGTGACATTCTCGATCATCGCGCCGCCGCCCTGCCAGGGCGGCATCGCCTCGAGAAATTCGCGACGACCCCACAGCGCGCCGATGCCGGACGGCCCGTAGAGCTTGTGACCGGAGAACGCGTAGAAGTCACAGCCGAGCGCCTGCACGTCGACAGGCATGTGCGGTGCGCCTTGCGCACCGTCGACCAACACCGGCACATGCTGGGCGTGCGCCATCTCGACGATCTCGCGCACTGGATTCACGGTGCCGAGCGCGTTCGAGACGTGGGCGATCGCGACGAGCCGCGTGCGCGGGCCGATGCGGCTTTCGAGTTCATCGAGAATCACTTCGCCGCGATCGTCGATCGGCGCGACGACGAGTTGCGCGCTGTGCGTTTCGCACGCCATCTGCCACGGCACCAGGTTCGAGTGGTGCTCCATCGCGGTGATCAGGATCTCGTCGCCGGCTCCGACGCGCAGGCGGGAAAAACTCGAGGCGACCAGGTTGATCGCTTCGGTCGTGCCGCGCAGCAAGATCACTTCGTGTGCGTCGCCGGCGTTCAGTAGCCGGCGCACCGCGTTGCGACCATTCTCGTAGGCGCGCGTCGCGCGCTCGGCCAGGTCGTAGACGGCGCGGTGCACGCCGGCGTAGTCGGTGGCGTAGAAGTGGCTTTCCGCATCGATCACCGCGCGCGGCTTCTGGGTGCTATTGGCGTTGTCGAGGTAGACGAGCGGCTTGCCGTGCACCTTCTGGTCTAGGATCGGGAAGTCGGCGCGCAGGTGCGCCACCTCGAGATCGGTGAGGCGCTCGGCGCTCAGCGCGGATCGGGCCGGATGGGCTTTGCTCATCTGCGCGGCTCCGCTTCGAAGAGGCGCGCGAGCACCAGCGTCTCGATGCGCTCGCGCAGCGCCGCGCTCGCGACGCGTTCGGTGATCTGCGCTGCGAAGCCGCGCGTCAGCATCGCCGCCGCTTCCGCCTCACCGATGCCGCGCGAGCGCAGGTAGAAGAGCGCGTCTTCCTCGAGCTGGCCGATCGTCGAGCCGTGGCTGCACTTGACGTCGTCGGCCTCGATCTCGAGTTGCGGCTGCGAATCCACTTCGGCGCCGACGCCGAGCAGCAGATTCTCGTTCCTCTGCTGCGCGTCGGTCTTCTGCGCACCCTGCCGCACGATCACGCGGCCGTTGAAGATCCCGCGCGACTTGCCCGACAACACACCCTTGAACAGCTCGCGGCTCGAACCGTGCGGCTGGCGATGATCGACCGTCGTGCGGCAATCGACGTGTTGGCCGTCGCGCGTCACGTAGAGCCCGTCGAGCACGCACTCGGCGCCGGGCCCGTCGAGCAACGCGACGATGTCGTGCCGCGCGGTGCTCGCGCCCAGGCTGATGAGCGTGCTCGAGACGCGGGCGTTGCGACCGACGTGAACGGCGCCGTGGCCGAGGTGGATCGCGCCGTCGCCTTCGAGTTGCAGTTTCACGTGATCGACCTGCGCGTTCTCGCCGACGCGGATCTCGGTCAGTGGATTGCAGAGGTGGGAACCCGCACCGATCGTCGCGTGTACTTCGTAGATCGTCGCGCGGCTCGATGCCTCCGCAACGACGGTGAAACGTGGATGCGACGCGGAAGGCGCTGCGCCGGGCGCGGACAGGAACACCAGCCAGATCGGGCGCTCGAGGTCGTGATCGCGCGGGATCCGGACGAAAGCGCCGTCGGTCGTGAAGGCACGCGCCAGCGCGGCGAAGGCGCGATCGTCGAAGGGTTCCGTGCGTTCGAGGTGGGGTTCGAGTGCGGCAGGATTGGTCGTGAGCAGCTGCGCGTGGCTCGCGAGTGTCACGACGGGATCGAGGCCGGCGACCGATGACAGCTCCGCCGCGAGGCGACCGTTCACGAACACCAGATGCGGACCTTCGGCGAGCGGCAGGCCGAGCGCGCCCAGCGCAGCGCGCGAAAGGGAAGCCGCGGCAGCAGGCGTCCATGCGATTTTCGCGATCGGCGCAGGGTTCGTGTACTTCCACTCTTCGTGGCTGCGCGTCGGGAATCCCAACTCGACGAAGCGCGCGATCGCCGACTTGCGCGCGGCTTCGAGCCAAGCCGGCTCACCGGCGCGCGAAGCCGCGGCTGCGCCGAACGACTCACTCCAGTGGCGCTCGGGGTGGGCGTCGCTCATCCGGTCGCGGTCTCCGCCCGGATGGAACTTCGCTCGCCTTCGGCTCGCTGCGCGCCGGCTTCGCCGGCTTGCTGGAGCCAGCCATAACCCTTCTGCTCGAGTTCGAGCGCCAGCCCCTTGTCGCCACTCTTCACGATCCGGCCGCCCGAAAGCACGTGGACGAAGTCGGGCACGATGTGGTCGAGCAGTCGCTGGTAGTGCGTGATCACCAGCATCGAGCGGGTAGGTCCGCGCAGCGCGTTCACGCCGTCGGCGATGACGCGCAACGCATCGATGTCGAGACCCGAGTCGGTTTCGTCGAGCACCGCGAGCTTCGGATCGAGCAGCGCCATCTGCAGGATCTCGTTGCGCTTCTTCTCGCCGCCGGAGAAACCCTCGTTCAGCGAGCGACTCATCAGCGCGTCGCTCATCTCGACGAGCTTCATCTTCTCGCGCGCGAGCTGCAGGAACTCCATCGCGTCGAGTTCTTCGATGCCGCGGTGAGCGCGCACCGCGTTCACCGCCTGCTTCAGGAAGTACATGTTCGAGACGCCCGGGATCTCGACCGGATACTGGAACGCGAGGAAGATGCCCTCGCGCGCGCGCTGCTCGGGCGCGAGCCCGGCGAGGTCGCGACCTTCGAAGCGCACGCTGCCCGAGACGATCTCGTAGCCGGGCTTGCCGGCCAGCACGTTCGCGAGCGTGCTCTTGCCCGAACCGTTCGGTCCCATCACCGCGTGCACTTCGCCCGGTTGGATCACCAGGTCGATCCCCTTGAGGATCAAAGTCTCGCCGGCGGTAGCGTGGAGGTCTTTGATTTCCAACATCGGTGTCGTCATCCGACAGCTCCTTCGAGACTCACGCCGAGCAGCTTCTGCGCTTCCACGGCGAACTCCATCGGCAGTTGCTTCAACACTTGTTTGCAGAAGCCATTCACGATCATGTTGACGGCGTCCTCTTCCGAGAGGCCGCGCTGGCGGCAGTAGAAGAGCTGGTCCTCGCCGATCTTCGAAGTGGTGGCTTCGTGCTCCACCTTCGCGGTAGGGTTCGCGACTTCTAGGTACGGGAATGTGTGGGCGCCGCACTCGCTGCCGATCAGCAGCGAGTCGCACTGCGAGTAGTTGCGCGCGCCGTCGGCGCCCTTCTGGATGCGCACCAGACCGCGGTAGCTGTTCTGGCCGTGTGCGGCGCTGATGCCCTTCGAGATGATCGTCGACTTCGTGCGCTTGCCGATGTGGATCATCTTGGTGCCGGTGTCGGCCTGCTGGCGCTTGCTGGTCAACGCGACCGAATAGAACTCGCCGACCGAGTCGTCGCCGAGCAGGATGCAGCTCGGGTACTTCCAGGTGATCGCCGAGCCGGTCTCGACCTGCGTCCACGAGATCTTCGAGCGCTTGCCGGCGCACTTGCCGCGCTTGGTGACGAAGTTGTAGATGCCGCCCTTGCCGTCGGCGTCGCCCGGGTACCAGTTCTGCACGGTCGAGTACTTGATCGTCGCGTCCTCGAGCGCGATCAGTTCGACGACCGCGGCGTGCAGCTGGTTCTCGTCGCGCTGCGGCGCGGTGCAGCCTTCGAGGTAGCTCACGGTGGCGCCGCGATCGGCGATGATCAGTGTGCGCTCGAACTGCCCGGTTTCGGACGCGTTGATGCGGAAGTACGTCGAGAGTTCCATCGGGCAGCGCACGCCGGGCGGGATGTAGACGAACGAGCCGTCGGTGAAGACGGCGGAGTTCAACGCCGCGAAGAAGTTGTCGTTCACCGGTACGACCGAGCCCAGGTACTGGCGGATCAGTTCGGGGCACTTGTGCACGGCCTCGGAGAACGAGCAGAAGATGATGCCGTGCTTCTGCAGTTCCTTCTTGAACGTGGTCGCGACCGACACCGAGTCGAACACGGCGTCCACCGCGACGCCCGCGAGCCGCTTCTGCTCGTCGAGCGAGATACCCAGCTTCTCGTAGGTGCGACGCAGCTCGGGGTCGAGGTCGTCGAGGCTGTCGAGCTTCACCTGCTTCTTGGGCGCGGCGTAGTAGCGGATCGCCTGGTAGTCGATCGGCGGGTACGAGACCTTCGCCCAGTGGTGCGGCTCGACCATCTTCTGCCAGCGCGCGAACGCTTCGAGGCGCCAATCGATCATCCACTCCGGCTCACCCTTCTTTGCCGAAATGAAGCGGATCACGTCCTCATTGAGACCGGGCTCGACGATGTCCATCTCGATGTCGGTGGTGAAGCCGAACTCGTAGTCGCGCTTGGCGAGCTGCTCGAGGGATTCATTGGGCATTCTGCGACTCCAGGGACGATTGAGAAGGGAAGGGCGGGGGTGTGATCAGGTCGGCGAGGCGCACGTCTTCGAGCGACTGCCGCACGACGCGGTTGATGCGCTGCCACGGCGCGCGCACCACGCAGTTGGCTTCCCGCTCGCAGGAACCGGCGCCGCACTCGGTGAGCGCGATGGGGCCTTCGAGGGCGTCGATCACCGCCACCACCGTCACGTCCTCCGGTCGCCGCGCCAGCGAGTAGCCGCCCTTCGCGCCGCGCTGCGAAACCAGGAAGCCCTCGCGCGTCAGCACCTTCAGGATCTTCGAGACCATCGGCAGCGGCAGGTGCGCCGACTCCGCAAGCTCGCGGGCGTTGTGGACCTGATCGACCGGCGCCGACGCGAGGTGCGTCAGCAGAACGAGGCCGTAGTCCGTCAGGCGGCTCATGCGAAGCACTGGGAGGGTCCCTCGCGGGTTTCGAGGCCGCCCAATAATAGAGGACTGAATCAGTCCGGTAAATAGCGGACCGCAGCGATCCTGATTGACACTCACCCCCCGGTCCGACTAGACCCCAAGGGGGGCGGCAACCAGGAGGCAATCACGAGATGGGTCTACTCGAAGAAATCACAGGCGCGGTTCTGCGCAGCGGCGGTTCCACTTCGAGCGATCAGACGAGCGCGCTCGTCCGCAGCGTCCTCGAATCGCTCGGCGGAGACGACCAGGACGCGGGGATCGACGGTCTTTCGCGTCGCTTCCAGCAGGGCGGGCTGGCGGACGTGTTCAGTTCCTGGGTCGGCACCGGATCGAACCAATCGATCGGCCCGGACATTCTCTCGCAGATTCTGAAGGGTCATCCGGTCGAGCAGGCGCCGCAGCGCGCGGGACTCGGCGGCGCGGCCGGCGCTGCGATCCTCGCGCAGCTGCTGCCCGTATTGATCGACAAGCTGACGCCGAACGGGCAGGTGCCCGAGCGGTCGCAACTGCGAGACTTGAGCGGTCAGCTCGCGCGCGGCGACGAGGCGCCGTTCGCGCGACCGGAGCTGGCATTCATCACGAGTGGCGGCAAACCGAAGCCCGACTTCTCGAACGTTCAGAGCGGCGCCTCGTCGCCGGCGCCTTCGCCGGCAGCACCGAAGCCTGCCGAAGCGCGTACCTACACGGTGGCCGCGGGCGACAACCTCTCGAAGATCGCCAAGCACCTCTACGGCGACGCCAACAAGTGGAATGAGATCTTCGAAGCCAACAAGGACACCATCGGAAACCCCGACCGGATCAAGGTCGGCCAGGTTCTCCGCCTTCCGGAATGAGGGAGATCCGCATCGCGACGCAGCGTGAACCGGCGCGTCGCCGAAGCGTTCAGAGTTCGGCGACGGCCGGGATCACTTCCTTCGCGAAGATCTGCAGCGGCGTGATCTCGTGCACATCCGGGAAGCTGTAGATGACGTGCTGGATACCGAGCGCCGCCAGCTCGCGACACTTCACGACGACGTCCGCCGGGCTCTGCTTGTCTAGACGCACCGTACCGAGCACGGTCTTCTCGATCTCGTCGTAAGGGCGCCGCGCGTCGTCGCAGTGGCGCTTCAGCACGTCGAGCTTGTGGCGCAGCGCATCGCGTCCAATGAACGCGAACAGGTTGCACGCGTCGGCGTATTGCGCGACGAGCCGCAGCGTCTTCTTCTCGCCGATGCCGCCGATCATGATGCGCGGGTGCGGCTGCGCGAGCGCCGGCGGTGAGTTCAGCGTCTCGGCGAGCTGGTAGTGGCGGCCCTCGTAGGGACGCGCCGCGCCCGACCAGAACTGCCTGACGATCTGGAGCGCCTCCTCGAGGCGCTCGAAGCGTTCCTTGAGCGACGGGAACGGGACGCCGAGGCCCGCGTGTTCGCGATCGAACCAGGCCGCGCCGATGCCGAGATAGGCGCGACCACCCGACAGCACGTCGAGCGTGGTGACCGTCTTCGCGAGCACGCCCGGATGCCGGTACGTGACACCCGTGACGAGCGTGCCGAGCTTCACGCGTTCGGTGATCGCGGCGAGATACGAGAGCGCGCTGTAGCCCTCGAGCATCTCCTGCTCGGCGGGACCGACGATCGGAATCTGAAAGAAGTGATCCATCACCCAGACGGAGTAGAAGCCGGCTTCCTCCGCGGCGCGCGCGATCTCGGCGAGCTTGCCGCGGATCGAAGCGGCGCCGCCCGGCCAGGTGAAACTCGGAATCTGGATGCCGATCCGCATGGAGACCTCCTGCTGGTGCGCATGCTAGCGCCTCACGCGCCGCGTTCGTCGCTCTCCATTTCGCAGTAGCGAACGAAGGGAAGCAGCACCCGCATGTTGTCGCGTGGCCAAGAGAGCGGCGGCGCTTGCAGCGTGCCCGGTGCGCAGATGCGCGACGCACCGAGCTCTGCGAGCGCAGCGCCGATCTCCGCAGTCGCAGACCCGAAGCCCGCCAGCGCGACCGCCGCGAGCTGCGCACGCTGCGGTCGCAGCGCGGCGAGACACGCGTCGATGCTGGCGCTCGGCTGCACGCGCACGAAGCGATGCAGCGGTGCGCTGCGCCGCTGCGCGTCGGCTTCGCAGACGACGCTCCATTCGGTACCGCGCGACGCGAAGACCGCCACGTCGCGCATTTCTGCTTCGGCGCGCGCGCGCGCGATCGCTGCGCCGGCGGCCGCTTCGATGCGTCCGCGCGGCCAGCGAAGCTCGGCCTCGGCGAGCGCTTCGGCGAGCGCTTCCGCAACGCGAGGGGCCGCGCTCCGCTCGGCGCTGACCACATGGATCGCGAGCGGCGAGAGGCAGCCGAGCTGATCCCACAATGCGACATCTAGCGCGAGCGCCGCGGCTGTGGTCGCAAGCGCAGCGTGGTGCGTTGCGCCCGGACCGAGCACCGCGAGCGAAGAGCGGTGCCCGTAGCCGATGAAGCGGCGCGGCGAAGGGCCGGCGCTCGCGGCTGCGCCTGCGAAGCTGCGCGCGACCGCCGCGACCGCGTCGTCCGAGCCGTTCGCGACGACACACTCCGCCTCACACAGCGCGGCGAGACTCGCCGCGTCGTCGCGATGGAACGCGGCGATCTCGACGCAGGCGCCGAGTAATGGATCGCGCTCCACGAGTGAGCGTGCGAACAGCGTCGCCGCCACCGGATCGTGCAGAGCTGGCTTCACCAGCACGGGCGTGCGCAGCGCGAGCGGTGCGACGATCGCAACGAAGGTCGGAAGCGGGATCGCGCCGGCGAGCACGGTCGCGGCGCTGAGGAAACCGTCCACGCGCATGCCGCGCGTCGTATCGAGTCGCTCGGTGCCGCCCAGTTCTTCGCGGACCAGCGCGTGCAGCGCAGCGCCGGTGTACGGCGCGAGCCCGCGCGCGAGGCCTTCGCGCAGCGTCTCGGGCGAGAATCCACTACTCGGCGCCAGCGCGCCGGCGAGTGCGGTCTGAAACGGCGAAGCCGGCGCGCTCCATGCGTCGAGTGCGTCCGCGAGCACAGCATGAACGTCAGCCGCGCTGCGCTCACGCAGCAGCCGGCCCACGTCTCGCAAGCGAACGAGCGAGTCGCGTATCGTTGCGGCGCTCACGATGCCAGCATCTCATCGGCCGCGATCGAGCAGCCGCGCGCCTCGGCGCCGGGCTCGCGACCGATCACCTCGAAGCCGTCGCCCGTCGCACGCCCGAGGTCGGCCGTCTCGATCGCGAGCACGCTGCCGGTGTTCGCGAGGTCGAGAATCGTCACGACGCCGGGATCACCGGGCGCTACATCGCCGCCCGTTTCGGGATCGACCAGGCGCACTCGTGTCCAGGGTGGGGCGAGTTTGCGGCGCGGGTGCGCGGGCTCGCGCAACACCGAGTCGTAGAACTGCGAGCCGAGTTCCGTCATGCCGTACTGGTTGACGATACGCGCAGGTGCAACGCCGAGTGCGTGCTCGATACCGGCGTAGAGGGCTTCGCGAGGCATCTCTCGCGCGCGGCCCTTGAAGCCGCCCGTCTCCATCACACGCGACCCTGTCGCCAGCGGGATGCGCACGCCGCGCTCGGCGAGCGCGTCGAGCAGATGGACCAGCGCGAACGCGGTGCCGCAAAGCGCAACCGCGACGCCGTCGGCTGCGGACCTTTCGAGCGCGCAGACGAGCCCATCGAGCTGAAGCGCGCCGTGCTGCACGTCGAAACCGCTCTCTGCGTCGCCGAGCTCGCGCAGCACGACGCCGAACATGTGCGAGAGCGACGAGTCGGGCGTCTCTGCGGGCGATGGCGCGAGCACGCGGATGCGCGCGCGTTCGCCCGGCGCGAGATCGGGCAGCACGCCGCGACGAAAACTCGGCAGCAGCGATGCCTCGTAGAGTTCGAGCGTGTCGAGGTGCAGCGCGCCGCGCCGCTCGGTCGCGGTGCCGCTGGTGCGGAACACGTGCGCTTCGCGTTCCGCGGGAAAGCTGCGCAGCGCCATCTCCTTGAAGGCGCCCGCCGGCACGGTCGGGATCTCGCGCCAATGCGTGACGCGATTGGGCGTATGTCCACGGCGCTCGCAGAAACGCCGGTAGGGTGCGCAGTGCGCGAACTGGTGGGCGAACAGGTCGTGCGCGAGCGACTCGAAGCGCGCCTCGTCGTTGCGCCACGCTTCCGGCGGCTCGCGCATCCAGGCGAGCGCGCGCGTGTCGAGTGCGGCGCGCGCCGGATCCGCGCTCAAGAAAAGCACGCCGCGAGCACGTCGAGCGCGCCGTCGAGCGCGTCGGCGTCGATCGAGAGCGGCGGCGTGATCGCGATCACGGCTCCGTTGTCGCCAGAGGGCACGACGATCACGCCGCGTCGCAGCGCGTCGCCGCTCACGCGGAGGCAGCGCTCCGGCGTGTCGCATTCGATCGCGAGCAGCAAGCCGCGCCCGCGCACGTCGACGACGCCGCTCTTGCCCGCGAGAAGTGCGCGCAACTGCGCGAGCGCGACCTCACCGAGTTCCGCCGCGCGTTCCACGAGCTTCTCGTCCTCGAGCACCGCGATCGACGCGAGTGCGGCAGCGCAGCCCGGCGGGTGCCCGAGGAAGGTCTGGGTGTGCAGCGCTTCGCCGCTGGACGCCGGCCACGCATCCATCACGGTCCGGGTTCCGATGCACGCGGAGATCGGCATGCCCGAGGCGAGGCCCTTGCCGACGCACAGTAGATCCGGCGCGACGCCTTCGTGTTCGCACGCGAACCAACGACCGGTGCGTCCGAAGCCGGTGTAGACTTCGTCGGCGATCAGCAGCCAGCCTTCGCGGTCGCAGAGCGCGCGCAGCGCGGCGAGAAAGCCGTCCGGCGGGATGCGCTCGCCGCCGCGCCCCTGGATCGGTTCGACCAGCACCGCGCCGATCGGAAGGCGCGACTCGCGCGCCGCATGCACTGCGTGCTCCGCATCGCCGAAGCGCGCAAAGACGGTCGCGTGCGGAAGCCGCGCGGCGAACGGTTCGCGGAACTCGCTCCGGAAGGTCGCATCGAGCGCGCCGAGCGAGAGTCCGTGGTACGCGCCTTCGAACGCAACGACCCCGGCGCGACCGGTCGCGAGCTGCGCGGTCTTCAGCGCAATCTCGACCGCATCGGAACCCGACGAGCCGAGCACTGCGCGCGCCGGCGCAGCGCCCGGAAACAGCGCCGCGAGCCGCTCGAGCAGCTCGACCTTCAGCGCGGACGGGTGCACGTCGCCCATGCCGTGCAGCAACTTGCCGCTCTGTTGGCGCACGGCGGCCACCACGCGCGGATGCGCGTGACCCGCATTGGCGACGCCGAAGCCGGCGCCGAGATCGACGAAGCGATTGCCGTCGACATCCCACACGTTGGCGCCTGCTGCGCGTTCCCAGAAGATCGGCGCTTCCGGAGCCAGGCAGGTCACGTTGCGCGACTCGACACGCGCGAGCCGCTCGGCCAGCGCGCGCGAGCGCGGACCCGGGATGGCGGTTGCAACGGCGGGCGGAAGCGTGCGGGGCGCTGACACGCGGGCATTCTAACAACTACGCGTCGCCACAGATCGCGGTGCGGAAAGGCCAGCCTCCCGCGTAGCGAGGCGCAGCCGAGCGGCGAGGATCATGAGTCTTGGGGGCGTTAGAATGCGTGTGATGCCCGCGAATCACGACACTGCGCTCGAACACGGCGCGCGCCTGCGTGCGGGGGGATTGGCGCTCGGGGGCGGCATGCTGGTGCTGCTCGCGAAGCTCGCGGCGTGGCGGCTCACGGGTTCGACGGCGGTGTTGTCGGATGCGCTCGAATCGTTCGTGAACGTCGCCGCCGGCGCGATCCTGCTCTACAGCCTCTACCTCTCGGCGCAGCCTGCTGATCGCAATCATCCGTACGGACACGGCAAGGTCGAGTTCTTCTCGGCGGGCGTCGAAGGCACGCTGATCGCGGTCGCTGCGGTGCTGATTGGGTTCGCAGCGGTAAGACAGCTGATGAAGGGCGTCGAGCTGCGCAGCATCGACCTGGGTCTCGTGCTCGTAACCGCCGCGACGGCGGCGAACGCCGCACTCGGTTGGCACCTGATGCGCGTCGGCCGGCGCGTTCATTCGCTCGCGCTCGTGGCAGACGGCCGCCATCTGCTCACGGACGTGGTGACGAGCGTCGGGGTGATCGTCGGTCTGGCGCTCGTGTGGATCACCGGTCTTTCGATTCTCGACCCGATCGTCGCACTGCTCGTCGCCGCGCAGATCCTGCGGACCGGCTGGCAGCTTGCGCGCCAGGCGATCGGTGGACTGATGGACGAGGCGAATCTCGATTCGCTCGAGGGAATGGTGAACGCGCTCGAAGCGCAGCGGGAGCCGTGGTGGATCGATGCGCACAGCCTGCGCTCGTGGCGTTCCGGTGCGGTGGAGCACGTGGACCTGCACATGGTGGTGCCGCGCTACTTCGATGCCGACCGCCTGCACGGGATCGACGAGCAGGTGGAGCAGGCGCTGCTCTCCGCGACGCGCCGGCCCGGCGAGGCGATCACGCACTTCGATCCGTGCCGGCCGCGCCACTGCGCTGGCTGCTCGATGGAGCTGTGCGACGTGCGCTCCGCGCCATTCACGCGGCCGCGCCCGTTCACGCTCGATCGCGCCACGCGCAGCGACGAGACGCTCGACACCGGCAAGCCGGTTGCGCGCGTCAAGGCCGGCGAGTGACGCTGGCGTACGTTTCGATCGGAACCAACCTCGGCGATCGCGCGGCGCAGCTCGACTTCGCGGTTCGCTCACTCGACGAGCTGCCCACGACGCGCGTCGCGGCGCTCTCGCCGATCTTCGAGACCGATCCGGTCGGCCCGCCGCCGCAGGGCACGTACCTGAACGCGGTCGTTCGGCTCGCCACGGCGCTTGCGCCGCGCGCGCTGCTCGACGCGCTGCTCGCGATCGAACGCGCGGCAGGACGCGAGCGCGGCGCGCGCAACGCCGCGCGCTCGCTCGACCTCGATCTGCTGCTCTACGGCGATTGCATCGTCGAGGAACCCGGCTTGAGCGTGCCGCATCCGAGGCTCGCCGAGCGCGCGTTCATCCTCGAACCGCTCGCTGCGCTGGCACCGCAGCTCGTGCACCCACAGCTCGGCGAGTCGATCGAGTCGCTCGCGGCGCGCGTGCGCGATCCGCGCGCGGTCCGCGCGTGGAAACGCTGAGCTTCACAGTGTCAGCGGCGCGATCTCGAATTGGAGTCGTACGCACGGCGAATCGTCGTCGGCGGCGCTGACGACGCGCACGCCGTGACGCGAACCGAGCACCTCGACGGCATCGGCGACCAGCAGGTCCCAGCAGGCGTCGGGACGCGGCATCTCCGAAGACTGCTCGGGGATGCGCACCTCGAGGCGCAGCTCGGCAGTCGCTGCGTCGTGCGGCCCGAGCGCGATGTGCAGCGCGGCGCCACGGCTGTTCGTGCGCGCCAGCCGGTGCGCGACGAGCAATACCAGCAGCTCCAGATCTTCGCCCGGTCCGCGCACGACGACGCAGACGTCGGGAACCTCGATCGCGATCGCAACGCTGCGGCTCACCGTCTCGCGCAGCAGCGATTCGAGTCCGCGCGCGAGCGACGCGATGTTGGTTTCTTCGAGCGTACTCTCGCGGCGCTGCACGCGGGCTGCGATCGAGCGGGTCAGGCGCGCGCAGCGCTCCACCTCGCCCTGGATCAGGTCGCACGCTTCGGAGACGAGCGGGTCGTCCTTGCGTTCGTCGGCGAGGCAGAGCGTCTCGCCGAGGATCGCAGTGAAGGCGTTGTTGAAGGTGTGCGCGGCGCCCAGCGCGAGTCGCCGTAGCAACTCGAGCCGCGCGATCTCC
Organism: uncultured Spirochaetales bacterium; assembly: GCA_964353555.1. Lineage (GTDB taxonomy): Bacteria > Myxococcota_A > UBA9160 > UBA9160 > PR03 > PR03. The sequence goes on from CAYGWM010000001.1 coordinate 131,395, forward strand.
TCCGAGAGTGCCTCTCGCGAGTTCTGCGCAGTCGCGAGCGTGTGGATGGGGGCGCTCACAGGCTCCGGGTATCGGCCCGTCCGCGATCCGGCCTGAGCGGCGAATCGATGCGGGCCCGGCCGGTCGCCGATCGGGGCGCTTGCATTTCAGCCTCGGAAGTCAGAGATTGCCCAAGCCTGAAACCAGCGCCCACGCCCAGGAACTTCGCGATGGCGATTGCCTCCCCCTTGGTGACGACCCCGAAAATCGTGTCCGATCAGTTGCTCGAGTCGATCGGGCAGGGGTCGTTCGAGTCCTGGGATGCCGCGCGGATCCTCGGCTGGGCGATCGAGACCTTCCATCCGCGGCTGGTATTGTCGGCGTCGTTCGGTGCGCCCGAAGGAATGGTGCTGCTCGACATGATGCAGCGATTGGAGCCGGGTGTGCGCGTCTTCACGCTCGATACCGGCCGCCTGCCGCAGGCCACGCACGATCTGATCGACCGTGTGCGCGATCGCTACGGCGTTCCCGTCGAAGTGGTGTTCCCCGATCCCTTCGAGGTCGCCCAGATGGTGCGACAGGGCGGGCAGAACCTGTTCTACGAGTCGGTCGAGAAGCGCCAGCTCTGCTGCCGCATTCGCAAGGTGGAACCGATGCGTCGCTACTTTGCGACGGCCGGGCTCGATGCCTGGGTCGCCGGGCTGCGCCGCGGACAGGGCGTGACGCGAACCGAAGCCGCGAAGGTCGAAGTCGACGAGGCGCACGGCGGACTCGTGAAGATCAACCCGCTCGTCGACTGGAGCCTCGAGCAGGTGTGGGACTACGTTCGAGATCACAACGTGCCGGTGAATCGTCTCCACAAGCAGGGCTATCCGTCCGTCGGCTGCGATCCGTGCTCGCGTGCGATCCAGCCGGGCGAGGACATTCGCGCCGGTCGCTGGTGGTGGGAGAACCCGGAGACCAAGGAGTGCGGGATCCATGTGGAAGAGGAGTCCGGTGGCTCGGGGATCTGATCGCAGCGAGGGCGGCATCGATCGTCGCACCTTCCTCGGCGGCGCCGCGATGCTGCTGCTCTGGCCGGCGCGCGGCTTGGCACAGCCCGCGCCCGCGCCCGCAGCGACCGCGCTGCCAGCGGCGACGTTGCAGCTGCTCGACACGAGCAAGTACGCCTACGTGTCGCCGCTGCGGAAGGATGGCGCGGAGAGCACGTGTCACGGCGAGGTCTGGTTCGCGTGGCTAGACGGCTCTGTGCTGGTGAACTCGCGGCGCGGAACGTGGAAGGTGCAGGCTGTCGAGAAGGGTCTCGATCGCGCGCGCATCTGGGTCGGCGACCATGGTCGCTGGAAGCCGATGCTGGGCAGCACGCGCAGCGAGGCGTTCCGCGCGGCGCCGCACTTCGAAGCGCACGCGAGCTTCGAGAGCGATCGCGCGGTGAACGACCGGTTGATCGCGCTCTACGAGAAGAAGTACGCCGGCGACTTCGATCGCTGGCGCGAGGACATGCAGACGGGTTTCTACAGCGGCGAGCGCAAACTGATCCGCTACACGCCCGTTACATGAATCTCGCCGCTCGCTGTTGGCTCGCTACGCGGGAAACGGGCGTTTTTGCCTTCGAACGGGAGGCGGAGCTTCATTGATGACCGTCCTGAAAGGCAAGATCGCAATCATCACCGGCGCCGGACGCGGGATCGGCCGTGAGATCGCGCTCGATTTCGCGCGCGCCGGCGCGAAGGTCGTCGTGAACGATCTCGGTGCCGCGCCCGACGGGACGGGCGCCGCGCGCGTTGCGGATGAGGTCGTTGCGGAGATTCGCATGCTCGGTGGGGAAGCGGTCGCCAACTACGACTCGGTCGCGACGGTCGCTGGGGGCGAGGCGATCTTCCGGGCGGCGATCGACACATTCGGCGGGCTCGACATCCTGGTGAACAACGCAGGGATCCTGCGCGATCGCACGATCTTCAAGATGACCGAGGAAGACTGGGACGCGGTGATCGCGGTGCATTTGAAGGGTCACTACTGCTGCACGGCGCCCTTCGCGCGCTACATCCGCGACACCAACCGGCGCGGCTGCCGCATCCTGAACTTCTCGTCGGTCTCGGGCCTGTTCGGAAATTTCGGGCAGTCGAACTACGGCGCAGCGAAGGCGGGCATCGCCGGCTTCTCGCGCGTGCTTGCGCTCGAGATGGCGAAGTACGAGTGCACCGTGAATACGATCTCGCCAGGCGCAGCGACGCGGCTGACGATCCCGCTGATGGAAGGGCGCGGCGACGCGGCGGCGGAAGACGACTGGACGCGCGGGCCCGAGCAGATCGCGCCGGTCTGCACGTGGCTCGCCTCCGAGGCGGGCAAGGCGTGGACCGGGCAGATCGTGAACGCGATGCGCGGGACGCTCGGCATCATGCAGCAGCCGGCCATCATCCGTTCCTTCACGAGCGATCACTTGTGGACGCAGGCCGATCTCGATCGCGCGATGCCGGCGATGCTGGACGCGAAGCGTGCCCACGATCTGCGCGCCAAACGGGAAGGGGAGCCGGAGGAGATCTGAGCAATTCACCGATCGGGAGCAGTGGATCGGCAGCGCCGTCGCAGTGCGGCGGCAGAGGCCGCGCACTGGTCACGGCTGGTCACAGAACGGGGGTCAAGCGCAAGCACCGATCCGTCGATTCGACGAAGTGAAGGCGCGAGCGAGTGCCCCCCCGGGAGGAACCGATGAAGCGACGAACTCGAGACCTGTTGCTGGCCGGACTGTGCGGAGTCGCGATCGCATCCGGTTCGATCGCAGCCCGCGCCGAGACCCCGTCCGAGAATCCGCCGCCGGGGAACGAGGCCACGCTACCGAGTGAGCCAGGCGGACCTTCGTGCAACCCCGCCGAGACCACAGCGAGCAAGAGCCAGCGAGAGGCAGCGCTCGCCGACCTGGGCAGGCGGCTCTCCGCCGAGCAGAAGGCCGATCCGGACTACCAGGTGCTGAATCGCACGGGTCACAATTACGGACCGGACGAGCCGCAGCAGCCCAACTGAAACCTGCCAAGCCGGGACTTCGCCGTGGTGAGCTCTAGGTTGCTTTGACAGCGGAGGCTTACGCTTCGTAAGCTAGGCCGCGCGCCGCCTGGAGCCCGATGAATCCGACCGCGACCGTGCGCTTGCGCCGGGCCACCGCGGCCATCGCCCTCGTCTGGGCCTTGGTCGCGTTCGGATTGTCGATCGCGCTGCACTTCGACGCGGAACACCGCTTCGGTCCGCCCTTCCTGCTCGAGGGCCTCGCCACCGATCCCTGGCGCATCTCGGCAGTGACGCCCGAAGCGAAGGCGGCAGGCCTGAAGGATGGCGACCAGCTCGTCGCGATCGATGGCCGCCCGATCGGCTCGGCGATCTTGCGCTGGCATCACTTGTTCCGGGGCGATTCCGACAACCTGTACCGCGTCGGGAAGGCGGACGGTCGCGAGCTGCAATACCGGCTCGCCCCCCGTCACCCGGCCGAACTGTTCACGCCGCTGATGTGGATCATCGCGATCGGGTTGCCGATCGTCGGGCTGATCTATCTCGGTGTCGGTCTGTGGGTGTGGCGGCTGCGACCCGATCGGGCGTCGACCTGGGCGCTGTTCCTGTTCTGCTGCTCGATGGCCGCCCAGCTGGCGTTGCCACCCGTGCCCGGCCGCTGGGCGTGGGCGCTGGTGTGGATCAACCTCCCGCTGATCGGCGCGACCACCTTTCATCTGTTCACCACCTATCCAACCGAGCCCGCCTGGATCGTTCGCAAACCGTCGCTGCGCTGGCTGGTCTACGCGATCGCGTTTTCGCTCGGTCTGGCGGCGGCTTTCGAAGGGCTGACGGGCATGCGGGCGCCCGTCGCGAAGACGGCTGCGTTCTACTTCACGATCACGCTGGCGTTCGTCTCGCTGGGGATTGCGGCGCACGCACGACACAGATCGCGCGAGGGCAAGACCGCCGGCCGCGCCGACGTGATGCTGCTCGGCGCGGTGATCTCGTTCGTTCCGGCGCTGATCGCGCTGCTCTCTCGCGCACTGCTCGATACCAGCTTCCCATGGGTGCTCAGTTTCTTCTCGTTCTTCATCTTCCCGCTGGCGATCGCCTACGGAATCATGCGTCGCCAACTCTTCGAGATCCGCGTGGTGGCGCGGTCGTCGGCCACCTATGGCGCGGTGACGTTGGCGATCACCGGCGTCTACGCGTTCCTGATCACATTCGCGGACGCCGTGGTCTCGCGCTTCAACGTCAACGCGCGCTCACCGTGGTTCTCGGTCGCGTTCCTGTTCTTCGCGATCCTCGCCTTCAACCCGCTGCGCGACCGCATGCAGGCGCTCGTCGACCGCGTCTTCGACCGCGATCACGCGCTGTACCGCCGCGCCGTGCGCGAGATCTCCGAGGCGATGGTCTCGATGCTCTCCACCAAGGAGGTCGTCGATCGGATCCTGGTCGCGCTCACCGAGACGATGGGCGTCGAGCGCGCGATGGTGATGCTGCAGGAAGAGAGCGGGCGGCGCCTTGCGTCCGCGGCGTCGCGCGGCGAATGGGAGGACGACGCGCTCGGCATCCAGATCGCGCAGGATCATCCGCTCTGCCGCAAACTGCTCTCGCGTCGTGACGCCCTTGCCCGCGACGACTTCGACGAAGAGTCCAACCTCGAGACGCGCGAGGATTGTCGCGACGTGTTCGATCAGCTCGAAGTCGAGCTGCTCGTGCCGATCCTGTTCGGCGCCGAGCTGTTGGGCGTCATCGCGGTGGGTCGCAAGCTTTCGGGCGATCAGCTCGGCGCGGACGATCGACAGCTGCTGCGCACGCTCGCCAACCAGAGTTCGATCGCGATCGAGAATGCCAAGGCCTTCGATGAGATCGCGGACCTGAACGCGACGCTCGAAGCGCGCGTGGACGATCGCACGCGCGAACTGCACGAGGCGCAGGCGCAGCTCGTGCACGGCGAGAAGATGCGCTCGCTCGGGCAGCTCGTGGCGGGCGTCGCGCACGAGCTGAACAACCCGATCGGCTTCGTGCACGCGAATCTGCAGCTGCTCTCGGAGTACGTGCCAAAGCTGGTCGCCGCGCAGCGTGCAGGCGAGGACACCGCGCGCGTCGAGTCCGCGATCGAGAAACTGCTGTCGCGCAGCCGCGAGGGCACCGAGCGCGTCAAGCAGATCGTCGCGGACCTGCGTACCTTCTCGCGAATGGATCAGGCGGTGCTCTCGGAGGTCGACCTGAACCGAGAAATCGACCGCGCGCTGACGCTGATGGAGCCGCGTCTGCGCGACGCGATCGAAGTCGAGCGCGATTACGGTGATCTGCCCCCCGTGCGTTGCTACGCCGGTCAGCTCAACCAGGTCTTCACCAACCTGCTGATGAACGCGGCGGACGCGATCGACGGCAAGGGCAAGGTCCGCATCCGCACCCGCACGCGGCGGAGCAGCGCTTCGGATCCTGCGAGCGGTGGTGTGCGGCTCGAATTCCACGACGACGGCCCCGGAATGTCGCCCGAAGTGCAAGCGCGCATCTTCGAGCCGTTCTTCACGACCAAGCCAGTGGGGCAGGGGACGGGGCTGGGCCTTTCGATCTCGTACGGCATCGTCGAACGCCACGGCGGCCGCATGCTGGTGGGTTCGGCGCCGGGCGAGGGGACGACCTTCGTGATCGAGCTGCCGCTGGTCGCAAAGCCGCTCGAAGACGACAGCGCGGGAGACGCGACATGAGCGCGGCGCCGTCGCTGCGTACGATGCGCGTCACACTCGCGCTGGCGTTCACATGGGCCGCCTTCGCCTTGGTGTTCTTCCTGCGCGGGACGCTCTTCCACCCCGGCTGGACGACGCCGGTTTCCACCAGCAACACACCGGGTCGCATCGGCGTCACCTGGGTGGCACCTGCCGCCGAAGCGGCTGGCGTGCAGCCCGGCGACGAACTCGTCTCGATCGACGGCGTCCCCTACCTGCGTTGGGGTCGCGACGGGCTCTGGCGCAACCTCGCACCGGGCAAGGCCAACCTCTATCGCTTCCTCGATCGCGACGGCCACGCCATCGACGTCGCGCTCGAACCGAGCGCGATCAGCGAACAGCCATTCCCGCTGGTGCCGGTCTATCTGGCGTCGTTCGTAGTAGCGTCCGCGTTCTTTGCGATGGGCGTGCTGGTCTGGCTGTTGCGCCGCGGTCGAGAGGAGGCGTGGGCCTTCGGACTCTTCAGCGCCTTCGTCGCCGTGCAGCTCTTCACCGCCTTCGACACCTATCGCCAGACCGCCGGCTACGAGCGCTCCGCGATCAACTTCTTCCTGCTCGCCGCCGCGGTCTTCCAGCTCTTCACCACCTACCCGTTCGAGCCACGCTGGGTGGCGTCGCGACGCTGGCTGCGCGGTGTTCTCTACGGGGTCGCCCTCGCGGTGGCGCCGATCATCTGGCTGGAAGGGCGCTTCGGCGTTCCGTTCTTCGCGATTGCGCAGATCGGCTTTGGGTTTCTGATCGTCGTCACGATCGTCTGTCTCGGCGCGGTGGCGCTGGAGCGCCGACGGCGTCGCGCCGAAGAAGACGTCGCGCGCGCCGACGTGATGTTGCTCGGTGCCTTCGGCTCCTTCGTCCCGGTGCTCGGTCTGATCGTCGCCGAGACCTTCTTGCGCACCGGCTTCCCGGTCTATCTGGCACTGCTCTGGTTCATCGTGTTTCCGGTCTCGGTGGCCTACGGGATCGTCAAGAAGGAACTCTTCGACATCCGCCATCTGGCGCGCTCTTCGGTCGCCTATGGCGCGGCGACGCTCGCGATCACCGGCCTCTACGCATTGCTCGTCGCCGCGGCGGATGCAGCCCTCGTGAAGCTGCATTGGGACGCGCGCTCGCCGCGCTTCACGCTGGTCTTCCTGTTCTTCGCGATCCTCGCGGTGAATCCGCTGCGCGAACGGCTGCAAGCGCTCGTCGATCGGCTCTTCGACCGGGAGCGCGGTCGCTACCGCCAGACCGTTCGTGAAATCTCCGAAGCAATGGTGTCGATGCTCTCGATCCAGGAGATCGTCGAGCGCATCGTGCGCGCGCTGTCGGACGCGATGGGCGTCGAGCGCTCGATGGTGCTGTTGATCTCCGATGACGAGCGTGCGCTGGTGCCGGCCGCGCGCAGCGGCGCATGGCATCTGGACGCCCACGAGATCCGGCTTCCGACCGAGCATCCCGTTTGCAAGTACCTGTGGATGCGCCGTCAGGAAGTCTCGCGCGGCGATCTCGCCGAAGAGGCCGATGCGCACATGCGCGCCGCCTGCGAGGACCTCTTCGAGCGCTTCGACGTCGCGTTGCTGGTGCCCATCCTGTTCGGTGTCGACCTGCTCGGCGTGATCGCAGTCGGTCGCAAGGCGTCCGGCGAGCGCTTCACGTCCGACGATCGACAGCTGCTGCTGACGCTCGCCAACCAGAGTTCCGTCGCGATCGAGAACGCGAAGGCCTTCGACGAGATCGCGAAGCTGAACGAGACGCTCGAAGCACGGGTCGAGGTGCGCACGCGCGAACTGCGCGATACCCAGACGCAGTTGATGCAGAGCGAAAAGATGCGCACGCTCGGTCAGCTCGTCGCAGGCGTCGCGCACGAGCTCAACAATCCGATCGGCTTCGTCCATGCCAACTTGAAGCTGCTCGAGGAGTACGTAACAAAGCTCGCGAGACTGCAGCAAGAGGGCGCCGACACCAGCAAGACGCGCGAAGCAATCGCCAAACTGCTGGCGCGCAGCCGCGAGGGAACCGAACGCGTCACGAAGATCGTCGCCGACCTGCGTGCCTTCTCGCGGATGGATCAGGAGGCACAGGCCGATGCGGACCTCAACGAAGAGATCGAGCGCACGCTGACGCTGATGGAGCCGCGCTGCAAGAACTGCATCGCGATCGAGCGCGACTTCGAAGCGCTGCCGCGCGTGCGCTGCCACGCCGGGCAACTCAATCAAGCGTTCCTCAACCTGCTGATGAACGCCTGCGATGCGGTCGGTGACAACGGCCGCATCACAGTCCGCACCCGCACCGCGAATGGCCAGGTGCGGCTCGAGTTCGAGGACGACGGCCCGGGCATTCCCGCCGACCTGCGCGACCGCGTCTTCGAGCCGTTCTACACCACCAAGCCGGTGGGGCAGGGCACCGGTCTCGGCCTGTCGCTGACCCACGGCATCATCGAACGCCACGCGGGTCGTATCTGGGTGGAGTCGGAGACCGGCCTCGGCACGCGCTTCGTGATCGAGCTGCCGATGCACGGCGCAGTATCGTCGACCCAACCCTGACGGAGCCGAACCGATGAGTCCCGCACCCGACGTCAAAGCCCACCTCGACCGCATCGACCGCGATGGCTACACGATCCTCGCAGGCGTCTTCTCGAAGGACGACGCCGACGCGCTGGTCGCCGATCTCGACCGTCTCGATCGCGAGCTGGGAATCGACTTCGCGTCGAACGACTTCGAAGGGCGCCGCACGCGGCGCATCTACAACCTGCTGGTACACGGCGCGCGCTACCAGGCGATTCCGACGGATCCGCGCGTGCTGCCGGTCGTCGATGGTGTGCTCGACCCGGGCTGTCTGGTGTCGTCGCTGTCTTCGATCGCGATCCATCCCGGCGAGCGCGCGCAGCCGATTCACGCCGACGATCAGCTGCTGCCGCTGCCGAAGCCGCACGTGCCGACGGTCTGCAACACGATGTGGGCGCTCACCGACTTCACCGAAGAGAACGGCGCCACGCGGCTCGTCCCGGGTACGCACAAGTCTGGCACGAGCCCGCGCTATGGCACCGACTACGACTCGATCGCGGCCGAGATGCCGAAGGGCAGCGTGCTGGTGTGGCATGGCAGCTTGTGGCACGGCGGCGGCGCCAATCGCAGCGATGCGGTGCGCGTCGGCATCGCGATGAACTACTGCGCCGGTTGGATCCGGCAACAGGAGAACCAGCAGCTCGGCATCCCGCGCGAGATCGTGCGCGGCTTCTCGCCGCGCTTGCGCGAGCTGGTCGGCTACGGCGTGTACCGGGCGCTGGTGGGCCACATCGACAAGCACAGCCCCGTCGAGCTGCTCGGCGACGCCGCTCCGCTCGAAACGGTGTGGGAAGCGGCCGACCGCGTGCGCGAAAAGTAACGCGACGCTGGGCGGCTCCCGCGCAAATACGGGAGCCGCCGCATAGCCACGTTCGAGCTAGATCCGGATCACACCGGTGCGAACGAACTCCGCGAGGCGCGCGCGCTGATCCGGTTCGAGCAGCGTGTGCAGCTCCTGGAGCGCGGTTGCGACGGCCGTCTCGACGTGACGCGCCGCTGCGCTGCGCAGTTCACCGGCTGAGTCGACTTTCTCTCGCGTGAACTCGGTCGCTTCGAGCGCATCGGCGAGATCGGCCGCGGCGCGGCGCAGGTCGAGAGCCGCCTGTGCGCGTTCGAGCTTCAGTCGCTCGAGGATGCGCGCGAGCTGCGCGGTCTGCGCGTCGTCGAGATCGAGCTTGAAGGCGAGGAAGCGCAGTGGCCGGCGTACGCCGAGGCCCGCGCTCGAGATCAGCTCGTCCTCTTCGAAGCGCCGGTGCGCGAAACGCTGCGCGCGGCGCGCCGCCGCTTCGGCCCAGCGCTGCGAGCGATGCGCGCCGCCGCAATCCGCGCCCGCGAAGGCCGGATCGAAGTGACGGTCATGCCAGCGCTGGAATCGAGCTTGCCAATGACGGGAATGCCAGGAATGAGAATGCATCGCGAAACTCCTCGCGCGGAGGCATGTCGCACTCCGCGGAGCTACGGCGAGGGCAGTATGCCGCGCGCCGACTCGCCACAGCGGCGAGCAGCCAGAGCATGCCTACCTCGGGCACGCTCGGCAATGCAGCGCGAGAGCTGCACCGGATGCTGCGGTCAGCGCCGCGCCTTGTTCCCGTACAGCGCGGGCAGGAACGCCGCGAGGTAGCTCATCTCTTCGTGGCAGTGCTTCAGCAGCGCGGGGCCGATGCGATCGGGGACGAGCTGGATGCGCGCTTCCGTTGTACTCGCGAGCTCCGGCGGATCGACGTCGCCGAGCCAGAAGCGGCTGCGCATCTCGCAACCGTAGCCAGTGTCGCGCACCAGGTGGATCAAATGTCCGCTCCAGACCGGCGTGTCGAGAAGCCCGACACGCGCACACACGGCCGCCGAGACGCCGGCTTCTTCGAAGCGCATGACGTCGAGCACCTCGGCCGGCTCGCGGAAGCGGATCTTCAACTTGGCGAGTTCGCCGCCGATGGTCTCGTGCACGTGGTGTTCGCCGCCGACGTAGCGACCCGTCCCGCGCTCGCCCTTCCACTCACACCACACATGATCCTTGGGATGCCACCACTTGTACTGTTCGGTGGTCTCGAGATAGCCGAACCACCAGGCGACCATGCGCCCCTTGCAGCCGACCATCGCGGTGTGCACCGCTACGTGCAGCTGGCCGTCTTCGAGGCGCAGATAGCCGGACTCGAACGGCAGGTGACCCGGATCGAGCAGCTGGTTGGCTTCATCGAGCCGCATCTACGGGATCACTCCCTCGCCGCGCAGCAGCGCGCGCGCTTGTGCTCCGTAGCCGAACTCCGCGAGCACCTCCTCGGTGTGCTCGCCGAGCAGCGGGGCGACTCTGCCTGGCGTCGCGGGCGTCTTGTCGAAGTGCGCAGCGGGTGCAGCCTGTCGCAGCTTGCCGGCTTTCGGATGTTCCAACTCGATGATGCTGCCGTTGTGCTTCAGCTGCGGATCGTTCAACACGTCCTCGAGCGAGTTCACCGGACCCACCGGCACCTGCTCGGCGATCAGCCGCTCGAGGATCTGCTGCGTGGGATGCTTGCGGAACTCTTCGTAGAGGATCGCGCCGAGCGCTTCGAAGTTCTTCGCGCGCTCGAAGAGCGTGAAGCGCGGGTCGTCGCAGAGTTCGGGCCGGCCCAGCGCGCGGAACACGCCGTCCATCTCGGACTGGCTCGCGGCGAAATAGATCAGATGACCGTCGGCGGTTTCCGTGAGCCGGTAGAGTTCGTAGAGCGTCGGGCCGCCGGTGATGTTCTCGCCGACGAGCGTGTGGGCCATCATGCCGTCGGGCCACAGGAACGCGAGCGCGACGTCGATCATTGCGATCCGCACGTGCTGACCGCCGGCGCCGCGCGCGCGCGCGAACAGCGCAGCGGTGATCGCCTGCGCCGCGGTGTAGGCGCTGGCCTTGTCGACGACGACGTGGCGGATCAGGTCGGGGATCGGCACGTCGGGGTTCTTCTGGATCGCGACGTGACCGGTGAGGCCCTGCAAGATCGGGTCGTAGACGCGGCGATCGCGGTACGGGCCCGATTCGCCATAGCCGCTGACCGAGACGTAGATCAGATCGGGGCGCACCGCGCGCAGATCGGACTCGGCGATGCCGAGCCGTTCGACGGCGCCCGGGCGGAAGTTCTGCACGAACACATCGGCGCGTTCGACCATCCGGAGCAACACCTCGCGGCCGCGTGGATTCTTCAAGTCGAGCGCGACGGAGCGCTTGCCGCGATTGCCGTTCGCGAAGAACGCGGAAAGCCCTTCGCGGCGATACGGCGCGAGCCGCAACAGGTCGCCGATGCCGGGCGGCTCGACCTTGATCACGTCGGCGCCCTGGTCGGCGAGGATCATCGTGGCGAGCGGTCCGGCCAGAATGGCCGAGACGTCGACGACGCGGATTCCATCGAGCGGTCCGGGCATGGGAACTCCTGGTTCGAGCGCCGTGAGTCTACCCTCGAGTGCCAGCCGCGCGGCGCCAACTGAGATTTGCAGCCGAAGTGCGCATGGAACTAGGCTGGCGCGATGATGTCGACCCCGGAGCCGCGGCGATTCGCATGCGAGCGCGCGGACCGACTCGGGAGATCCACACCGTGAAACGAACCCTCGCCGTGATCATCGCCGTGGCGGCCTGCATGATCGGCTGCCAGCGAATCATCGACCGCCAGGTCGATCGCACGCTGACACGCGTGGACGAGAGCGTGCTGCGCTCGCCCGACCTCCAGGTCGTGCTGTGCGGAACGGGATCGCCGCTCGTCGATCCCGATCGGGCGGCGGCCTGCACCGCGGTGATCGCCGGAGGACACTTCTTCCTGGTGGACGTCGGGCCCGGCAGCGCCAGCGTGGTGAATCTTGCGAACCTGCCGCTCGACCATCTCGAAGGCGTGCTGCTCACGCATTTCCATTCCGACCACATCGGCGATCTCGGCGAGGCGACGACGCAGAGCTGGATCGCGGGCCGCTCGCAGCCGCTCGACGTCTATGGGCCCACCGGCGTCGCGGCGGTCGTCGATGGCTTCGGCGCGGCCTACGCAGCCGACGTGGACGCGCGCGTGCTCCATCACGGCGATTCGTACATGCCGCGTGCCGCGTCCGGGGCGGTTGCACACGAGATCGCGCTTCCAGATTCAGAAGGGCCGCAGGCCGACGCGGTGGTGTTCGATCGCGATGGGCTGCGCATTACGATGTTCCGCGTCGACCACGATCCGGTGCGGCCGGCGGTCGGCTACCGCTTCGACTTCGGCGGTCGCTCGGTGGTGGTCTCGGGCGATACCAAGAAGAGCGCGAGCGTCGCGGCCCACGCGAAGGGCGCCGACCTGCTGGTCCACGAAGCGCTCGCCGCGGAGTTCACCGCACGCGCGGTCGAAGGCGCCAAGCGGCTCGGCATGACGCGGCTCGCCAAGCTGGCCGGCGACATTCCGGGTTATCACACCACGCCGCGTGAGGCCGGCGAGGTGGCTGCGGAAGCGGGCGTCGCGCATCTGGTGCTGACGCATCTCGTCCCGGCGCCGAACAACTTCATCCTGCGCCGCGCCTTCAAGAGCGGCGCCAGCGAGGCGTTCGGCGGCGAAGTGACGGTCGGCGAAGACGGCATGCGCTTCGCGCTCGCGCCGCGCTGAAAAAACGGCGAGCTCTCGGCTAAGCTGCGCCCGCTCGATCCCACGAAGGAGAAACCCCCGATGTCTTCCCTCCGCCTTGGTCTCACCGCCGGCTACTCCGGCGCCAGCATGCAGATCAATCGCGAGCTGATCCTCGAGGCCGAGCGCCTTGGATTCTGGTCGGTGTGGAGCGCCGAAGCGTACGGCTCGGACGCCGTCTCCCCGCTCGCCTACATCGCCGCGTTCACCACCAAGATCAAGCTCGGCACTGCGATCATGCAGATGCCGGCGCGTACGCCCGCGATGACCGCGATGACCGCGATGACGATCGACGCGATGTCGGGCGGCCGCTTCATCCTCGGCCTCGGTCCGTCGGGCGCGCAGGTGGTCGAAGGCTGGCACGGTGTTGCGTATGGCAAGCCGCTGACGCGCACGCGTGAGTACATCTCGATCATCCGCCAGATCCTGGCGCGCGAGGCGCCGCTCGAGCACAAGGGCGAGCACTACCAGATCCCGTACACGGGCCCCGGTGCGACCGGTCTCGGCAAGCCGCTGAAGAGCATCCTGCACGGCCGCAAGGACATGGAGATCTACACCGCGTCGATCGGCCCGGCCGGAATCGAGTGCAGCGCCGAGGTCGCCGACGGACTGATCCCCGTCTGGATGAATCCGGAGCGCTTCGATCTGATGACGCCGCACCTCGACGCAGGCTTCAAGAAGGCCGGTGGCGGCAAGTCGCTCGCGAACTTCGACGTCGCGCCATTCGTCACGTGCATCCTCGGCGACGACGTCGAGAAGTGCCGGATGCCGGTGAAGGGCATGCTGGCGCTGTACATCGGCGGCATGGGCGCGCGCGGCAAGAACTTCTACAACGACTACGCGAAGCGACTCGGCTACGAAGCAGAGGCCGTGAAGATCCAGGACCTCTACCTCGCCGGGAAGAAGGCCGAGGCGATGGCGCTGGTGCCGAACGAGCTGGTCGACGCGATCGCGCTGATCGGTCCGAAGGAGCGCATCCGCGATCGCCTGGAAGTCTGGAAGGCATCGCCGGTGAAGACGTTGCTGGTCGGCGCCGGTCAGCCCGAAGCGCTGCGGGTTCTCGCGGAACTCGCGCTCTAGCCGGCCTCATGAACCTCGCCGCTCGCCTCCGGCTCGCTACGCGGGAATCGGGCTCCGCGCTTCGCACGCGCGGCTCATGACGATCGATCGCGACCGCATCGTCGCTCTCGACAAGCGGCGGGTCTGGCACCCGTACACATCGATGGACGAGTACGCGGCGAACGTCGATCCGATCGTCGTGGTGCGCGCCGAGGGCGCGCGCCTGTTCGACGCCGATGGGCGTAGCTATCTCGACGCCAATTCGTCGTGGTGGGTGGCTTCGCTCGGTCACAACCACCCGCGCCTCGTCGCGGCGCTGGAGCGACAGGCGCGCGAGAACTGCCACAGCGCGCTCGCCGGGATGACCCACGCGCCGGCGGCGGAGCTGGCAGACGCGCTCTGCGCCATCGCGCCCCGCCATCTGGAGCGCGTGTTCTTCAGCGACGACGGCTCGACGGCGGTGGAGGTCGCGCTGAAGCTCGCCATTCAATACTGGGCGCAGAACGGGCGGCCAGAGCGCACGCGCTTCGTCGCGCTCGACGGCGATTTCCACGGCGAGACGATCGGCGCGACGGCGATCGGCGGTGTAGAGCTGTTCCGCCGCCCGTTCGCCGGCGTGCTTGCCGAATGCTTCCACGTGCCGTCGCCCGGCGATCCTGCGGTTGCGTTGGAGCCCGCCATCGACGCGCTCGCCGACCTGCTGCGCCGCGAGTCGGACACGATCGCGTGCGTCGTGGTGGAACCGATCGTGCAGGGCGCCGCCGGCATGTGGATGCACGATCCCGCGTACCTGCGCGCCGCGCGCGAACTATGCGACCGCCACGACGTGCTGCTGGTCGCCGACGAAGTCTTCACCGGCTACGGCCGCAGCGGTCCGATGTGGGCGTGCCAGCACGCGGACATTGCGCCGGATCTGCTCTGCACCGCGAAGGGATTCTCGGGCGGGATGCTGCCGATGGCGGCGACACTCGCGACGGAGCGCGTCTTCGCCGGCTTCCTCGGCGGCCGCGAGCGCGCCTTCTACTACGGGCACTCGTTCTGCGGCAATCCGCTCGGCGCGGCGGTCGCGCTCGAAGTACTGCGCGTCTACGAAGACGAGCGCGTGCTCGAACGCGCGCGGCCGAAGGCGGCGCGCATCGCCGATGCGTTCGCGAAGCTCGGCGCATTGCCCGGCGCCCTGCGCACGCGCGCGCTCGGCATGATCGGCGCACTCGATCTCGCGGGCGAAGGCGGCTACCTCGCCGACGCAGGCTGGCGCGTCTACGAAGAGGCGCGACGCCGTGGCGCGTATCTGCGTCCGCTCGGCAACGTGATCTACGTGGCGCCGCCGCTGAACATCGACGACACCGATCTCGATGCACTGCTGACGATCGTCTCCGAAAGCGTTGCCGCCGTGCTCGGCGCAGGCGCGCGAGGACCCGCATGAAGATCAGCTCGCTCGCCTCGCTGGCATTCACGCTCGCGCTGCTGATCGGCGGCTCGTCGCGCGCAGCGGAAGAGAATCCCGTTGCGAAGCCGGAGCGCGCCGCGCCGGCGGTCGAAGCTCCGAAGGCTCCGCTGCCGATCGAGCAGGATCCGAAGCAGCTCTACGGTTTCAAGGTCACGCGGCAGCTAGTGGCTCCCGAGAAGATCATCGCAGGCGGCCCCGGTCGCGATGGTATCCACGCGGTCGATTCGCCCACCTTCGCAGGCCCGGAATTGGCCGAGGCGATCGGACCCGATACGCCGGTTCTCGGTGTTTCGATCGAGGGTGACGCGCGCGCCTATCTCAGCCCGATCCTCGAGTATCACCAGGTCGTGAACGATAGCGTCGGCGGCGTTCCGATCGCCGTCACCTACGACCCTCTCACCGGCGCGCCGCTCGCGTGGAAGCGCCGCATCGACGGTCGCACGCTCCGCTTCGGTGTGTCGGGACTGCTCTACAACTCGGGATTCGTGCTCTACGACCACGAAACCGAGAGCCTGTGGTCGCAGTTCGACGGTCGCGCGATTGCGGGTCCGCTGGCGGGCAAGACACTCGAAGCGGTGCCGCTGCGGCAGCAGGACTTCGGGAGCTGGCTCGTGCGCGAGCCGAAGACCCGGATCCTGATCCCGCCCGAACCGAATCACTACGACTACAACGAGAGCGCCTACGCGGCCTACGCCGAGAAGGACGGCGGCCCGTTCCCGGTGGAAGCGCGAGATCGGCGTTTCCACGCGAAGGAGCTGGTGGTCGGTGTCGTCGTGAACGGCAACGCGCGCGCGTACCTGGCGTCGCTCCTCAGCGCGAACGGCGGCCGCGCGGAAGACGAGATCGACGGCAAGAAGATCGTCGTCCGCTACGACAAGGCGCGTGGCGTCTTCGAGTGGGACGTACCAGCCGGCGTGACGGTCACCGAGTCGTACTGGTTTGCCTGGAAGGCGTTCCATCCCGACACGACGATCTGGAAGGATCCAGGGACCGTGAAGGGGCGCGAGCCGTAGCGAGACCTCGTGTTGCTCGCTGAATAACCTGACGGAAAATGACCTGACGCCCGGCACCGGCTTCAGTCGCCGTCGGCGCTCCAGATGCCGGCGCCGTGGGCGGCGATGAAGAGGAAGGCGAAGCAGTAGAGGAGGGCCATTTCGCCGCCGTTGATGATCGGATGGAACGCCTTCGTGCCGTGCGCCATCCAGTAGGCCGACGCCATCAAGCCGCTGCAGACGAAGGCGGCCCAGCGCGTCATGAAGCCCACCGCGATCAGCGCGCCACCGACGAGCTCGATGCTGCCGGCGACCCAGAGCACGAACGGCGGCGCTTCGGCCGGCGCACCGCCGAAGAGGCCAAAGATCTTCTGAAGGCCGTGACTCATGAAGAGCAGCCCGAAGATGATGCGCATCACGGCGTAGGCTTGCGGAGCGTAGGGCTTCATGAAAGCTGCCATGGATCTCTCTCCTCGCGCGGATTCAGACGGTCGGCCAATCGTGCGCCCAGGGGCGCGCTTGCTCGAAGGCGTAGCAGGCTTGCAGCACGAGGTCGTCGCGGTGGCGCGGACCGATGATCTGCAGGCCGACCGGCAATCCCGCGCGCGAGAAGCCGCAGCGCACCGTTGCGGCGGGATGCCACGACAGGTTGAAGGGCATCGTGAAGGAGCCGACGTTCGCGTCGGGCTGGCGCTTGCCTTCGACCTCGGCGCGCAGCGGACCGCGTGCGCCGGGCGGGTCGTAGGGAACCGTCGGTGTCACGAGCAGGTCGAATTGCTCGAAGATCTCGGCACACCAGCGATTCAGCTCTTCGCGGCGCCGCCGGAACGCGGCAAAGCGCTCCGGCGTCATCTGCACGCCGAGTTTCACGTTGTTGATCAGGCTGCGACCGAACTCGTGCTCGCGATCGGGTAGGAACCCTTCGAGTTGACCGAGCAACTGGAACGCGCCCATCAGACCCCAGTCGCGACCCGGCTCGGGCGGCCCGCCGCGCACCAGATCGACCGGATGGCCGAGTTGTTCGAATACGTGCACCGCCTCGCCCACCGCGTCGGCCACGTCCGGCTGCACCACCGCGTAGCCGAGGTCGGAGGCGTAACCGATGCGCAGTCCGTCGGGCAGGTTCCGCAACACCTGGCGGTACGACAGTCCCGGATGCGGCAGTGAGTTCGGATCGAGTGGGTGCGCGCCGACGGTGAGGTCCAGATGCAGCGCGGCGTCTTCGACGGTACGCGTCAGCGGACCGTGGCCCGCCGTGTCGTCCATCACCCAGAACTTGTCGGGACCGTGCGGGATGCGCCCATAGCTGGTCTTCAGGCCGAAGCAGCCGGTGAAGGTCGCCGGGATACGCACGGAGCCGCCGCCGTCGCTCGCCGTTGCGAGCGGGATCATCGAACCCGCGATCGCGGCCGACGAACCCCCGCTCGATCCGCCGGGCGTGCGTTCGAGATTCCACGGGTTGCGCGCTTCTGGAAACAGCAGGTTCTTCGTGATCGCGGTGGCTCCGAACTCGGGTGCGTTGGTCTTGCCCACGACGATTGCGCCGGCCGCGCGCAGCCGCTCGACCTGCAGCGAATCGCGCGCGACGAGGTTGTCCTTGTAGACGAGGCTGCCGTGCGAAGTGACCAGGCCCGCGGCGTCTTCCAGGTCTTTCACGCCGAGCGGCACGCCTTCGAGCGGCCGCGCTTCGCCGCGCTGGATTCGCGTTTCGGCGCTGCGCGCATCGGCGAGAAGTTGCTCGCGATCGCGCATCGCGACGAACGCGTTGAGCTTGTCGTTGACGGCGTCGATGCGGTCGAGCGTCGCCTGCATCAGCTCGACGGGCGAGAGCTCACGGCGTTCGAGCAGCGCGGTGACTTCGGTCAGAGGGCGGCGTAGCAGATCATTCATTCGGGGGGCCTCCAAGAGCCGCGCGAGTGTACCATCGGCAAGCCGCTCCCGCGGCGCGCAGTGAGCCGAAGGCGAGCGAAGTTCACTAGGATGACCATCAGCGAGCTGATCTTTCACCACTACGACGGAGTCCCAGTTTTCCGAGACGATCCGGCTGTGCTTCGGCCACAAGGGCCTTGCATGGCGGTCGGTAATCCGGCCGCAGATCATGCCCAAACCGCACCTCGTCCCGCTGACGGGCGGCTACCGCAAGATCCCCGTACTGCAGATCGGGGCCGACATCTTCTGTGACAGCCAGCGGATCGCGCGCGGTCTCGAGAGCCTTTTTCCCGCAAAGCCCTTTGATGGCTGCCGGAGCGCTCTTCGCCGATCAACTCCGCGCCCATGCACAACTGCTCGACGCCCAGCTCGCCGACGGTCGCCCGTTTCTACTGGGCGACGACTTCTCGCTCGCGCTCGGCGTCGCGATCGCGCTGGCGCCGCCGCTCGGCATCGCACGCGAGTCGAAGCCGGCAACGCCCATCACGCCGGATCCGCACGACCCGAATGGCTTCGAGCCTGGTATGCGGGTGCGCGTCGTAGCGGACGACTACGGCTTCGACCCGGTCGAAGGGGAGATCGTTGCGCTCGAAATTCACGGGATCGCGATCCGTCGCGAAGCGCCGGAGGTCGGCGAAGTGGTGGTCCATTTCCCGCGCGCCGGATTTCGCGTCCGCAAACTCTGACGCCGATTCGCACACAACGCTCCGAGCACCCGCGAAGCTCCGACCCCCGTTTCCCGCGCAGCGAGCCAACGGCGAGCGGCGAGCCTCATGAGTTGATCCCGCATAGCGAGCCGAAGGCGAGCGGCGAGGTCATCAAGATCGGCCTCGTATCGGGGTCGAGAGGCCCGAGATCGTGTGTTTTCCGTTTGACGACGGCAGCGGAAGCCGTATGATGCGCCGCAACTCCGGTGACACGGAGATTCAACAAACCAAGTCATCCATGCCCACGATCGCAATGGTTCGCGATGCACTGAGTGGGGTCGTGAGGTGGCGAGCCAAAGGACTGGGGGGAACGATGGCAGCAAAGAAGAAGGCCGCACCGAAGAAGAAGGGCGCCAAGAAGGCCACTGGCGATCTGATCATCTCGAAGTCGCGCGTCAAGGCGGCGACCAAGAAGTGCAACGTCGGTGGTGACTTCTACGGCGCGCTCGACGCGGCCGTGCGCAAGATCATCGCGGGCGCTGAAGAGCGCGCGCAGGGCAACAAGCGCAAGACGCTGAAGCCGGTCGACATCTAGTCGCATCGCGCCGAATGCAAGAGGGCCCGTGGGCTGACGTCCGCGGGCCCTTCTTCATTCCGCCGCTTCGGGACTGCGCGCCGCGCTATGCGCCCGGATCCGCCCATGCAGGCTTCGCGCTTCCGTCTGCTGCGACGCGCCACGGTGTCCAGACCAATACCAGCGGCGCAACGTCGAGATCGCTCTTGCGCGCGGGGACTTGCAGCGGCTCGATTGCGACCGACTCGATCCCGCGTGACTCGAGCGCCGCGATCTCCTGCTGACAGCTCTGCTCCAGCTCGGCGAGCTTTGCGCGCATCTGATCCGCTCGTTCTTCCGCACGCCCGACGTCGCCGCGCTCATCCGCCGCGCGGCCCAGCCCGCGCATCGCAGTCGCAGCGCGACCCACGTTGGTTCGACTCGCCAGCTTGCGACCGAAGAGCGCGCCTACCACGCTGGCGCCGATCGAGATCACCGTGTCCATCTTTTTCGCCGAGTACTGCTCGCGCTCCGCCCCGACGCGTTGTTCCGCGCGCGCGATCTGATCGCGCAGCGTCGCAAGCTGCGGGGCAAAACGCGCGCGCAGCTTCTCGACCGCCGCGTCGCGCGACTCACGCAGCGCGTCGCGCAGCCGAACGCGAAACTCGCCTTCGGTTTCGCCAGCCTTCGAGGTGCCCGCGGGATCGACGCTGCGAAACAGCGTCAGCGGGCGCGTTCGATAGAGGTTCGCAGCGAGTGCCTTGCGCCAGCGCTCGAAGCTCTCGGCGCGCAGCGCTGTGGCGGGCAGCTCGGCGAAGCGCGCGCCGGCGGCGGGATCCGCTTCGAGATTCGGTGCAGCGCGACCGATCTCGCGCCCGCCTTCCCAGGGCGCGGCGTCGCTGTCGGCTTCGAGCGGCGCGAGCCACGCTGCCTTCTCCCAGCAATCGACGTCGACCTTCGCGAGCGCGTAATGCAGCGAAGCGACACCGAGTAGAGACGGTCGGTAGAGGAGGTGCTCGCCGCTGCTCGGTTGCTGCGCGATCGGGAGGAAGCGTTCGTTGATGCCGGCGGGGGTGGTCGGACGCGTGGGAAGAGTCGTTGCAGACGCGACCGCGTCCTGGTGACTTCGCTCGGCTGCGCCTCGCTGCGCACTTGCTTCGCTCGTTTGCGGTGGCGTAAGCCTGCGGATTTGATCGCGCGTGAGTGGACCCGCCAGATACGAGAGCGCCCAGCGCGACTGGAACACGACCGGCTCGTCTTCGTGCACGTTGCGCAGCAGGAACGTGCGCGGCGGCAGCGCCGACAGCGTCGCGTCGAGCGACGCGCGATCGAATCCGGGGCCGGCCGCGACGCCTTCGAGTCCCTCGATCACGCGTGCCTTGTCGCGCTCGGTCGACAGCCGACCCAGGAACCAGGTGCCGGCGTTGGAGAGACCCTTGTAGTCGAGGTCGACGGGATTCTGCGTTGCGAGCACGACGCCGAGCCCGTAGGCGCGCGCCTGCTTCAGCAACGTCAGCATCGGCGTCTTCGCCGGCGGGTTCGCGACCGGCGGGAAGAAGCCGAACACCTCGTCCATGTAGAGCAGCGCGCGAAGCGACGAGGTACCCGGCTGGGTGCGCATCCACGACACCAACTCGGCGAGCACCAGCGTCACGACGAACATCCGCTCGGCGTCGGAAAGGTGTGCGATCGACACGATCGAGATCCGCGGCCGGCCGTCCTCCGTGTAGAGCAGACGCGCGGCGTCGAGTGGTTCGCCCTCCGCCCATGCAGCGAAGGCCGGCGAGGCCGCGAGGTTGTTCAGTGCCAGCGCTAGCTCCCCGCGTGCCTTCGCCGGAAAGAACGACTCGAGATCGAGCACGCCGATCTTTTCGAGCGGCGGCTTCTGCACCGACGCGATCAGCGCGCCGAGATCGAGGTTCTTGCCGTCGCGCCAGGCGCGCTCGAGCAGCGTCGAAACGAGAATGTGTTCGCGGCTGCGCAGCGGATCTGCGTCGATGCCGAGCAACCCGAGCAGACCCGAGGCCGTGCTCTGGACGCGTTCGCGCAGCGCCTCTTCGTCGGCAAGCACCGCTGCCGCCGGCGCACCCAGCGAGCGCAGCAGTGCGAGCGGTCGGCCGGCGCGCGAACCGGGCGTGTAGATCGCGCGGTCCGCCGCCGCCGCGAAGCGCGCGATGCGCTCCGGCGCCTGATCCCACTCGGCGAGCCCGCCGCGCCAGCGATCCGCGACCGACTGCGCTTCTTCGTCGGGCGTGTGACCGCGCCGCGCGGCCTCCGCTTCGTCGATCCAAGGGCGAAACGAGGCTGCGTCGAGCGACGGAAAGGTGAGCAACAGATTGCCGAGATCGCCCTTCGGGTCGATCGCGATCACCGGAATGCCGTCGATCGCCGCTTCCTCGAGCAGCGCGACGGCGAGGCCCGTCTTGCCGCTGCCCGTCATGCCGACGATGACGGCGTGGGTGCACAGATCCTTCGCGTCGTAGAGCAGCGGTTCGTCCGACGCAACGCGGCTCCCGGCGAGGTCGTAGCGACGGCCTAGATAGAACGTGCCGAGCTTTTCGTAGTCGTGCATGCCCTACCTCGGCCGCCGCTTCGGCTGCCGCTTCAGACCGTCAGGGCGTCACGGCCTTTTCGGTGGCATCTGCCGCATTCTTGGCCGCGTCCTTCGTGGCGTCGGCGGCGTCCTTCGCCATCTCCTTGGTGTTGTCGGCGGCCTTCTCGAGGTTTGCACCCGCGTTCGCCGCTTCTTCCTTCACGATCTCTTCGGTGCGCTTGGCCGTATCCGCCGCCTTCTGTGCGGCGCTGTCTGCCGCCCGCTTCATCGAGTCCGCCGCTTTGGCCGCCGCCGCCTTGGCATCTTCGGCCGCGATCTTTGCCGCTTCGCCGGCGGCCTTGACGGATTCCGCCGCCTTGTCGGCTGCGGTCGGCTTCTGCTCACTGCATGCCGTGAGCAATGCCAGCGAGGCGACGATTGCAATTGCGATTCGCTTCATGACGCTCCCCTTCGTACGTGCGAGAGACCGGGATGGCCCCCCGCTCAAGGCAGTTTCGATCAGGCCTTCTTCAGCAGATCCCGGATCTCGGTGAGCAGCTTCTGTTCCGCGCTCGGCTCGGGCGGCGGCGCAGGCGCCGCCGGTGCGGGTCTTCGCAACTGGTTCACCGCCTTCACCAGCAGGAACACGCAGAACGCGATGATTAGGAAGTCGATCGTGGTCTGCAGGAACGCGCCGTAGTTGATCGTCACAGGGGCTTCCGGCGTACCGCCGATGGCGAGCTTCAGGCTCTTGAAGTCGACACCGCCAGTTGCGAGCCCGATCGGCGGCATCAATACATCGCCGACGATCGACGAGACGATCCTCCCGAACGCGCCGCCGATGATGACGCCGACGGCCATGTCGACGACGTTGCCCCGCTGGATGAACTCCCGGAACTCACCAAGCATGTCGTTCTCCTGGCTGGAAGGGTGCAATCCTAGCCGGATGCGCGTACAGGGCTAGGCGCGCGCCGCCTCCGCGCGGATCCGCACGATGCGCGCCCCGGCATGCACGTGGGTCCCCACGGCGATGTAGGCGAGCACCAACTCGACCTGTCCCGTGAGACCGGCGATGAGTGTCAGGAAGAGCCGCCCGTCGCGGCCGAGCAGCAGCCAGCGCCAGCGGCCTTCGCGCTCGGTCGCAAAGGGTCGTTGGAACTGCGTGCCGTACTTCTCCTTGACGAGCATCGACAAGCTGTTGCCCGCCAGCGCGGCAAATCCGAGCGCGACCGCGAGGGCTCCTGCACCCATCAGCCACGCATAGAGCGTCATGCCTCCGATCACCGCGGCTTCGCCGACGCGGTCGAGTAGTGCGTCGTAGAGCCCGGCGAACGCGGAATCCTGATCGCGCACCCGTGCCAGTTCGCCGTCGACACCGTCCAGCACCGATGCGCACTGGGCCAGCAAGCCGCCCGTCGTCGCGTGGCCGACAGCGAACGAGAGTCCCGCCGCAAGCGTCATCGCGAATGTCGCGACGCTCACCTGCCACGGCTTGATCGGCCTCGAGATCAGCCGCTCGGTGATGCGCAGCGAAATCGGGCGATTCAGATGGCGCGCGATCACGCCGTCGCCGACGCGCACGGCACCGGCCAACACCTCGCGTCGCGCGCGCGGAACGTCCTCGGTGCGGCGCACGCTTTGCCAGCGTTCCAGCACCGGCCAGGTCGCGACGGGTTCGCGCGCCCCGAGCGCGCCGAGCGCGTGCAGGAAGGCTCGCTCGGCGTCGCATTCCGCATCGGCCGCGCGTGCCCAAACCGGTGTTGCGATCGCGAGGCCTACGAGCACGCCATCGGCGCCGACCAGTTCGCGCGCGACGCGCTGCACGCGGGCGCGTGCGTCGTCGCGACTCCACACCGCGACGCGTGGCAGCCCGAAGCCGCGTTCGTTCGCCTCGGGGCGGAAGTCGACGGCAACGACGGAGTCGACGGCGGAGCGGTTTTCCCCGACGAAGCGCGCCACGAGCTGGCGGTCGTAGTGGCAATCGGTGCGGGCGAGGAAGAAGGGCTCATCGCCGACAGCAGGCGCGAGCGACGCGACGCTGCGCACGCGCAGCGCGCGACACGCGCCTTGTCGCAGCGTGCGCTCGATCACGGCGACCACATCGGCGTCGCCCGCCAGCAGGAAGCGCCTTACCCCCGCGCGCGCGAACGCGAGCGCCGTGCGCTCGACGGGAGCGAGACCGAAGAGCGAGACCGACTCGCCAGCGCCCGCGCGGACGGCGAGAAGCACGCAGAGGCGATCAGACTCAGCGTAGCCCTCAGTTCTCATGTGTTAGCCGCTGTCATCTCCAGAGCTCTTTTCCAGGAACACTTCGATCTGGCGCGCGGCGTCGACGTCGCGCATCTGCACCGGCGGATGCTTCATCGTGTACGCCGAGATCGGCAGCAGCGGTCCCGCGATGCCGCGCTCGCGCGCGACTTTCACGTAGCGCACCACGTCGATCACGATGCCGGCCGAGTTCGGCGAATCCTGCACCGAAAGGCGCGCTTCGAGTTCGATCGGAGCGCCGCCGAAGCCGCGTCCCTCGACGCGCAGGAAGCAGACCTTGTTGTCGTTCTGCCAGGGCACGTAGTCAGAGGGGCCGATGTGTACGTTGTCGGTGTCGATCTCGTAGGGGATCTGCGACGTCACCGCTTCCGTCTTCGAGATCTTCTTCGACACGAGGCGATGGCGCGACAGCATGTTCAGGAAGTCGGTGTTGCCGCCGGTGTTGAGCTGATAGGTGCGCTCGACCTTCACGCCGCGATCCGCGAGCAGACGCACCACCGAACGGTGCAGGATGGTCGCGCCGAACTGCGACTTGATGTCGTCGCCCGCGCACGGGATCCCGGCCTGTCGGAAGCGCTCGCCCCACTGCGGATCGGACACGATGAAGACCGGGATACAGTTGACGAGCGACACGCCGGTTTCGAGGCATGCTTCGGCGTACGCCTGTGTCGCCTTCTGCGAGCCCACCGGCAGATACGAAACGAGGATCTCGGTGCCGCTATCGCGCAGCCGCTTCGCGACGTCCATCGGCCGTTCGTCCGCCACCCGGAACGAGCGCTCGGGCGGGTAGTCGGCCATGTGATCGGCCACACCGTCGTGAACCGGCCCCATCTGCACCACGACCTCGGACTTGGCGATGTGATCGCTGATCGTCGTCGTGCAATTGGGCGCCGCGAAGGCGGCCTCGTGCAGCGGTCGGCCGACCTTGCGCACGTCGATGTCGAAGGCGGCCACCACCTCGACGTCGCCCGGGCGATAGCCGCCCATGTCGAGGTGCATCAAGCCCCAGGCCTCGTGCTGCTCGCGCGGAACGTTCCGGTAGTAGTCGATGCCCTGGAGCAGCGAACTGGCGCAGTTGCCGACGCCCGCGATCGCAATCCTGACCTTGCCCATCACTGCCCCCCTGTTGCACGCGAGATCCACGGCGGCGCCGGCTGCCGACTCGCGGGGGCGAGGCTACGAAGCAGCCTCGGAGCGGTCAAGGTGCACGCCGACGCGGAACAGACGCATGAGCGGGGCGCGGCGCAGCACTACGACGGGATCGACCCCAAAGCGCTCGGCCAGCGCGTCGAGTCCGCGACTCGCCACCTTCGCTGCCTTTTCGATCGCCTTCGGAATCGACTCGGCGTCGCCGAGCGGAAGTTTGTCGGCGACCGCGACCTGGTTCGCGAGCGCGAGGAACGCGTACGCGAAGGCGCGGCGCGCACCGTCGTCGAGCGCGGCCGCGGCCCGGAACAGCGACAGCTCGGCGTCCGCCATCGCGGGCAGCTCGGGCATGAAGACCGGAAGATGCCACTCTCCGACCTTCGGCGCGGCGTCGGGGAGCCGCTCGAGTTCGTCTCGGCGCGGCTGTGCGTAGATCGCCATCGCTTCCTCCCAGCTCGGGAAGCCCAGATCTTGCAGGCGACCGGCGCGCCAGCGCAGCGCCCATTCTTCGTTCTCCGTCGGCAGCTCCCACGCGACGGATTGCAGCATCCGGAAGTAGAACCAGTAGTCGCTTTCGAAGAGCAGCGTGAGCAGCCGCATCGCGACGTCGAGGTCGTCGCTCGAGCGTTTCGCGACGAGGTAGAACACGCCGTCGAGAGTGCTGCCACCGCCCGGTGGCGACCAACCCTGACCGCCGTCGCTGTCGTTCGGCTTCATCACGACTTCGGCGCGGTCGTGCAGCCAGAGCATGATCAGCTCCGGGTCGAGAGCCTGAGCGCCGCGCAGCAGCGTCTCGTCATCGGCCTCGCCGAAGGTTGCGATCCACTCCGCGAGCGACTCGCGATCGGGGACCAGGTCGTTCCACGCGTCGAGGTCGACGCAGGCGACGAGCTGGTCGTCCGTCGCGTGGGCGAGCAGCCAGGCGGTATCGGCGCGCCCGATGCCCTTCACCGTGAAGACCAGCTCCGCCTCGGGCAGCGCCGGCACGACGCGTTCCGGCTCGGGCACCAGATCGAGCAGCTCAGCGCGCCGCGCGACCGGAGTCTGGCAGATCAGCGCCACCTGCTCGTCGACCGAGAGCGCCCCAACCGCATTCTCCGCGGCGCGCCGGTCTCTTCGCGCCAGCGCAAACAAATCGCGCACGTCCGCCGGCAACTCAGAGATCGCAGCCATCAATCCTCAACGTAGCGCTTGCCCTGTTGCGTTGGGGACGTTCGTTGCGTCGATTGACTCGAGGAACGTCCCCGACGCAACGAACGTCCCCGACGCAACTCGCGCAACGAACGTCCCCAAGTCAACGAGGGTGGTAGAATCGGCAGCCTTTTTTGGGCGCGATGCGGCGTGCGGGGGGGGGCGGCGATTGCTCTGGCGGCTTTGGGCGTTCTGCTCGGGAATCCCCGTTGGTGGCGCGATCGCGCTGGCGGCTCTTCGCGAGCCCGCGCCGCTTCAGCTGGTCTGGGGCGCGCTCGCGGGCGGTGTGCTGCTCGCGCTGTTGGTCTCGCTGCTCGCGCGCGGGCACCACGACCATTTTGAACGGGGCCGCCACCTCGCCGCCGCAACGAGCTTCGGCTGGGCCGCCGTGCCGGCGGCGGTCGCCGTGTTCTTTGCGTGGGCGCCGGGACGCTGGGTGTACGTCGCGCTCGTCATCGCACTGCTCGCGGGTGCGCTCTTCGTCGCGACTCGCGCGCTCGGACCGGGCGGTGGTCTCGTGCGTTGGAAGCTGCGCGCCGTCGCATCGTTTCTGATCGCGATCGCCGCCGTGCTGGCGCTCGCCGCCGCTGGGGCCGCGCTCTTCGCCGACGTACCCGAGCCGAGTTCTCGCTTCTCGTCGGTGCTCGACGCGATCGACGCCGAGGTCGTGACGCGTCCATTGCCGGTGTGCAGCGCTGAGCCGCGCGCAGTCGCGGTGCTGCTCGCGCGCGGCGCGCACCCGGCGCTGTCGCCCGACGGCGCGCAGCTCTGGTTCGACGCGGAATCCGATGCCGACGGCGGGCGCCGCCAGATCCATCGCCTCGACCGGGCGACCGGCAACGTGATCTGCTGGAGTTGCGGCGATCTCGGCAACAACACGCACCCGTCGATCTCTCTGAGCGGCGTTTCGCTGGTATTCCAGTCCGATCGCCACGCCAGCTGGCGCCATCCCGATGACACTGATCTGTATCTCGCAGCCGCGCAGCGCACGGAGAATCCCGATCACGGCCGGCGGCTCAGCTTCACGGTCGGGCCGGACGAGTCGCCCGTCTTCGGTCCCGGTCCGATGATGGTGACCTGGTCGCGCCGACTCGCGGGTCGCTACGACGTCGTCGCCGCGTCGATTCGTTCGGGTCACGGCGGGTTGCTGCTCGGTACACCGGGTGTGCTCGCGAGCGGCGGCGCCGCGTGGATCGCGCCGGTCGCGTGGAGTCCCGATGCCCGCAGCCTGCTCGTCGCGAGCGGCAATCCGTTCGGGCCGCTCGTGCTGGAAGCCGTCGACCCAAAGAATTTTTCGCGCCGGTTGCTCGCAACGGATGCCGCGCTCGCCGGATCCTTCGACGCGGACGGCGGCTGGTTGGGCTTTGCCACCACGCGGCCGCTTCACTGGGCGGGCGTGTTGCCGCGCGCACTCGGCTTCGCAGTCGCGCCGCTCGCGATCGACCGGCGTGCACGCGAGCCGCTGCGCCGCGACACGGGCGTTCGCAGCGCGGCGTCGGAGCAGTCGGTGGAAGCCGCGGCGATCGCGATCGACGCCGCCGTCGCCAGCTGGGGTGAGCCGACCGGCCTCGCGATCGAACCGGACGGCAGCGGCTTCGTGCTCGGGCAGCGCCGCCAGGGCGACGACGGCGTGCACGAGCGACTCGTCGCGATCCAGCTCGCTTGTACGCAGACGGCTGTCGCGCCGCGAGCGCCCGCAGCGCCGTGAACCGCCTCGCCACGCTCGCGCTCACCGCGCTGCTGCTCACCACGACGGCGCGTGCCGCCGAGCCGCCGGCCGATGCGGTGCTCGCCGAAGTTCCGTTCCTGCCCGCGACCACGCTCGGCGGAGCGAACGAGGTTCGCATCGATCTCGCTGTGCCCGGCGCGCGTCCACTGCCGCTGTTGCTCGACACCGGCTCGCTCGAGAGCTTTGCGACACCGCGCGCCGCGCAGGCGCTCGGCATCAGCGTGCGGCGCAACAAGCAGTCGCCGTACCGGCGCGCGACGCGTCTCGGCCGCGACATCGAGATCTCCGTCGACACGCGACGCGGCGATACCGCGGAGAGTGCCGGCGGAGAGTGGGCGGTGCTCGGTGCGCGCTTCCTTTCGTCGTTCGTGCTGGAGATCGACTTTCCCGGCCGTCGCGTGCGCTTCTTCGACCCGAAGCGTTTCGAGGTGCCCGAGCGCGCGGAAGCGGCGGATCAGGCCGTGCTGCCGATTCGTCTCGACGGGGGTCGCCCGATCGTCGAGATCGAGCTCAGCGCTGCACGCGTTCCCGCGGTGATCACGACCGGCGCGCCCGGCACGCTGATGCTGCCGGGTGGTTGGTCGCCCGGCGCGTCGCTGCAGCCCGATCCGCAGGCCACCGCGATGCTGGCGCCGATGCCCGGCGCGGGTCGCCTCGAAGCGGTCACCGCGGCGCGCTTCCAGATCGGTCCGTTCGCCGAGAGCGACGTGCCGATGCTGGTCGCCGAGCGCGGCGTGCAGGGCGCCGGTGCGCGCAGCGAGGCGCTGCTCGGCGTCGATCTGCTGAAGCGCTTCGTGTTGCGCATCGACTACCCGCGCAAGCGCCTCTGGCTCGCGGACCCGACGCGCTGAGTCACAGGGCTATGTTGCGCCCCGTGCTTTCCGTCGACGCCGTCCGCCGCGCACTCGCGGAATACGAAGCTGCCGTTGTGGGCGACCCGGCGCGCCCGCGTGCGGCGGTTGCGCTCGTGTTGCGCGACGCGGCGACTGGCCCTGAGGTGCTGCTGATCGAGCGGGCGCGTCATCCCGAGGATCCGTGGTCGGGGCACATGGCATTCCCGGGCGGCCGCGTCGACCCGGATGATTCCGACACGCGCGCGGCTGCCGAACGCGAGACGATGGAAGAGGTCGGTCTCGCGCTCGCGGGCGCCGAGTTGCTCGGGCGCCTCGACGACCTCGAAGGTCGCCACGCCGGTCGCCCGCTCTCACTGGTGATCTCCGCGTGGGTCTATCACGTGAAGGAACACCAGCCGCTGGTGCTGAATGGCGAGGTGGCGATGACACTGTGGGTGCCGCTCGCTCTCCTCATCGATCCGCTCCATCGCGTCGAGTACCCGACTCCGCTAGGTGGTTTCCCCGGCATCCTCGTCGGCGAGCCCGACCGCCATATCGTGTGGGGCTTGACCTATCGCTTCCTCGAGATCCTCCTCGAGCGCATCAGCTAGAACGTGCAGAACGGTGCCGGGCGTCAAGTTATTTTTTGTCAAGTTATTGGGCGGTCCCGCCTAGGTGGCGCGCACAGCGGGGGGAACCAATAACTTGACAAAAAATAACTTGACGCCCGGCACCGACTCAGAGGCACCGCCTCAGAACAGCTTTTTCACCATCTGGCGGTTGATCCAGTCGACGAGGGTGGGTAGCGCAGCGTTGTTGCGCGCGGTGAGCACGTCGAGGTGCGCGTAGCCTTCGACGATCAGCACCTCTTTGTCGGCCGCGGGCGTGGCAATCGATCCGAGGTAGGTCGCGAAGCTGCTCTCGAGCGGCGCGAGACCGTTCGAGCCGCCGATGCCGAGCACAGGCACGTTCACGTTGGCGTTTTGCGTGAGCACGAGCGGACCTTCGCTGCCGGTCGCCGCCACCGACTGCGCGACCAGCGCGCTCGAGTTGATGCCGTAGGCCCCGTCGAGGTTCGATCGACCCGAGAGGAAGTACCACTCGACGAAGTTCGACGGCAGCGCCTGGATCTCGAGGATGTCATCGAGGCTGGTGACCTCGGCCTCGTTGCCCCAATTGCTCGGCGTTGCGGTCGGCAACGGGCGCGGGCCGTTGTTCAGCAGCCCGCAGCCAGGGGTGACGTTGAACGTGTTGGGCGGGCAGCTGGGCAGCGCCGGATCGTCGTAGTCGATCCAGCGACGCAGATCGGCGTTCGGCTGCGCGACATAGAACGCGGCGAAGGCACCGCCCGGCGGCGAATACAGGTTCCGCCCGTCCGCGCTGAAACCGACCGAAGCGCGGAACGCGGTGAACGGTTGGAAGTCGTCATCGATGAAGAAGCCGATCAGCGCGCGGTTGTCCGCCGGCGCGCCGAAGAACAGCGAGAACGGCGGACTCTGGAAGACCGTCGTTCGCTGGATGATCGCGCTTTCGTCGGGCAGATGGATTCCGGCAAGCCCCGCGAGTTCCGCACCGGGACCGAGAATCGCCGGCTCGATGCCCTGGAACGAGCCGAGGAAGACGTCAGGCCCGCCCGGCTGCGCGAGCGACGCGACCCTCGACTCGTAGCTCGCAAAGCTCGGCGCGCTCGCCGACGGGCCGCCCGCGCCGCCGCCTTCGAGCAGCACGATCCCGTCGACGTGCGAATAGCCCGCATCGACGACGTTGGGATCGGGGTCGAAGTCGTAGGCAGCGAATACGCTCGCCCAGTAGGTGCCCTGCGAGTGACCGCCGAAGAGCACGACGCCCTGCGGACCGACGATGCTGCGCGCGTTGTCGGCAAGCACCTTCCAGTCGCGCACGTTGGTGTCGACACCCCAGTGCGCAGCGAAGCGCATGTCGTCTTGCGCGAGCCGCAGGTAGGAGGTCTCGTTGCCGAGCGCGTCGGGGAGCAGCGTCGGCGGGTCGACCTCGCCGTTTTCGTTGGTATCGATCGCGCCGCTCTCCGGCTCGGGCAGGTAGAAGAAAGTTCCGGAGTAGAGCGCGTCGCGAACTTCGTCGTCGTTGGTCGCGTTCGCGATCAACGCGCTCGTGTGCACCGAGCCGCGGCGATCTTCGAGCTGGTTCGGCCGCCGGTCGATGGCCCAGACCTCGATGTTGCCGTTGTACTTTTGTACCAGCTGCTTCGCGAGCGGCGAGAAGGTGCCGGCGCCGCCGAGGAAGCCGGGCACCAGGATCAGGATCGCGCGCGGCGCGGGTGCGTTCGCACGCGCGAGATAGGTGCGCAGGTAGCTCACGCGGTTCAAATTCGGCTGCGCCCCGACGATTGCCTGCACTTTCTCGGTCGCCGCCATCTCGATGCCGGCTGCGCCCGAACCCGGCGTATGCGGCTCGACGTATCCGGGCGCCAGCACGTATTGCTGCATCACGAAGGTCGCCCCGGGTCCGCCGGACGGACACGCCGCGGGACCAAGCGAAGGCAGCGCGAGCAGCGGAAGCCACAGGACCCAGCGGCTCTGAATCATCGGGAAATTTCCGTGCGCGCGCGCGCGCCGAGCGCGCCGAGCGCCATCAGAGTTGCGAGCGCGAGCGCGCCGGCGCTGGGCTCCGGGACGAGGGCCAGCAGATTCACCGTTAGCGTTCCGTCGGGCGAGAGCGAATCGATCGAGAAGCTCGACACGATCCCGACGACGCTTCCGTCGAAGCCGAAGAACAACGTGCCCGTTACGTCGGGGACCGCGAGATCGAAGCTCGACTCGCCATCGACGATATGCAGGAACAACGTCGGAATCAGAAAGTTGCCGGCGGCCTGCACGACGCCGAGCGCCGGCGACGGAACGTCCGGATCGAGCGCGAACGAGGCGCCGCTGCTGGCGAGCACCGACACGCTCGTCAGCGAGAACTGCGTGGTTGACGCGACCGGAACGCTCGAGACGTCTAGTGCGATTGCGCCCGACAGCGCTTCACTCGGCCCCGCCTCCGGCACGATCGCACTGGGCGCTAAGACCGCGAGCGGCCCGAACGAGGCGGCCCCCGCAGCTCCCGCGAACGCCAGGCACATGAGGCCCAGCACAGATCTAGACAACCAACGACTCCGCTTCCGCACCCAACAGACTCCAGCATGTAACTTTTATGAGGATGTGGACGATTTTCGTCGCACGGCCCACGAGTCTAGCCGCTTTTTATGCCGCGTCCGTTTCGGTCTCGAAGCCCGCACAGGCTCGGACCGGCAACGGCGGATAGGGAAGGAAGCGCGGATCGCTTTGGGCGCGGGAACAGCGCCAGAAGACGGCGGCCTTTGCGCTGCGCTGGACGCGGGCGAAGCGGCAGGCCGAGCAGAGCCCCACGCTCGGATCGAGATCCAGGTCGTCCCCGTCGCTCACGGCGCCGGATCCACCTCGAGCGAGCGGGCGGCGCCCGCATCCGTCCAGCGCACGTGCAGGACCCCGCCCTCCCAGTGCCAGGTCGCGCCGACTTCGTCGTCCGGTCGGCCCGAGACGGGCAGCCGCACCGCATCGATCCACACCGACGTCGGCGGCGGGCAACCGTGCACCGCGACGCGAACGGTGCGCGGATCGATCGCGAACTCGCCCTCGCGCCCGCTCACTTCGAGCCGCAGCCGACCGCCGGCGCGACTGCGCAGCCGCACGCGCGTTCGCGCCTCCATCCCGACGCGATACGCGGGCGATTCGCCGTCGTCCTCGATCACGACGGTCGCCGCGTCGCCGCCGGGATAGACCTCGAGCACCAGCGGCTCTTCTGGAGTCTCGCCGACGTGCCGCACCGCGCTGCGCATCGGCAGTACGCAGCCGCCGCGCGCGAAGATCGGGATGCGTTCGAGCGGCGCCGCGACGCGCACCATACGCGGTCCGATGTAGCGCGCGTCGTCGTCGATCGCGGTCCACGCGCCGGCCGGCAGATAGACGTCGCGCTCGCGGGCGCCGCGTTCCAGCACTGGCGCGACGAGCAGATCGCGGCCGAGCATCAGCTGGTCGTCGATCGCAGCGGCGCGCTCGTCGTTCGGGTCGTGCCAGAACATCGGTCGCCAGATCGGCGCGCCGGTCGCCTCGGCTTCGCAGAAGAGTCCATAGAGGTACGGAAGCAGGCGCATGCGCAGCTCGAGCGCCGTGCGCGCGATCGCTTCCACGCGCTTGCCGAATCGCCACGGCTCCTGGCGATGCTTCAACCACATCGAGTGCGTGCGCGCGAACGGATAGAGCGCGCCGATCTGCATCCAGCGCGCGAACAGCTCGGGGCTGCACCAGCCCGCGAAGCCGCCGATGTCGGCGCCGCAGAACGGCACGCCCGAAACCGACAGCCCGAGCAGCATCCGCACCGACAGCGCGAGCTGCGACCAGGTGCTGGTCGTGTCGCCGGTCCACAGCGCTGCGTAGCGCTGGATCCCCGCGTGTCCGGAGCGCGACAGCACGAACGGACGCCGCTCGGGGTCGAGTCGTGCGAGCGCTTCGTGCGTCGCGCGACATTCGAGATGCCCGTACGCGTTGCGCACCGACTCGTGCGATACGCGGCGCTTTGGATCCGCCGGATCGCTCGCCAGCACGTCGCCGAGGTCTTGCGCTTGCAGCGGCAGGATCAACCGGCCGGCGCGGAGTTCGCGCTTCCACCCAGCGGGCTCGTTCATGTCGTTCCAGATGCCCGCGACGCCGGCGTCGACGAGCGGCTCGTGCTGCGCGCCCCACCACGCGCGCACTTCGGGACGACCGAAGTCGGGCAGCGCCGAATCCTTCGGCCACACCTTCAGCGAGTACGGCGAGCCATCGCGTCGACGCAGAAATACGTCGCGCGCTTCGCCGTCGCGATGCAGCGCCCAGCGCTCGTCCACCTTCACGCCCGGGTCGATGATCGTGACGACGCGGAAGCCGGCGTCCCGCAGTTCTTGCAGCAGACCGCGCGGATCCGGGAAACGGCGCGGATGCCACGTGAAGACGCGGTACGCGTCCATGTAGTCGATGTCGAGATGGATCGCGTCGGTCGGGATGCGGCGGCGGCGCGCCTCGCGCGCGACGCGGCGAACGTCGCGGGCGCTGCGATACCCCCAGCGCGATTGATGATGGCCGAGCGCCCACAGCGGCGGGCGCGTGATCCGGCCGGTGCGCGCGGTGTAGCGGCGCAACACGTCGTCGGGCGACGGCCCAGGGAAGATCGTCATGTCGATGCCGCCGGCCTGCGCGGTTGCGATCACGCGCAGCCGCTCACTCGCCGCCACGTCGAAGTGCGCGGGGGCGCAGCCGTCGAGCAGCATTCCGTCGGCACGCGCCGCTTCGCACTCGCTGGTCGCGAGGCGCATCAAGAATGGAATCGAATGGTAGAGCGGGTCGACGCGATCACCGACGGGATGGTCGCGATTGCGCAGCACGAAGCTGCGACCACGGCGATCGAGCGCGCCGGTTTTTCCGCCGAGTCCGAACCAGCGCTCGCCGGGCGCCGCGCGTAGCGCGACGCGGCCCGCGCCGCCCTGCGCGAACGCGAAGTCGAGCAGGTGCGCGATCTCGCGCCCGCTGCGATCGAAGACGCGCACCTCGAACGGACGCTCGTCGATCTCCACGCGCGCCGCGCCGTCGGCGCCATCGAACGCGAGCGCGACGCCCCCACTCGTTCGACCGAGCGGGCCAGCCGCTTCGCGCGCTGCGTCCAGTGCAAAGGGCTCCGCGTTCGACGCGCGCCAGGGCTCGCGGCCCAGCGCATCGGAGGGATCGGGCGGCAGCGCGCGTCCTGTCGCCGCGCGCACGCGCACCGCGCCGTCGCGCGCGATCTCGATGCGGGCTACCGCCTCGCCGAGATGGAGGTCGACGCCGCCGCGCTCGGTCGACGCCCAGCGCATGACCTGCGCGATCGGTGCGAAGCTACGGGATCGACGCCGCACGCTCGCATTCTAGCCGCGCGCTTGGATCTGCTCGCGCAGCGTCCAAGGTCTGGGTCGCCAATCGACCTCAGCGCTCGCGAGCACGAAGACACCCGCCACCAATCGAAGACCCTCGTCGATCGTGATGCGTTCGTTCATCCCATCCTCCAATTCGCCGTCATTTTTTCGAGGACGTCCGCCGCGCGG
>CAYGWM010000002.1:0-32208 GCA_964353555.1 uncultured Spirochaetales bacterium
CCGCGCTGGAGCCGGGACCGGGCTGCACCGGCGTCTGAAGGTCCGCGCAAGCAAAGAGGAGGCGCCCGCCTCGCGGCGGACGCCTCCTTCAGAGCATTCCCGAACTCGACTAGTTGGGGCCGTTGTTCACGACATCGAAGTCGATGCCGGCCGCCTTGAGCGGACCGCCGATGAAGCCGCCGCTGGCGAAGGCACCCGCGTTGAGCACGAACCCGCTCACGTTGCCGTTGGCGGGATCCTGCAGTAGCACATCGGGGTCTGTGTCATTGTTCAGATTGGCAACTGCCACGGTCGTGTTGGTGCCGGTATTGCCGAGTACCACGGTCCCGGAGATCTGGAAGGTGTTGCCCGGACCATCGAAGTTGACCAGCCACCAGTAGTTGTTGCCGGCATTGTCGCGCAGGCCGATGTCGTCGGTGAGGTTGCCGTCGATCCCGGCCGAGTTCTCCAGGAACGAGAAGCCGGCCGGCAACGCATCGCCGGTGCCCGATGCAATCTGGAGATTGTTCAGCAGCCAGATCGCGAACTGTTGTGTGGTGCCGTTGACGAGCAGCAGATCCTTCTGGCCATCACCATTGAAATCGCCCGCAGTCACCGGAGTCCATCCGACCGGCGTGCCGATCAGACCGCCGCCCGCGTAGAGGCCGTTCGTGACCAGGATTGCGGTGATGTCACTGGTGGCGGGATTGAAGGTGATGATGTCGGCACTGCCGTTGTTATTGAGGTCCGTGACGATCCACGGCTGGTTCGCACCGATGTTGCCGAGGCTGGATCCACCGATGACAGCGAGTCCGTTCATGTAGAAGAAGGTGACATCACCGGTCGAGGCGTTGTACATGACGAGGTCTTCGGTGGCGCCGGCGTCAAACTTGCCGCAGCCATGGACGTCGTAGCCGGCCGCATTCGCGAATCCGCCGCCGGTCTGGATCGCGATGTTGGCGGTGGTCCAGATCGCGACCAAGTTCGGCGTGCCGCTCAACGTTCCCTCGAAGACGATGTCGCTGATCTCATCGCCGTTGACGTCGCAGATGACGACTCCGCCTGCGGCCGGGCCCGCGTAGGACGGCGCGGCGCCGACACCGACGAGAGCCACTGCTGCGATGAGTCCGGTCGAGAATGCTCGAATCATGCGAACCAAGCCTCCTTTACGGGTCGAATCGACCCAAGACACTTTGTGCATTGCTTGCTGCCTTTGTTGGCGTTCATCGGTCAGCCATTGCGTACTGCTGATCTGACCGTCGATATCTCGTCGGCGGACTCCAAAGCCTCTCCGCCCACCACCCGCCTCGAAACGATGCGAATCATACAACAAATCGGAGCAAATCATACAAGCCACGGCATTGGCGTGCCTAGATTCTCATTCTTGCCCGCTCTTGCGTCGTTCTTGCCTCATTGCAGCCGCGCCTCCGATGGTCTCTGCTCACACACCCGTGCACCTTCGCACGGAACCCTCATCGAGTCGACATGAAAGAGACATGGGGTTGTCCCGAATCCTGTTCTTCGTGTGCAGACCTGTCCCTACGGGGCTCATTCCGAGCTATTGACCTTCTGCTGTCGGCCTGCCGACGTGGCGATCTGGAGAGGGCTCCATCGGAAGCCGCCCCGTGCGATCTCGACTACGCTCGTCCGTCCTCCGCGCCACAGCTCGGCAGCGGGTGGCCCGGGGAGAGCATGGACAATGAGCGTCGCGCCCGAGACGACTGATCGACCCTCATTGACCGTCGAACTCGTGAAAGCCGGGGTCATGGTATGTCCCGGCTGCCGCGGTGGGCTCGCGCTCGCCGGAGCGACGGCGCGCTGTAGCAGCTGCGACGCGGTGTACCCGGCCCACGCGGGCGCGCTTTGCCTCCTCTCGCCGCCTCCGGCCGCGCTTACGCCGGGCGACGTCCCGGCCGCGCTCGTGGACGCCGTGCTGGACAAGCTGTCGCTTCCGCGGCTGCCGGCGGTGTCGGGCGCCGTCCGGCAAGCCGTCGCCGACACCCGACTCCAGGTCGCCGAAGACTTCCTCACCGCCGAGATCGCCGAGCTGACCGACCGGCTCGGGATCACCGTCGGCGCGCGCGCCACCACGCCTCCCGCCATCCCCTCCACCGCGACGCCGATCCTCGAATACGTGAACGACTATCTCGAGGAGTGCATGCCGCCGGCCGCAACGCTGCTGCGCAGCGTGCGGGTGGCGAACGCCGGCGTGAACGAGGTCGCGGGCGCTGCGCTCGTCGCCAGTTGGGAGGACGCCGAGGGTCGACCGGCCGGCGTCCCGGACCAGACATCGCCCATGCTCTGCAGACTGCGGCCCGGCCAGGCGACGACCGTGATCCTACGCCTCCAAACGCCTGCCCGACCCGGCCCTTACCGGCTCGTCGTCCGGACGGCGGCGCTGGCCGACGCGACGCCGAGACCGCCGATCTGCTCGCGGTCGATCGAGATCGCCAGCGAACCGAGTATCGGATTGTCGCTCCCGCGCTCGGATCAGGCGCTGGACTACGACGCCGACCACCGGGAGGCTACG
Organism: uncultured Spirochaetales bacterium; assembly: GCA_964353555.1. Lineage (GTDB taxonomy): Bacteria > Myxococcota_A > UBA9160 > UBA9160 > PR03 > PR03. The sequence goes on from CAYGWM010000002.1 coordinate 2,510, forward strand.
GCTCTGCTGACCGCCTTCGTCGCCGAACGCCTCGGTGCGCGCTGCGGCCGCTTCCTCGAGATCGGTGGCGGCATCCACCCGCAGGCCGCAATGCTGGCCGCGGCCGGGCACGACGTCGTGAACGTCGACGTGAGCTACCCGCTGACCCAGCTCGGCGCGCTCTGGTTCGCCCATCCCGGGGCGGAATGGATTCGCGCCGGGCGCCTCGCCTTCCTGACCTGCGACGGCAACCGACTGCCCTTCCGCGACGGCAGCTTCGATGCCGTGCTGATGTTCGCAACGCTGCACCACATCGCGCTGCCCGATCGTTTCCTCGCGGGGCTCCGCCGCGTGCTGAAGCCGGACGGCTTCGTCGGCGTCTTCTGCGAGCCGAACGAGCCGAACCCAGAGGACCCGGCCTACCGACGCGACTTGGAGAAGGGCGTCAACGAGCAGCAGTTCTCGATTCCGGAGTACGCCGCCATCTTCGCCCGCGCCGGGCTCGAGGTGGTCGGCGGGCGCAACGACCGCGGATCGCTGAAGGCGATTCTGCGCTTCACCGGCTGAGGCTCAGCGCTCCGCCACGATCGTGAAGTGCCGCACCTCTCGCTTCTCCCCGGCCCAACTCTGGTCGTGGAATCGGACCTCGAAGTTTCGATAGCCCAGGCCGCGCAGGAAGGTCCGAAAGAAGCCGGGCGTGAAGCGCCACCACGTCGCGAAGTTCTGCTTGTCGGAGTCGTCGATCGCCAGGTAGGCGACGGGGTTGTCGTCGTCGACCTCGTTGATCGCGCACTCGGTGATGATGGTCTTCTCGCGGGCGAGCGAGGCAAACCCGGCGAGCGCCTGCAGCGGGTTCTGCAGGTGCAGCAGGACGCTGCCAAAGAACGCGTAATCGACTTCGCCGAACGTCTCGGTCCCGGGCGGATCATAGATGTCGCCATACAGCACCCGGGCCCGCGAGCCCAACAGCCAGTGCGTCATCCAGAAGCTGTTCTTCATCCGGTCGAGACCGTGCAGCAGTTTGCGGAAGAACTCGTCGTAGGTGGTCTGGAAGCGCTCCTCGAAGTCGTGATAGGGGATCAGGTCGTGCTGCTGGTCGACGAGGTTCCCATCGAAGTCGAACGCGATCACGTCGGCGCCGCGCTTCTCCATCTCGAAACACAGGAATCCGGAGCCGGTGCCGACGTCGATGACCCGCTTGCCGGCGAAGTCCTGGTGGCCCAGGTAGCCGTCCACGCCGCCGCGCAGATCCCACTGCCCGTTCTGCGTCCCGAATCCCGGCAGGTCGATGGTGTGGTAGAACTCGCACTCGGCCACATCGTCCACGCGACGCGGCCACTGGAACGGAACGACGGTGCTGCGGCGGCGCATACCCGGCTCACCTCCTTCTCGCGCGGCGCTTCTCGCAGCGGGCGCGGATGCGGCAGCATGGTAACCGGCGGCTTTCGGCAGTGCTCCATCCGTGCGGCCCCGCGGCCGCGGCGCTTTGCTAGCATGCGGCGCGTGCATCAGCCCCCCAGCAACGCGGTGTATGACGCCCAGACAGTGGCAGTCATGGAGCGCTGCCTGCTGCCCCACTCGAACTGCATCGACGTCGGCTGCCACGAGGGCAGCGTGCTGCGGGAGATCCTGCGAGTGGCGCCGCAAGGAACGCACTACGCGTTCGAGCCGTTGCCCGCCTACGCGCGGCTTCTGCGCGAGGCCTTCGGCGGAAACCCGCACGTCGTGATCTCGGATCTGGCGCTCTCCGACGCCCCCGGCGAAAGCACCTTCCAACACGTGGTCACCAATCCCAGCTACAGCGGGCTCCGCCGACGGCGCTACGACCGACCCGACGAGCGCGTCGAGGAGATCCACGTGCGCACCGAACGGCTCGACGCCGTGCTGCCTCGCGAGCTGCCGATCGCGCTGATCAAGATCGACGTGGAGGGAGCCGAGCTCCAGGTGCTGCGCGGCGCCCGGGAGACGCTGCAGCGCTGGAAGCCCTTCGTGGTGTTCGAGCACGGGCTCGGCGCTGCCGACCACTACGGAACCCTCCCGGAGGCCGTCGCGGAGCTGTTCGCCTCCGCCGGGTTGCGGGTGTCGACCATGGAGCGCTGGCTGGCGGGGGAGGGGCCCCTCGACCACGACACGTTTTCCGATCACTTCCGGAACGGCTGGGATTACTACTTCCTCGCCCATCCCTGAGCGCCGCGGGCACGGATCTCCTCGACGAGTTGCTCGGCGATGCGGTCCCAGGCGTAATGTTGCTCCACCCATGCCCGCGCCCGGGCCACTTGCGCGCGCCAGACGAGGCCGTTGCGCTCGGCGCGCGCCTCCTCGAGCGCCTGCGCGAACGCCTCGAGTGGGAGGATGCGCAGGTGTTCTTCGTCGCGCAGAGTGAGGCCGCGGGCGCCATGCGGCGTGCTCAGCACCGGGATCCCCGCGGCGCAGTACTCGATCATCTTCAGGTTGGTGCCCGAGCCGCTCTGCATGGGGTTGAGTGCCACATCGGCGATGCCGAGAACCAGTGCCTTGGTCTCCGCGTCCAGCACCCCCATGAACCCGACATTCGGCGGCGTCGGCTCCTGGGCGAATGCCGCCCCGACGCTGCCGACCACGAGGAAGCGAAGCGCGGGCAGGCGCTCGGCCAGCGCCAGGATGGCGCGCGTCGCCTCCAGATTCGGCGGGTGCCAGCTACCGATGAAGAGCGCGGTGAAGGCGTCATCGGCCCCGAGCGCCGCCCGCCGTCGCGCGCGCTCCTCGGGCGCGACGTAGGCAACCCCGTGCACGTCGACGCCGTTCGGAACCACCAGCGTGCGCGCCCGATCGCAACCGTACAGTTCCGCGAGCCGATCGCCGTCCTCGCGCGCACAGACCCAGACGAGCGCCGCGCGCTTACAGCAGTCCGCCTCCACGCGCCGCACGTCGTCGAGCAGCTCGCGACCGGCGGCTGGCAGTACCCGCACCTTCAGGTCCGCCTCGACGTCCTGCGCCTCGTACCAGAGCGGCGCGTCGGGACGGGCGGCGTCGAGCGCAGGCAAGACATAGGGATGACAGGCCACGACGACGTCGGCGGCTGCGGCCGACTCGCGCAGCGTATCGACGTAGTCTGGTGTAAGGTCGAACAGGCGCGGCAGCGCCACATCGGTCACTGGGAACCAGTCCAGGCTGCGGGACAGCTCCCTCTCCGCGATGGCGTGCGGCTCCGACATCGGAACGCGTAGCTCACGCAGACCCGGAGCCACTTCGCCGCGGTAGGTGCCGCCGCCGAACGGCCCGAGCGACACCACATCGACGTCCATGTCCCGGGCCAGGTGGCGATAGAGCTCGAACGCGCGCACCTGGCCGCCGCCCTCGGGCGGCACCAGCGGAAAGCTGGTGGCCACCGTGAGCCTCAGCCGACGCGAACCGGAACTCTGGCGCGCCGCGGGTGGAGCCTCGTCGAGCAAGCCGGCTGAGACGCGCGCCCAGGTGACATCGCGCACGCGCTCGCGCCCGGCCAGTCCCAACGCGCGGGCCTGGTCCCGGTGCTCCCAAAGCCAGTCGATGCGCTCGGCGATGCGCGCCGGATCGGGATCGACCACGAAGCCGGTCTCTCCGTCCACCACGAAGTCGGTCGGGCCACCGGCGTCGCGGGTGGTGATCACCGGCTTGGCGCACGCCATCGCCTCGATCGCGACCAGGCCGTGGTCCTCGTCGTAGGGGGCGAACAACACCGCCAGAGCGTCGGCGTACAGACGCTCGGCTTCGCGATCGAGCACGAAACCGAGGAAGCGGATGCGAGGGTCGCCCGCGGCCAGCGCGCGCAGCGCCTCCTCCTCGGGGCCCGTGCCGGCGACGAGCAGCGGCACTTCGGCCTTGGCGAGGCGCATGGCGCGCACCAGCAGGTCGGTTCGCTTGGTCGCATCGAGGCGCCCGATGGTGAAGAGGTGGTCGTCGCTGCCCATCCGCAGCCGCTGCAGGTCCGACGGCGGCGGCAGCACGCGCACCTCCGCGTCTGCCGGGAAGTACTCTGCGCGCCGCGCCACGTTGCGCGAGATGGCGGCGTAGCGAGCGATCGCCGACGGCGCGAGCCCGATGCCGTCCAGCCAATGTACGACCTCGCGGGCGAACGGCCCCGGAAAGCGCAGCGCCTCGGACGGCAAGTCGTCCGCGTCGCGCAGCGCCGCGAGCCGCGCGAAGCCCTCGTCGAGCGCCTCCCGCCGGCCCGCGGTCCGGGCTGCGAACTGCTGCCAGCCGCGCACCTCCGTGTGCTCGCTGGCGAAGCGCAGCGGCTGGCCGGTCAGCGCGTAGGTGTCGTAGAGGCCACGCAGGCGGTGCGCCAGATAACAGACCTGGCGTTCGTGGCGGACCATCCAGGCCGGGTACTTCGACGAGATGACCAGGTCGAAGTGATCGAGATCGAGTGCGGCGAAGGCGTGGTAGGAATCGACCAGCTCCCAGAGCCCCAGCTCGCGACTCGGCAGCTTGATCAGCTCGGCGTGGTGCTGGGTTTCGTCGTTCAGGTATCGCTGCAGGCCCCACCACAGCTTCTCCGCACCGCCGATCGCAAACGGCACGGGGCTCGGCGCGACGATCGCGATCTTCACCGAGGCGGCCTCACGCGAGCAACGCCTCGAGCACGTGGTCCCACGAAACGCCAAGCTCGTCGTAGCGCTCGCGTCCGGCGCGTCCGAGCGCCGCCGCCCGCATTGGGTTCTCCCAGAGACCGTCGATGGCCGCCGCGATCGCCTCCGGCTCGGGCGCGACCACGCAGCCGGTCTCGCCGTCGATCACGAAGTGCGCGGGCTCGCCGGAGTCAGTGCAGGTCACGACCGGCTTCTCGGCCCGCATGGCCTCGAGCGCCACCAGACCGTAGTCCTCGGCGTAGGGTCCAAAGAACGTGGTCAGGCAGCGGGCGTAGCAGACCAGCATCGCCTCATCCGAGATGCGCCCGATGAGGCGCACGCGATCGCGGAGGCCGAGCTGATCGATCTGCTGTTGCAGCGCGGGCGCCATGCCGCCATCGCCGGCCAAAAGCGCCACCACTGGCGCTTTCACGAGCGACATGGCGCGCACCAGCAGCTCCTGACGCTTGAGCCCTTCGAGTCGGCTGGGAAAAAAAATGTAGGGCTCGCTCTCGGCACCGTAGAGCCGATCCGCCAACGCCGGCGGGTGGTAGAGGGGCGTCGACGCGATGCCGTTGTGAACCTGCAGCCGCTGCGAGACCTCGTGGGCGATGGTGTACACGGGACCGCAGCCGGCGAGCGCTCGTGCGTCCGCGGCCAGGATGCGCGCGCGCAGCGCCTCGCCGTCCGAGGTGCCCGAAAGCCCACCATCCCACAGCGTGCCCCAGAGGTCGTACACCGGACGGTGCTGGTGCACCAGCCACAGGCGGCGACAGGGATGGGCGAGCAGGTACACCGGAAACTTGAGACAGATCACGCGGTCGGGCTCGAGTCCGTTCAGCCGCTCGAAGTCCTCCGCTGCCCATGCGTCCATCGAGCGCTCCACCTCGGCGGCGGGCAGGAAACGGAACGGCATCGTCACGATGTCGACCTCGTGGCCGTCCCTGCGCAGAGCGCGGGCCAGGCCAGCGGTCAGACTCTCGGCTCCGCCCTGCACGAAGGGCACCTGGACGGTCGCAATCGCGACCCTCACGGCTTGTAGCCGATCACCGCGTAGTCACGAGGTCCGTAGAGCACCTCGTTCAGCCGGCGGGCAACCGCGTCATCGCGGCGGATACGCTCCGATCTCGGCGACGGATTCAACTCGCGTACCTCCACGCGCACCAGCCCGCGGGCCTCGACGAGGAAGCGCATCATCTGCGAAGGCAGCGGACGCTGGTGCGTCGGGTCGAGGTAGAAGGTGTGCGCGGCGACCGTCAGGTTCGCGGGATTCGGGGTCTCGAAGATGGCGACCCCACCCTGCGCCAGCACGCGCGCCGTCTCGTCGAGAAGCTGGACCAGACGCTCGAGGGGCAGGTGCTCGATGATGTGAAAACCGGTCACGGCGCCAACACTGCCCCGCGGCAGCTTGCGCAAGTGCTCGATGAGGTCGGCCTCCACGACGTCGAGATCGCTTTGGCGACAAGTCTCGACGAGCACCCGGTTCAGCTCGACGCCACGCGCTGATAGCTCGCGTTCACGCAGCAGCTCGAGCCACTCCCCGCGACCACAGGCGAGGTCGAGGACGGGGGCCGCCGCGCGTCCGGCGTGCGCGGCCTCGACGATCGGCACGTAGACCGCCAGCCGCTGCTTCACGTCGTCGTGGGTCCCGCGGAACTGGTCTTCGAAGGCCACGTACAGCGCGTCGAAGGCGTGACGCGACTCCTCGGTGAGTCTCGCCAGCTGCTCGTCGTCGAACGGCTCCGGCAGGCGTCGACGGGCCTCCTCGAGCAGCAGACCCACGCGTGCGTGGGCCTGCGAAGTCTCCAAGCGCAGGCGCTCGAGACGCCGCTCGGCCGCATCGACGCGCTGCTCGAATTCCGTGCGCTGCCGGACCTCGGCGCGCAGCTCATCACCGAGCGACGCAAGCTGCGCCGCCGCCCCACTTTCCAGCTCACCCAGTCGGGCAGCGAGGGCGCCGCCGAGGGCCTCGCGGGCCGATTTCTCTACCGCAACCTGCGCCTCCAACGGCGTCGTCCGGTTGCTGATGGATTCGAGCCAACGCGCCAGATCGCGGGCGAACCCCCGCTCCGCGTCGATCGCTGACGAGAGTTCGGCGAAGCGGCCCCGCAGCTCCCCCTCCAGCCGCTCGCCGCGCCGATCGAGCTCCAGCGCGCGACTGTCCTGCGCCTCCAGGCTCTTCGCGAGCGCGGCGAGGGAATCCTCGTGGCGCGCGACCTCTGTCCGCCGCGCACTGCTCTCGGAGGCCAGTCCGTCGTCGATGCCACTGCGCAGCGCCGAGGCAGCCGCACGCACCGCATCCACGTCGGCACGCACCGCATCCACCTGGGCACGCAGCGTCGCGAGCCCGGCGTGGATCTGGCCGTCATCCGCACGCACGACATCCACCTGGGCACGCAGCGTCGCGAGCCCGGCGTTGATCTGACCGGCGAGGGCCTCCATCAAATAGAACGCGTGGTTCTCGAAGACGGCACGATGGCGCGCCGACCGCGGAAGCCCCACCCAGCAGACGAGCCAGCGCAGCGGATAGCCCAGGACGGGCACGCGACCGGCCCGCGCCAGCAGGAAACGCGGCAGCAGGCCGCGCACGCGGACGCCACGGGTCCGCCCCTCGCGCGAGAAGCGCAGCCTGCCCAACAGGTCGACCTTGCTGGCGCGGCCGCTTCGCAGCTCGGACAGGCGCTGGCGCAGGCCCTGCGGATCTGCCGGACGCCCGAGCAGCGCCCGGTAGGCGTTCCGGACGAATGCCTCATCGTGAAAGTCGAGCAGCTCGTGCAGTGCGTAGGCGCCGTCCGCGCGTGGCTGGAACTCTGGCTGGAGCCGCAGCAGAGGCGGGCCCGATGCGGGAGGGTTCGCCGGCGCCGCGGCCAGCGGCGCATCCGCACGACGACGCTCGACTTCGGCGTGGATGCGAGAGATCAGGTCGTCGACGGACACAGGCGACTCGGGTTCTCCATTCGGTCTCAATGATGCCGTACGTCCGACGCGGCCGCCTCCGTCTCGAGCCGGACCTCGCACGGCAGGAAGGAGGAGCCCACGAACGGCGGCTCGCGTCCGGAAACGATCTGGAAGGCCGTCACCTTGTCCCACCAGTCATAGCTGCCCTCCAGATGGACGGAGCCGGCGTGCAAGGCCACCGTCAGCGTGTAGGCACCACAGCCCAGATTCGCAGGGAAGCGGAACTCGGCCCGAAACGGCGCGCCGGGACCGAGGGTCGGGCACGGCGCCCCCGCATGCCGCGAGTTGGTGCCGAAGATCTCGTTGCCCAGCCGGTCGCGAATCGAGATGCCTACGGTCAGATCTTCGATCGACACGCGCGTCCGCCCCTCCACCGTGACGACCACCGGGCTGCCGACCCGGATGGCACGCGCGGGCACGCCCTCGCTCTCGATCGTCACCCGCTCGATCGTCGCGCGCCGGTCGCCCGAGCGCGTCCCCTCTCTCCGGCCACCGAGCAGTTCGCCCTCCCGGATCTCGTAATCGGCGGTCTTGCGGGCAATGATCGCGTTGTAATAGTCGAGCACGCTGTCGGGGCTTCCCTCGCGGACGAGCCGGCCGCCGTCCAACAGGACCGCGTGGTTGCAGAGCGTCTTGATGGCGCTCGGGTCGTGGGAGGCGAGCAACAGCGTGGTGCCTTGCTCGCGGAAGCGCCGGATGCGCGCCACGCATTTCTGCTGGAAGTAGGCGTCTCCGACCGCCAACGCCTCGTCGATGATGAGGACCTCCGGCCGAACGGCCGTGGCCACCGAGAACGCGAGCCGCAGCTGCATGCCGCTCGAATACGTCCGCACCGGCTCGTTGAGCACATCGCCGATCTCGGCGAAAGCCTCGATCTCCGGCAGCAGGCGATCGACGGTCGCCCCGTCCAGACCGAGGAGTGCCGCTGCTCCATACGCGTTGATGCGTCCCGAGAGTTCCGGATGGAAGCCGAGCCCGAGTTCCAGAGCCACCGCCCGACCCTGGGTACTCACCTCACCCCGGTTGGGACGGACGGTCCCTCGGATGATCCGGAACAGCGTGCTCTTGCCCGCCCCGTTGACCCCGATCACGCCCATCCCCTGCCCGGACTCGACGCTGAAGTGGACGTCCTCGAGCACCCACTGCCGCTCGTGGCGCTGCACGGCGCCGAGGCTCATCCATTCGAGCAGGCGGTAGGACGGGCGCTCGTAGTGCTTGAAGTACTTCGAGACCCCAACGACATCGACGGCGATCTGGGACACGGGCGCCTTCGACCCCCTCAGAGTTCGTCGACCAGGTCGGGCGCCAAGCGCCGGAACGACAGCCAGGCGAGGCTGCTGACCAGCAGCGCCACGAGGGCCATCGGCAGCAGCTGCCGCCAGTCGGGCCACGCGCCGTCCAGCACGATGCGCTGGTAGCTCGAGATGACGGGCAGCATCGGATTCCAGGCCAACAGGCCGCGATAGGCCTCGGGCACGATCGTCACCGGATACACGATCGGCGTCAACCAGAACCAGAACTGCAGCACCACTTGTACGATCTGTCCCGCGTCCCGGAAGAACACATTCGCAGTGCCGATGAGCACGCCGAGACCCAGGCCGAGCAGCGACTGCAGCGCAAGTACGGGTACGGCACCGAGCAGCACGAGGCCGGGCCAGCGGTCGCTCAGCAAGAGCGCCACCAGGAAGATCGACGCCACGATGCCGAAGTTGATCGCGGCGATCACGAGCAGCGAGATCGGGAGCGTGGAGCGGGGGAAGCGCAGCGCCCGAAGCAGCGGTGCGTGCTCGAGGAACAAGTTCTGCCCGCGCAGCGCGAGCTCGGTGAAGAAGCCCCAGGTGATCAGCCCGGTGCACACGAAGAGCCCGTAGCTGAGCTTGTCAGAGCCCCCGGGCATCTTTGCGCCGAGCACTCTTCCGAAGATCGCGGTGTAGATGAAGATCATCGCGGCGGGCTGGAGCACCAGCCAGAGCGTTCCCCACAGCGCTCGGACCGAGCGGATCTGGAACTCGCGCAGCACGATGCTGCGGATGAGGCCGCGGTGGTTCCAGATGTCCTGCAGCAAACGCGTGGACTCCTCGGGAGTTTCAGGCGGCCGCGAGCGCCGCGCGATAGACCGCTACGGTTTCGTCGACGACGGCGTCCCAGTTCCGCGTCGCCGCGAGCGCACGACCACGCGCGGACAGTTCGGCCCGGAGTCCGGCGTCGCCGAGCAGGCGTCCGATCGCGTCGCCGAGCAGCGCGTCGGGGACCGCCAGGGCCGAGTCGGCGTACAGCTCTCCGAGGCTCGAGCGGTCCGAGACCACGACGGGAGCGCCGCAGGCCATCGCCTCGAGCGGCGGTAGACCGAAGCCCTCGTAGAGCGACGGGTAGGCGAAGAGGGTGCACAGCGAGTACAGCGCCGGCAGATCCGCCTCCTCGACGACGCCGATGAAGAGCAGATCGCGGCCGGGTTCCAGCCCGAGCGCTCGGGCGCGTCGTTCGAGCCGTTCCCGATACACCGGCTGGCCGCGGCCAGCGACCACCAACGGCGGCACGGCGCGCCCGCGGCGGAGGCCGCCCAGGGCCTCGAGTAGCGCCGGCAGGTTCTTGCGCGGCTCGACCGCTCCGAGGTAGAGCAGGAACTCGTCCGGCAGTGCGTGACGCCGCCGAACGCGCTCGCACTCTGCCGAGGGAATCGGCTGGAAGCGCGCATCGACGGCGAGCCTCGTCACGGTGATGCGGTCGCCGGCCACGCCCAGCAACCGCATGACGTCGCGCTTGGTCGTCTCCGAGTCCGCGATGATTCTCACACCCGAGCGGCGACACAGCGCGGGCAGCCAGATCCGATGCCGGACCCGGCGCGCCCACGGGTGCGTCTCAGGCTGCAGGAACACGGTCATGTCGTGGATCGTGATGACGCACGGCAAGCGGTCGAGCAGTGGCGCCATGTAGTTGGTGCCATGGAACAGGTCGATGCGCCGGGCGGCGCCGATCAGATGGAAGGGATCGATCCAGCGCTTGCACGGAAAGTCGATCGTATCCCAGGTTGCGCCGCGGGTGCCCGGCGTCTCATCGAGGGATCGGCGCCCGAAGAGCACCAACTGAAGTTCCGGCGCCCGCTGCGCGAGGCCGCGCACGAGCTGATCTGTGTAGCGGCCGATGCCGTTCTCGCGGGTCCGCAGCGGCGTTGCATCGATTCCGATCCGCAAGCTGACGCACCCCCGACGGGCGCGGAACATAAGGGATCGAGTCCGGGTCGCTAGCAGTCGCGGACGGCCCTCGGCCCCCCAACGACCTGCTATCGTGCGACGGTTTTCGCGAGGAGGAGTCAGCGATTGGCGAGTTCGGAGTCGGGAGCGCCGATGCATCCGCTACCGGCCAGCGGCGCGGCCGATGCGAGGGCGGACCTGGCGTCGCGCGTGGGCGCGTCGAGCCTCATCCTGCCGGCACTGCTCATCACGGTCGCGATCGCAGCTGTTGCATACCGGGATCTCGTGCTGCTCGTGCGCGGACCGGCCGCCATGACGCACCCGGAGGTCGTCGGCGCCGAGCGATTCTTTTTCGTCCCCGCGAACCCATCCTACGTGTTCGTGGTGCCTCTGTTTCTGTGGATCCTATTTGGCCGTCTGCGCCGAGTCCGGGCCTGCCTCGCGCGACCCGACGGGCTGTGGCCGGGAACGGCGCTGGTCACGGGGGCGGTGGGGCTCGGCGCGTGGGCGTATTACGCCGGAGTGCCGAGCTTGCTCGTGCCGTCGCTCGCGCTGTCGGTGCTCGGCGCCGGCTGGCTTCTGGGCGGCCGCGCCGGTGCACGCGAGCTACTGCGGCCCGTCGCGCTGCTGTACTTCGCCTGGCCGTGGCCCGGCGTGCTCGCGAACGCGGTCGTCTGGCCGCTGCAGATTCTCGCCTCCGACTTGGCGGTCCAGATCCTCTCGCTTCTGGGCGTCCAATACACCGCCAGCGGCGATCAGGTCCTTGCGCACGGCAACCTCTTCCACGTGATCGAGACGTGCAACGGCATGCGCTCGGTCGAGACGCTGACGATGACCGCGTTTGCCTACAGCGAGATCTTCGGACGACGAGGCCGCAGGGTCTGGGCCCTCGTGCTGGCCGCCCCGGCGATCGCTTTGCTCCTCAACGGGGTGCGGGTCGTCACGATCATTCTGAACCCGCACTCGGCAACGATCGGCGTCCATACCCTCCAGGGGCTCGTGATGATCGTGGTCGGCGTCTTCACGCTGGCCGGCCTGGATCGGCTTCTCGATCGGCTGGGCTGGTTCCCGGACTCGGCGCCGCGGCGCCTCCGCGTACTGCCCCGCGCCCCGTTCCGCCCGCTCCGCTGGGGCCTGCTGACCGGGCTACTCGCCATACTGGCCCTCTCCGGGGCGTGGATCGAGCCCGCCACTCACAGCGTGGCGAACCCCTCGCTGATGACGGGGATTCCTTCGCAGCTAGCAGACTGGCTGGCCCACCCCGCACGCATGGACAGCAACTTCTATGGATCCGTCCGGACCACGAGCATGACCCGGCGCAACTATCAGAAGGAAGCGGATGGAGCGACCGTCACGCTGTTCGCCAGCACGGATGATCGATCGGCTCGCGCCAGCCTGCTGTCCCCGAAGACCGCGATCGGCGAGCCCAGCTACGAGGTCGAATCGCAGCGAATCGTGCATATCGGCGATTGGGAGGTCGAGCGACTCGTGCTGCGCTCGGTGCTGCACGAGAGCGTCCTCGCGCTGCAGTGGAGACGAGGGGTTCGACCGATCGCGGTGGAGACGCTGCGTGCCACGCTGGGTCTCGACCAGAGCCCGTTCGGCCGCGACGACCCGCTGCGCGTGCTGCGCATCGCAACGGCGATTCCGCGGTCCTCCGACGGCGAGGCGACAGCCGAAGCGCACCTGCTCGAGATCGCCGACGCGCTCGCCGAAGCGCCCTTCCTCGCTGGCGCCGTTTCCTCACCCGAAGGCCGGGAACGGATCCGCGAGCTGATCCTCGGGAACCGCCCGTGACCATAGAACCCCGACGCGCCCTCATCACCGGAATCACTGGCCAAGACGGCTCGTACCTCGCTGAGCTTCTGCTCGACAAGGGCTACGAGGTGACCGGTCTGACGCGCCGTACCAGTAGCTACCGCAACGAGCGAATCGCGCACCTGGAAGCGCGGCTCTCGCTGATCTCTGGCGACCTGCTCGACCAGAGTTCTCTCGCCGCCGCACTGTCGGAGGCTCGACCGCACGAAGTCTACAACCTGGCTGCGCAGAGCTTCGTTCCGACCTCGTGGTCGCAGCCGGTGCTCACCTCTGAGTTCAGCGCGGTGGGGGTCACGCGCCTGCTCGAGGCCATTCGATCTGTCGATCCGACCATCCGCTTCTACCAGGCGAGTTCGAGCGAGATGTTCGGCAAGGTACGAGAGGTTCCCCAGAACGAGCTCACGTCCTTCTATCCGCGCAGCCCCTACGGCGTCGCCAAGTGCTACGGGCACTGGATCACCGTCAACTACCGCGAGTCCTACGGGCTCTACGCGTGCTCGGGCATCCTGTTCAATCACGAGAGCCCCCGCCGCGGCCTCGAGTTCGTGACCCGCAAGGTGACCGATGGCGCGGCGCGCGTCGCGCTCGGACTCGCCAGCGAGCTGCGGCTCGGCAACACCGACGCGAGGCGGGACTGGGGCTTCGCCGGAGATTACGTCGACGCGATGTGGCGGATGCTTCAACAGCCGGAGCCGGACGATTACGTGATCGCGACCGGCGTCGCGCACTCGGTGCGCGAACTCGTGGAGATCGCGTTCGCCCGCGCGGGGCTCGACTGGCAGAAACACGTCGTCATCGACCCGAAGCTCGTGCGGCCCGCCGAGGTGGACCTGCTGCTGGGAGACGCGAGCAAGGCGCGCGACCAGCTCGGCTGGAAGCCTCGCGTGGCGTTCCGCGAGCTCGTGGAGCAGATGGTCGACGCGGATCTCGAGCGCTTGCGCGCCAGCCGCTGAGCGGCCCGGTGTCAATCCGGAAGCCGCGCCCGCCACAGCGTCATCAGCAGGATCCGGACGTCGAGGCCCATGCGCTCGCTCCCAGCGCGCCCTGCGTGGATGCGCATCGCCGTGGGGTGCGTAGGCGTGCCCGGCTGAACGCGGACGCGGCTTCAGCCTCGCTCGATCGCGCCCTCGCACGACACGTGTCTGCGCAATCCGATCCGCGCCGCTTCACGCCTCGTCTCGGGCGCCCGCGTTCGCATCAACACCCGATCGCTCACTGCGCCTGCGCGCCGGACTCGCGCGACTGTCGAAACGGCTGGCCACTCGCGTAGAGCGCGCGTCGCGACTCGATGATCGCCGCGATTGGCGGCTGTCCCGCGGCGCGCGCGAGCGCAGCCGCGCGCGAGGCCGTCGCCACCGCGGCTTCGAAGCGCCCGACCTCTGCGTAGGCCGCGGCCAGCGCGTCGAGCAGCGCGGGCGTCGCGACGGACGGCGTCGCGAGCAGCGGCTCGAGCAGCGCAATCGCCTCGGCGCCGTTGCGCTCGCGCGGATCGGGATGCGTCGCGAGGATCCAGGCAAGATCGTTCGCCGGCGCTGCGGAGTTCGGCGCGATCCGCAGCGCGGTGCGCGACTCGCGTGCCGACTCGCTGAGATCTCCGCGCGACGCGAGCACCCGCGCAAGTTGGATATGCAGCTCCGCGGTATCGGGAGAGAGATCTGCTGCGCGACGTAGACGGCGGACACCGTCCTCCGACTGCGGGTCGCGGCGCAGCACGAGCAAGGCGTAGTCGTATTGGGCTTGCGCGAAGTCGGGCAGCAGCTCCGCGGCACGCGCGAGTACGCGCTCCGCAGCGTCGACCTTGCCTTGCCGCGCGAGCGTGCGTCCCAGTTGGTGGTGGGCGAGGCCGAAGTCGGGTTTGATCCGCACCGCCTCGTCGAAACTCCGGGCGGCGTCATCGGCGCGACCGCGCTCCAGCAGCGTGACACCGAGGTTGTACCAGGTGACCTCGTCATCGCGGTATTGCGGCAGTGGCCAGTTGGTGAGTAGCAGCGCGATCGCGGCGAGAACGAGCCCAGGCAACCACGCGCGACGGCCGTCGCGTTCGCGCAGCGCGCGAACGATCGCAGGCGTTGCGGCGAGTCCCGCGCCGGCGAAGACGGCGAGGAGCGGAACCATCGGAAAGCGGTAGCGCGCGAAGACGAAGAACAGCGCGACCGACGCGGCGAAGCCGAGGATCAGCCCGTACAAGATCGCCAGGCGGCGCCAATCGCGACGGGTCACCCAGACTCCCAGCACCGCGAGCGGAACCAGCGAGCCGAAGCCGAAACAGCTGCGTAGCCCGCGCAAGATCCACGACTGCGACGCAAAGACGTCGATCGATTCCGAGTCGGCGAGTTCGATCGCGTGGAAGGTGAGAAACGTCTTCCATGCCATCTGCCGCAACCACGCGAGCGGCTGGTGCGCGACGAACGCGAGCGCCTGATTCGTCCAGTACGCGGAGACCTCGCTCGGCGTCAGGCTGCGACCGCTCGCTTCTTCCGCGAGCCGGACGGCGTCGGCGCGTTCGGCGCGCGCGTCACCGCGTCCCGCCACCAACGGTGCGTAGAGACCATTCGCGCCCGGGTGGTTGCCGATGAAGAGATTCGGCCCGAGCTGGGACGTCGACAGGAAGAATTCGCCGCCGATCCGGTAGTTGCGCCACGCGACCGGGAGCAGCACGGACGCGGACGCGATCAGGAACACCGCGGCCCACGCGCTGCGCCGCAGCATCGTCGTGCCGCGGAAATACAACAACAGCCACGGAACGACGACGAGATATACGGCGCGCGCGTTCTCGCGATTCAGCGTCAGCGCAGCCAGTGCAACGCCGAGCGCGACGAGCAGCACGACGCGCTGCCTCGCGAGGAACGCCGCGATCAGCGCGAGCACGGTCGTCGTGAGGAACAGATCGAGCGAAGACTTCTGGATCAGGCCGTCAAAGAAGATCGCGGGCGGATGGATCGCGAGCAGAAGCCCGGCGCAAAGCCCCGCGCGGCGCGAGATCAGCTTCGTTCCCGCGTAGACGAGCAGCACGCACGAGAGCGAACCGAGCAGTGCCTGGACCGCGCGCACCAGCAGCAGATTGTGTTCCCCGAGCGTGTAGAGCACGCCGAGGAAGTAGGGATAGAGCGGCGCTTGGTAGAAGGCCTCGCGCCCGATCCAGTCGCCCGCGGCGATCGCGCGCGCCCACGCGTCGTACTGCTGCCCGTCGCCGAAGAGTTCCGTGAAGAGCAGTGAATCGCGCAACTGGTAGGCGTAGAGTGCGCGCAGCGCGAGAGCCATACCGAAGACCGCGACGTAGCCGAACCCAGGGCTCCGCCACCGAGAAGTCACCGCGGCCGCCACGTCGGCCCCTCCGGAACCTTGAAGACCGGCCAACCTACCATGACTGAGCATTGGCGGAACAGTGCGAACAGGCCCTGCCAGCCGTTGGCCCTAGCTCCTCGGTAGGACGTGTCGTAAAGGTCATTCTCGATCCCATGCGCAGCGCGGCCGACGCACCGCGCGCCTCCCCGCGCAGCCCAACGCTCGGCCGCGCAACGCATAGGACCCTCCTGGTTCTGGCAAGCCCCGGCTGTGGAGCGAGCGCCTGCCGCGTGCCCTTCGGCGAGGGCGTCACGCTGCCCATTCTCGCCGCGGAGGATCTCGCCGTCTTCAAGGTGGTCTTCGATCGCTGGCGGGACTGGACCGACATCGAGGAGATGCTGACGCGCAACGTCGCCGCGCGAGCGACGGTGCGGCGCGTGGTACGGCGGGACCAGCGCGGCGGCACGCCGAGATTCGAGGAGCCGAAGACCGCGCGCAGCCGGCGCACCATGCCGCTCTCGCCGGTGCACGTCGTGAGCGCACGGGTCGGCCACGCCAGCGCCCGGATGACGCTCGACGCGTACGCGCACGCGATGCCGGCCGACGAATCCGAAGCGCCCAACCGCCTGGAGGCCGTCTTGTTCTGTTGCGGCGAGTGACTCTATAAAGTGTCGGCTGGGAGTGTGTGCCGTGTGTGTGCAGACGGGGCGGATGGGGCAACACGAGGCGAAAACGTCGACACGGTGACTCGTGCATTTCCGCGCACTTGGAGACCCGAAGGCACGGGGCGGACGCTTCTAGCCGCGTTTAAACCCAGGGGGTCGGCGGTTCTATCCTGTCCGCGCCCATCAATCGCATCGATTGCACCGAGGACGGGCTGCGCTGGCGGGGCGCGCTGGATAGACTCGCGCTCCTTTTGTTCCACGAATCGACAGGGAGACCGCGATGAGTACATTGCCGCCGGCTGGCACTTCGGCAGAGGATTTCTTCGAGTCCTTCGTTCTCGAGGCCTTCAAGGCCAACCCGTTGCCCGATGAAGCCAAGGAGATCGACGTCACGCTGGGCGTCATGCTCCACGGCGACGGCGGCGGCGAATGGCGCTTCCACATGAATCGCGGCGATATGAAGGTCGCGCGCGGTTCGACCGAGGACGCCGCGTTCACGCTGATCCAGAGCGTCGCCGACTGGCGTGGCGCGCTCTGGGAGGGACGCGGTGGTGTGTTCGGTCGCCAGTCGCAGTCGATGTTCCAGCCGGGTGCGGGTGCGGGCGCGGCGGGCGGCATGTCGCCTGCGGCGCTTGCGCAGCTCCAGGCGCTGCGCGGCGTGATCCGCATGGTCGTGACGGGCGGCCCGGGCGGTGACTGGATGGTGAACTTCAAGCTCGGTCCCGGCCCCGTGCCGTCGGAGCCGACCACCATCGTGACGATCGCAGCGGCCGATGCCGACGCGCTCGAGCGCGGCGAACTCGATCCGATGCAGGCGTTCATGTCGGGCAAGATCATGGTTGCCGGCGACATGACGCTGATGATGCAGATGCAGGCGATCCAGATGCAGGCCCAGGCGATGGCGCAGGCGAAGAAGGCTTAGCAGCGTGCTGACCCAGCGACTGGTCTGCTTTGCGGCGTCAGGGTGGATTGGCTAACAACCGCGACCTTCACGGCGAGAACGCGGGGCGGTAGTTCAATTGGTTAGAACGCCGGCCTGTCACGTCGGAGGTTGCGGGTTCGAGTCCCGTCCGCCCCGCCACTCGCCGCCGAGCGGACGCCGCTCGCCGCGCAGCGATCTGATCGGACACGGTCCGATCGCTGCGACGCGGCCCGCGGGCGCTCCCGCCCTTCCCCAAGTCGCACGCGCGTCCAGCCGAAGGCCCTAGCGATGGACCCGGAAGGGCCGGATCGGGGGTTGCCTGCAGGCCAGCGTGCTCGTCATCGACGACTCGAGTTCGGCCCGCCGGGAGATCCGCGCGGTCCTCGAGAGCTCGCGTCTATTTGCTCGCATCCTCGAAGCCGTCGATGGACTCGCCGGCCTGCGCATGCTGCTCGCGGAAACCATCGACGCCGTGATCTGCGATCTCGAGATGCCCGGCCTCGACGGCGAAAAGTTGTTGCGGGCGCAGCGATCGCGACCCGAGGGCATGGATGTGCCGTTCTTCTTCCTGACGGCCCAGCGCGATCCGGATCGCATGGCACGGCTGCTGCGCGCTGGTGCCAGTGACACCATCCAGAAGCCATTCCATCCCGCCGAGCTGCTGGCGCGGCTCGAGACCCACCTGCGGCTGCGCCGGTTGCAAGCCGAGCTGCGCGACAAGAACGCGATGCTCGAACGCATCTCCACGACGGACTCAGTGACGGGTATGCATACGCGCCGCTACGTCGGCGAAGTCCTGTCGATCGAGGTATTGCGCGCGACTCGCTATCGCACGCCCCTCTCGGTGGTGATGTGCGACCTCGATCACTTCAAACGCGTCAACGACGCATTCGGCCACCCCGCAGGCGACGCCGTGCTCGCCGGCGCCGGCGAAGTGATCCGCCGTACGCTGCGCGCAACGGACATCGCCGGTCGCTACGGAGGCGAAGAATTCCTGCTCGTGCTGCCCGGGACCGACCTCGACGGCGCGGGCATGCTCGCCGAGCGCGTGCGTGCAGCGATCGAGCAGACGGATTTCGACGTTGGTGCCGCAGCGTCGCATTCCGTCACGATGAGCGTCGGCGTCGCTGCGTTCGGGGAGGGCCAGCGTGTGGAAACGCTGGTGGCGGCCGCCGACGAAGCGCTCTACGCGGCGAAGGGAAACGGGCGCAACTGCGTCGCCACGGCGGGCAACACGCCGCGGGGTCTTGACAGGTCCGGCGGGAAGACTAAACCCGGCGACCGAGCCAGGAGATCCAAATGACCGATCCCGAGCGCACGCAGGACGTCGATCCCGAGGACGAAGAGTTCGAAGAGGAGCCGCGCAATCCCTTCGACAACCCGTATTTCCTGCCGGTGCTGCTCACAGGCTTCGCACTCTGGTGCGGTTGGGATGGCTTCATCTCCGATAAGTTTCTGGATCGGCCCGGGACACTCTGGTTCAACCGCTCAGCGTTCGTAGTGCTCGGCTCGATCTCGGCCTGGATGACGATCCGGGCGCGCCGCGAGACCAACACGCCGAAGATCGACGCGCCCTAGATCATCGATCGCGCGATGGACGCCGCCGCGCGCGCCAGCTTGCCAGCCGCTCGGCCAGCGCATCCTCGGCGCCATTCTGCGTGGGCTCGTAGAAGCGCGCCTCGCCGATCTCCTCGGGCAGGTTCCATGTCTCCACGAAGCCGCCCGGCTCGTCGTGCGGGTAGCGATAGTCGCGGGCGTGGCCGAGCTCTCGCAGCAGCGCGGTGGGCGCATTGCGCAGGTGGAGGGGAACCGGCGCCGCGCCGTGTTGCCGCACCGCCTCCGCCGCGCGATCGAGAGCGACGTAGGACGCGTTGCTCTTGGGGGCGCAGGCCAGGTAGGTGATCGCCTGCGCCAGGTTGATGCGGGCTTCGGGCATGCCGATCCGCTCGATCGCCTGATACGCAGCGACCGCCAGCGGCAGCGCCGCAGGCTCGGCGTTGCCGACATCCTCGGAAGCGAAGATCACCAGCCGCCGCGCCAGGAAGCGCGGATCCTCGCCGGCCTCGAGCATGCGCGCGGCGAAATAGAGCGCGGCGTCGGGGTCGCTCGCGCGCAGGCACTTGATGAAGGCCGACACGATGTCGTAGTGCTGCTCGCGATCACGATCGTGGCGGAGCCAGGCGATGCCCGCGGCGCGTCGCACGACGTCGACGTCGAGCTGCCGCAAGGCGGCGTCACCGGCGTGTACGAGTTGCGCGGCGGACTCGAGCAGTCCCAGCCCGCGTCGCGCATCGCCATCCGCTGCTGCGGCCAGCGCCGAAAGCGCCTCCGGCGCGACGTCCAGCGCAAGCGCGCCGAGTCCGCGCTCGCGATCCGCGATCGCGCGCGTGAGGAGCGCTGCGATCGCGTCGCGTGAGAGCGGCGCAAGCGTGAAGACGCGACAACGCGACAGCAGCGGCGCCACCACCTCGAACGACGGATTCTCGGTCGTGGCACCGATCAGCGTCACCGTGCCCCGCTCGACGTGGGGCAGCAGCGCGTCCTGCTGGGCGCGGTTGAAGCGATGGATCTCGTCGAGGAACAGCACCGTGCGCCGGCCCGACCCGCTGTCGCGCGCGGCGCGCTCGGCGACCTCGCGCACGTCGCGCACGCCCGCTGTTACGGCTGAGAGCGTCACGAGGGTCGCGCGCGCCGGGTCGCCGGCGAGCAATCGCGCCAGCGTCGTCTTGCCGCAGCCCGGTGGCCCCCACAGGATCAGCGAGGGCAAGGCGCCCGACTCGGCGAGTTGACGCAGCGGGCCGTTCGGGCCGACGAGTTCGTCCTGGCCCACGACCTCGGCGAGAACACGCGGCCGCATGCGATCCGCAAGCGGTGCGTGCGCAGCGCGCGCGGCCGCATCGGCGCGTTGCGACGGCGCGCTGCCGATCGGAGTCTGTCGGTCGAAGAGCGGCAGCGATTCGTCACTCGGCATGGGCGGATGCTAATCGATGCGCTAACTCCCGAACGACCCCCCGAGGCGATGCATGGCGATCCGCACTGTTGGCGTGGCGATCAAGCCGGGCGAATCGCGCGCGCTCGAGGCGGTGCGCGATCTCGCGAAGTGGCTCGCGGAGCGCCGCGTGCGTGCGTGCTTCGAGACCGATGCCGCCGCTGCGATCGGCGAAGCCGGCGTCTCGCGCGCGGACATGGTGCGCGAAGCGGACCTGCTGATCGTGCTCGGCGGCGACGGCACGTTGCTCTCGGTCGTTCGCGCGCTCGGAGAGCGCGCCGTCCCGATCCTCGGCGTCAATCTCGGCACGCTCGGCTTCCTGGTGGAAGTATCGGTCGACGAAATGCACGAAGCGCTCGCCCGTGCACTCGACGGCAAGATGACGATCGAGCCCCGCATGCGGCTCGCGGTGCGACTGCTGCGCGACGGCCGCGAGCTTCGGCGCTGGCTCGCGTTGAACGACGCGGTGATCACCAAGGGCGCCTCGGCGCGCATCGTCGACCTCGAAGCGCGCGCCGACGGTCAGCTCGTCACCACCTACCACGCCGACGGGTTGATCGTGTCGACACCGACCGGCTCTACCGCGTACACGCTCTCGGCGGGCGGGCCGATCCTGCTGCCGGGCGTGCCGTCGCTGGTGCTGACGCCGATCTGCCCGCACGCGCTGACGCAGCGACCACTCGTGCTTCCCGATTCCGCGGTGATCGAAGTCATCGTGCATCCGCGCGGCGGCGAAGTGCAGCTCGCGATCGATGGGCAGGAGGGCGCGCCGCTGCAGGACGGCGACCTCGTCGAAGTCCGGCGCTCCGAGCACCCCGCGCTGCTGCTGGTGTCGCCCACCCACTCGCGTTTCGAAGTGCTGCGCAGCAAGTTGCGCTGGGGCGAGCGGTGATCGAATCGCTGCGGATCGCGAACCTCGCGGTGCTGGAGCACGCCGAGATCGAGTTCGGTCCGGGCCTGCACGCGCTCACCGGCGAGACAGGAGCGGGCAAGTCGATCGTGCTCGGCGCGCTCGCGCTGCTCGCGGGCGGTCGCGCGACGGCGGATGTGGTGCGCGACGGCGCGGGCGAAGCGCGCGTCGAGGCGGTGTTTCGCACCGACCGCGCACCCGATCTCGAGGCCGCACTGCGCGAACGCGGGCTCGACGTCGAAGATCACACCGTCATCGTCGCGCGCAGCGTGAGTCGCGAGGGTCGCAGTCGCGCGTGGGTGGCGGGCCGCCTGGTACCCGTTTCGGTACTGGCCGAGCTGCTCGGCGAACGACTCGAGATCTCGAGCCAGCACGAGTCGCAGCGACTGCGGCGTCCCGAGAGTCACGGGCGACTGCTCGACGCATTCGGGGGCTTGCTTCCGGTGCGCGAGCGCGTCGAGCGCGGCTATGCGGCGTTGCGAGCGATACGCGCCGAGCACGCGCGGCTCGAAGCCGAAGCCGAGGAACGCGCGCGCCGGCAGGACTTCGTCTCGTTCCAGCTCGGCGAGTTGGACGCGGCCGCGCTGCAGCCCGGCGAATTCGACGCGCTCGCGACCGAACACGCCCGGCTCGTGCATGCAAGCGAACTGCGCATCGAGGCGAGTAGCGCGGCCGCCGCGCTCTGCGGTGATCCGCTGCAAGCCGAAGAAGTCGGCGCGATCGACCGCGTCGACGCAGCCGCGCGTCGCCTCGAACCGCTCGCGGAACTCGACGCGACGCTGCGCCCGCAGGCCGAGCGACTGCGAGCGGCCGCCGCGGAGCTGGCCGATGCCGCCCGCGACCTCGAGCGCTACGCGGACGGCGTGGAGGTCGATCCCGAGCGTCTGGCTGCGGTCGAAGAGCGACTCGCGCTGCTCGAGCGCCTGCGTCCCAAGTACGGCAGGAGCGAGGACGAAGTGATCGCCTGTCGCGAGCGACTCGCCGCCGAGCTGGCGGCCATCACCGGTGGCGACGAGCGCGCGCGCACATTGGCGGACGAAGCGACGCGGCTTCATCAACGACTCGTCGCGGACGTCGCCGAACTCTCCGCCGGTCGCGTCCCGGCCGCCGAAGGGCTGGCGCGCACCGTCGAAGCGTCGCTCGCGCGTCTCGATCTCCCCGGCGCGCGCCTCGAAGTGGCGTTGGAATCCGTGGTCGCCGATGACGGTCTGCCCTGTGGTCCCAGTGGCGCAGAGCAGGCGGAACTTCGTTTCTCGGCGAATCCGGGTGAGGCGCCGCGCGCGCTGCGTCGCGTCGCGTCGGGTGGCGAGCTGTCGCGCATCTTCCTGGCGCTGAAGAACGCGTTGCGCAGCGCCGAGTCCGGCAGCGTGTTGATCTTCGACGAGGTCGACGCGGGCATTGGCGGTCGCGCGGCCGATCGCGTCGGCGCGCTGCTCGCCGAGTTGGGCGCAGAGCATCAAGTGCTGTGCATCACCCATTGGCCGCAGATCGCCGCCGCGGCGACCACCCAGCTGCGCGTGGTGAAGCGCACGCAGAACGGGCGGACGAGCGCCTCGGTCGTGTCGCTCGACGCGGGCGAGCGGGTCGAGGAACTGGCGCGCATGGCGGGCGGAGCGCGCATCGGCGAGGCCACGCGCGCTCACGCACGGGAACTGCTGCAGGCTGGCGCCCGGCGCCGCAAGCCGCCGCGGAACCCTGGGGCCGCGCCGGCCGGATAAAGCGGCTCGCGGTGCATTCCGAAGAGACGGCACGATGGAGTCGGCAGAAGCCAGCGTTCGAGAGCGTCGTACCGGTCGAGCCGTGCCGCCCGGTGCGACCGTGCGCGTCGCGGCCGGCTTCTATGAAGGGCTCGAGATCCCGATCGACCGCGAGTGGCTGGTGATCGGCCGGGGTCGCAGCGCCGAGATGACGCTCGCCGAGCCGACCATTTCGCGAGCCCATGCAGCGATTGGCTACGACGGTCGCGGCTTCTTCGTCCAGGATCTGCGCAGCACCAACGGAACGCTGGTGAACGGCGAGCGGCGTGAGCGCGCATCACTCCGCGACGAGGATGAGATCCAGATGGGACGGCTGCGGCTGTGCGTGCGATTGCCGCGCGGCCTCGGTGTCGCCGCGACGCCGAGCGACGCCTGATCCGCGAAGCATGGCGCGACTCCACGCTTCGAAGCGCCGCCCACTTTTGCCGCCCCTAGGGGGCTTCCCTACATTCCGCGCGCCCCACCTATTGCCCCCCACGAGAGCGAGTCGTTCGTCCGTATGATCCAAGCCGTACTGCGCAAGATTTTTGGCACCCAGAACGACCGCGAGCTGAAGCGGATCATTCCGCTCGTCGAGCGCGTGAACGCGCTCGAGCCGAGCTGGGTGAAGCTCTCGGATGCGCAGCTCCGGGCGAAGACGGCGCTGTTCCGCGAGCGCCTCGAGCAGCGTGAAGCGCTCGACGCGCTGCTGCCCGAGGCCTTCGCGACCGTGCGCGAAGCCGCGAAACGAACGCTCGGCCAGCGCCACTACGACGCCCAGCTCGTCGGCGGCGTGGTGTTGCACGAAGGCAAGATCGCCGAGATGAAAACGGGCGAAGGCAAGACGCTCGTCGCGACACTGCCCGCGTATCTGAACGCGCTTCCCGGCCGCGGCGTGCACATCGTCACCGTGAACGACTACCTCGCGAAACGCGATGCCGAGTGGATGGGACAGGTCCACCGCTTCCTCGGACTCACCGTGGGCGTGATCGTGCACGACCTCTCGGACGATCAGCGTCAGGCCGCGTACGGCGCCGACATCACGTACGGCACCAACAACGAGTACGGCTTCGACTATCTGCGCGACAACATGAAGCGCGCGCTCGCCCACTGCGTCCAGCGCGATCTTTACTACGCGATCGTCGACGAAGTCGACTCGATCCTGATCGACGAGGCGCGCACCCCGCTGATCATCTCCGGTCCGTCCGAGGAGAACACTCAGGTCTACGGCGTCGCCGACGGCGTCGTGCGTCAGCTCACGGCCGGCACCAAGGGCGACGCCAACAAAGAGATCGAAGAAACCGGCGACTATTGGTTCGACGAGAAGGACCATGTCGCGGCGCTCACCGAAGAGGGCGTTCGCGAGGTCGAGAAGCGCGTCGGCATCGCGAATCTGTACGACCCGGAGATGCTCCCGGTCTTGCACGCGGTCAATCAGGCGTTGATCGCGCACACGCTCAAGAAGATCGACGTCGACTACGTGGTGAAGCCCGGCGAGGACGGCAAACCCGAGGTGCTGATCGTCGACGAGTTCACCGGCCGCCTGATGCCGGGACGGCGCTGGTCCGACGGCCTGCACCAGGCCGTCGAGGCGAAGGAAGGCATCACGGTCCAGAGCGAGAATCAGACGCTCGCCTCGATCACCTTCCAGAACTACTTCCGCATGTACGACAAGATCTCGGGCATGACTGGGACGGCCGACACCGAGGCCCCCGAGTTCGCCAAGATCTACGACCTCGACGTGCTGGTGATCCCGACCAACCGGCCGATGGTGCGCAAAGACCTTTCCGACGTCGTCTACAAGACCAAGCGTGAGAAGTTCGATGCGGTGGTCGAAGACATCAAGGTGCGTCACGCGACGGGCCAGCCGATTCTCGTCGGCACGATCGCGATCGAAACCTCCGAGATGTTTGCGACGAAGCTGAAACGCGCCGGCATCAAGCACAATGTATTGAACGCCAAGCAGCACGAGCGGGAGGCCGAGATCGTCGCGCAGGCCGGCGCCAAGGGCGCCGTGACGATCTCCACCAACATGGCCGGCCGCGGCACCGACATCCTGCTCGGCGGCAACCCCGAATACCTGGCGCTCGCCAAGTGCGGCCACGACCGCGAACACCCCGAGTTCCTGCAGTGGCAGGCGCACTTCGAAACCGCGTGCGCGAAGGAACGCAACGAAGTCATCGCGGCGGGTGGTGTCCACATCATCGGCACCGAGCGTCACGAGAGCCGCCGCATCGACAACCAGCTCCGCGGGCGCTCGGGCCGTCAGGGCGACCCGGGGTCGAGCCACTTCTATCTGTCGCTCGAAGACGACCTGCTGCGGCTCTTTGGTTCCGAACGCATCTCCGGTTGGATGGAGCGGCTGGGTCTAGAGGAAGGCGAGGCGATCGAGCACCGCTGGATCAACAAGGCGATCGAGAATGCGCAGAAGAAGGTCGAGGCGCGCAACTTCGACGTCCGCAAGCACCTGCTCGACTACGACGACGTGATGAACAAGCAGCGCCAGTCGTTCTACGGCCGGCGCCGCGTCGTGCTGGCGCGCGAAGACGTCCACGACGAAGTCCTCGAGATGGTCGAAGGCGTCCTCGTCGCGCAGCTCGACTCGCATTGGCCCGAGAAGGGCGACCCGGAGCGCGAACAGGTGATCGCGCTGGCGCGCGCGATCGAGGTCAGCTTCGGCGTTCGCTGCGACCCGACCGAGCCGCCCTTCGCGGACAAGGTGCTCGACAAGGAAGTGCTCGGACGCGTCATCCTCGAGCGACTCGTCGCCGCTCTCACCGACAAGGAACGGCGTTGGGACGCGCTACGCGAGAAGTACCCGCAGGTCAATCTGATCACGCACCGCCAGCTCGAGCGCGACGTCGTGCTGCGCACGCTCGACCGGCTGTGGAAGGAACACCTGCACGGCATGGACGCGCTGCGCGACGGCATCCGCTTCCGCGGCTATGCGCAGCGCGATCCGAAGGTCGAGTACGCGCGCGAGGGCTTCCAGGTCTTTGAAGAGATGAATGCGCGGATCGACAGCCAGTGCGTCGAAGAGATCTTCAAGGTCTGGATCGACGAGAGCCGCCTCGAGGACGCTGCCCGCCAGATCGCCGCGCAGGCGGCGCCGACGCCGTCGCAGAGCGCAGCCGCGCAGCCGCGTCCCCCCGCGTTCGGCAGCCCGACTCCGCTGGCCCCGCAAGCGCGATCGGGCGGAGCCCCGTCGCACAAGGTCGGCCGCAACGATCTCTGCACCTGCGGCAGCGGCAAGAAGTACAAGCGCTGCTGCGGGTCCTGATCGGCTCCACAAAGGAGCGCGCCCCGCGCTCCGGAAAACTCGAACCCCGCTGCGCGCGTTTGCTATCTCTCGTCGCCCGTGAAACGAGTTGATCCGATCGTTCCCGGTTTTCGATCCGCAGGCGTGCGCGCCGGTATCAAGGCGCGCGGGCCCGATGTCGCGTTGATCGTCAGCGACGTGCCCGCGGCGGTGGCTGGCGTCTTCACGCGTTCGACCGTCGTCGGCGCGCCGGTGACGATCTCCCGCGAGCGGGTACGGCGCGGCATCGCGCGCGCGATCATCGCGAACGCGGGATGCTCCAACGTGGCGATGGGCGCGCGCGGCCTGCGCGACGCGCGCACGATGACGGCACTCGCCGCGCGAGCCGTCGATTGCAAACCCGACGAAGTGCTGGTGGCCTCGACTGGCGTGATCGGACACCCGCTGCCGATGGAAAAGGTCGCGGCCGGAATCGCGGCGGCCGGCAAGGCGCTGCGCGCGGACGGTCTCGCGAGCGCCGGGCGCGCGATCCTGACGACCGATCTGACGCTGAAGTGCGTGTCGGTGCGAACCCGCATCGACGGGCGCCCGGTGACTCTCGCCGGCATCGCCAAGGGTTCTGGGATGATCGAACCGAACCTGGCGACGATGCTGTCGTTCCTGATCACGGACGCCGCGGTCGCGCCGGCGCTGTTGCGCAAGCTGCTGCGCGCCGCTGCCGACGAGAGCTTCAACCGTGTGACGGTGGACGGCGAGGCGTCGACCAGCGACACCGTGCTGCTGCTCGCGAACGGGGTTGCGGGCAACCCCTTGTTGCGCGACGCGACCAGCGCGGGTGCAAAGCGCTTCGCTGCGGCGCTCGGCGAGCTGACCCAGGAACTCGCCCGCGCGATCGCGCGGGACGGCGAGGGCGCGACCAAGCTCGTCACGGTGCGCGTTTCGGGCGCGGGGAGCGCCGCGGATGCGGTGCGTGTCGCGAAGCGCATCGCCAATTCGATGCTGGTGAAGACGGCGCTCTTCGGCGGCGACCCGAACTGGGGGCGCATCCTGCAGACGGCCGGCGCGGCGCGCGCTGCGATCGCGCTAGAGCGCGCCGAAGTGAAGCTCGGCGGCGTCACCGTGTTCCGGCGCGGGTCGCCCACCGGCGCGGTCGCACGGCGCCGCGCCGGTCGCGCACTCGCGCGCAAGGAGGTCGACGTGGAACTCGACCTCGGGGTCGGCCGTCACGCGACGACGGTCTGGACCTGCGATCTCTCCTACGACTACGTGAAGATCAACGCCGAGTACACGACCTGAGCCACACCGGCCGGAGCCGGGTCCCGAACGGGTTGCCAAGCGGCGACGATAACTGCTCGATTTTCCTCGCATTGACGCCGCGCCGCAGGCTCTGCTATCCCCGCCTCACTTCACACGCATCGGTTCGCCCGAGCGGTGTCCAAGGTGTTCGTACCGGGGACCTCGGGGACCGCGAGACGCTGCTCTCCCGGCTGCACGCCAGGCCGCCGCGCACTCGCCGACCGGAGCGGAGGCACAACCGCGAAGGAGATCTGCATGGCGGAGACGATTCCGCCGGGTACGGCACCGGCCGACCTGGCTGCGGCACTGAAAGCAATTCCGACCGAGATGATGGCGGTGGCGTATACGCCGGTCCCGCTGACCGTGCGCGCGCTGCTCGAGGCGGGCGCACACTTCGGTCACCAGACCTATCGCTGGAACCCGAAGATGAAGAATTTCATCTTCGGCGAGCGCAACGGCGTCCACATCGTCGACCTCGACCAGACGCTCGAGCGTTTCCAGGATGCGCTCGAGTTCCTGCGCGACATCACGGCCGGCGGCGGCAAGGTCTTGTTCGTCGGTACCAAGCGCCAGGCCGCGGCGCCGGTGCAGATGGAAGCCGCGCGCTCGGGACAGCTCTTCGTGAACAACCGCTGGCTCGGCGGCACGCTCACGAATTTTCGCACCGTGAAGAAGTCGCTCGACCGCTTCAAGGAACAGCTCGCGATGCAGGCGGACGAGGCCGTCTGGAACGAGCTGTCGAAGAAGGAACGCTCGAGCATCTCTCGCGACATCGAGCGCTACAAGAAGTCGCTCGATGGCCTGAAGGAGATGACCAAGCTTCCGGCCGCGATTTTTCTGGTCGACGTGCGCCGCGAGCACATCGCCGTTGCCGAGGGACGCCGGCTCGGTATCCCGATCGTCGCGGTGGTCGATACGAACTGCGATCCCGAGGGCATCGACTTCGTAGTCCCCGGCAACGACGACGCGACCCGCGCGATCAGCCTGTACTGCGGCCAGGTCGCAGACGCCTGCATCGACGGCGCGCAACTCAACGAAGCCCGGATCCGCTCCGAGGTCGCCGAAGACGCGACCGGCCGGCGCGGCGAGGGCGAGGCTCACACGACGGGCATGGGCCGCGTGGTGGTCGAGATCAAGCAAGCACCGCGCCGCGGCCGTGGCGCGCGCCACGGCGGCACCCACAGTGGAGGCTCCGACATCGACGAGGCGGCGGTGAGGCCGGTCGTCGTATCCGTTGTGCATCCCGCGCCGCCGGCAGCGGCAGCGCGCGCAGAGGCGGGTCCCGCAGCGGTAGAGGGCGGCGACGAGCCGACCGCGGACTAGAACAGCGCGTCTGCCCGAAGGCAAGACGCGAAGGCGAGGAGACGAGCAGTGGCAGAGATCTCGGCTGCGGCGGTCAAGGAACTGCGCGAGCGGACCGGCGCCGGCATGATGGAATGCAAGAAGGCGCTCACCGAAGCGAACGGCGACGCGGAGAAGGCGGTGACGCTGCTTCGCGAGCGCGGTCTCGCGAAGGCGGCCCGGCGCGAAGGCCGAGCCAGCAACGAGGGCACCGTGGCGATGGCGCTCGCGGGCGAGGTGGGCGCGCTGGTCGAGATCGGCTGCGAAACCGACTTCGTCGCGCGCACGGACGAGTTCCAGCACTTCGCGCAGCAGCTCGCCGCGGTCGCCGCAAAGTCGGGTGCGGATTCACCGGAAGCGCTCGGCGCGGCAACGCTCGACGGCGAGTCGGTCGCGCAGCGGATCGGCGCGGTCGCCGCGAAGCTTGGCGAGAACGTGTTGTGCAAGCGCGTGGCGCGACTCGCGGTACCGGGTGGTCTGGTGGGCGGCTACGTGCACGCGGGCGGCAAGCTCGGCGTGGTGGTGGCGCTGCGCACCGCCGCTCGAGGCGCAGCAGCGGAAGCGATCGCGAAGGAAGTGTCGATGCACGTGGCGGCGGCGGACCCGTCCCCCGTCGCGCTCGATCGAAGCGGCGTTCCCGCGGATCTGTTGGCGCGAGAGCGCGAGCTGTTCGCGAAGCAGGCCGCTCAGACCGGCAAGCCCGAGAAGGTGATCGAGAAGATCGTCGAGGGCCGCATCAACAAGTTCTACGCCGAGATCTG
>CAYGWM010000002.1:32308-99236 GCA_964353555.1 uncultured Spirochaetales bacterium
AGGTGATCGAGAAGATCGTCGAGGGCCGCATCAACAAGTTCTACGCCGAGATCTGCCTGCTCGAGCAGCCGTTCGTGATGAATCCGGATCAGACGATCGAGCAGATGCTCGCGCAGAAGGGCAAGGAGCTGGGGACGGACGTCGCGGTGAACGGCTTCGTGCGCTTCCGACTCGGAGCCGCGGCCCCGGCGTGACCGCCAAGTACCGGCGCGTCGTGATCAAGCTCTCCGGCGAGGGATTGGCCGGCGATCTCGGCTACGGCATCGCACCGGCGGTGATCCGCGGAGTGGCGGAGGAGATCCGCGAGGTGCATGGCCTCGGCGTGCAGATCGCGATCGTGATCGGCGGCGGCAACATCATCCGGGGCGTCTCTGCCGCATCCGAGGGCATGGATCGAGCCACCGCCGACTACATGGGCATGATGGCAGGCGTGATCAATGGCGTCGCACTCCAGGACGCACTCGAGAAGCAGGACGTGCCGACGCGCGTGCTGTCGGCGCTGACGATCCAGGAAGTCGCCGAGCCGTACATCCGCCGCCGCGCGATCCGCCATCTCGAGAAGGGTCGCATCGTGATCTTCGCAGCGGGCACCGGCAATCCGTATTTCACCACCGACACGGCTGCGGCCCTGCGCGCGGCCGAGGTGCACGCCGACCTGATCATGAAGGCCACCAAGGTGGACGGCGTGTACGACGCGGATCCGCACAAAGAAGCCACCGCGCAGCGCTTCGAGCAGCTGACCTACGAAGACGCGATCCAGCGCAATCTCCAGTTCATGGACCAGACCGCGATTCAGCTCTGTCGCCAGAATGGCGTCCCGATCGTCGTGTTCGACATGACGGTGCGTGGCAACATCCTGAAGGTCGTCTCGGGCGAGACGGTGGGCACGCTGGTCACCGACTGAGCAGAAGAGGAGAACATGGCCGTCACTCTCGACCAGTCGATCTCCCAGGCGAAGGACGCCATGGAGCGCTCGCTCCAGCACCTGAAGGACGACCTCCGCAAGGTCCGCACCGGCCGCGCGAATCCGTCGCTGCTGGACAGCATCCGCGTCGACTACTACGGCACGCCGACGCCGCTGAACCAGATGGCGAACTTGAGCGCACCGGAGCCGCGGCTGATCGTGATCTCGCCGTACGACAAGAGTGCACTCCAGGCGATCGAGAAGGCGATCCAGGCTTCGGACTTGAATCTGACGCCGAACAACGACGGCAAGATCGTGCGCATTCCGATCCCGCCGCTCACCGAGCAGCGGCGCAAGGAATTGGTGAAGCACGTCCGCAAGATCGCCGAGCATCACAAGCTCGGCGTGCGGGATGCGCGTCGCGAGGCGCTCGCTGCGCTGAAGCAGCTCGAGAACGATGGTGATCTCCCCGCTGACGACCGTGCCCGCAGCGAGAAGAAGGTGCAGTCCCTGACGGACGACTTCGTCAAGCAAGTGGATGGGCAGGCCGACCAGAAGGAACAGGAGATCCTGCAGGTCTAGGCATGCACGAACGGCGCATCCGAGCCGAAGCAATTCCGCGTCACGTTGCCGTCATCATGGACGGCAATGGACGTTGGGCCGAGCGACGCGGACTCGACCGGGTGCAGGGACACCGGGCCGGGATCGAGGCGGTGCGTGCAACGGTGCGTGCCGCGCACGAGCTCGGCGTCCGCTTTCTGACGCTCTATGCGTTTTCCACCGAGAATTGGAGCCGCCCGAAGGGCGAAGTCGATGCGCTGATGGGGCTGCTCGAGCACTACCTCGAAGCCGAAATCGAGGAGCTCGATCGCAATGGCATCCGGCTGCGCGCGATCGGTCGGCTCGACCGATTGCCCGAGTTGGCGCGCGCGAAGCTCGACGAGGCGCTGCACCGCACCCGTGACAACGGCGAGATGACGGTGGTATTCGCGCTCTCCTATGGCGGTCGCACCGAGATCGTCGATGCTGCGCGCAAGCTCGCGCGCGACGTCGAGCAGGGCAAGCTCGACCCCGAGCAAATCGACGAGAAGACCTTCTCCGCGTACCTGTACGACCCGGAACTCCCCGATCCCGATCTGTTGATCCGCACCGGCGGCGAAGCGCGCGTGTCGAATTTCCTGCTCTGGCAGATCGCCTATGCCGAGCTGCACGTGACCGACGTGATGTGGCCGGACTTCCGCAAGAGCGATCTTGTCGAAGCGATCTGGGACTACCAGCAGCGCGAGCGCCGCTACGGTCTCATCTCTGCGCAAGTGCAGAGCGGCGACAAGGAGCCCGAGGCTTGAAGCGCATCGCGATTCTCGGCAGCACCGGCAGCGTCGGCGAGCAGTCGCTCGAAGTGGCGGCAGCCTTTCCGGAGCGCTTCCAGGTCGTTGCGCTCGCCGCGGGCCGGCGCATCGAGAAGCTGGCCGAGCAGGTGCGGCGCTTCCGCCCGGCGCTCGTTTCCGTCTCAGAAGCGGACGAAGCGCTGGCGCTGAAGCATCAGCTCGGCGCCGACGCGCCGGCAATCGCGTTCGGCGACGCCGGTCTCGCCGAGGTCGCGACCGCCGACGCCGATCTCGTCGTGTCCGCATTGGTCGGTGCGGTGGGGCTCGAGCCGACGCTGGCGGCGATTCGCGCCGGTCGCGACGTCGCGCTCGCGAACAAGGAAGTGATGGTGATGGCGGGCGCGTTGGTGCTGCGCGAGGTGAAGGCGCGCGGCGTGCGCTTGCTGCCCGTCGACAGCGAACACAGCGCGATCTTCCAAGTGCTGGCAGGCCAGCGCCCGCAGGATCTGCTGCGCATCGTGCTCACCGCTTCGGGCGGACCGTTTCGCACCTGGTCCGCGGAGCGCATCGCGCGCGCGACGATCGACGAGGCGCTCGCGCACCCGAACTGGTCGATGGGTCCGAAGATCACGATCGACTCGGCGACGCTGATGAACAAGGGTCTCGAAGTGATCGAGGCGCGCTGGCTCTTCGATACGCCGCCCGAACGCATCGACGTCGTCGTGCATCCGCAATCGGTCGTGCACTCGCTGATCGAACTCTGCGACGGCTCGGTGCTCGCGCAGCTCGGTGTTCCAGACATGCGCGTGCCGATCGCGGTGGCGCTTGCCTGGCCCGAGCGATTGCCGCTGCTGGGCACGGGCAGCGGACTCGCGCGAGAACTGCCGCCGCTCGATCTCACGGTCGCCGCTCGCCTCGATTTCGAGACGCCCGACCGCAAGCGCTTCCCGTGCCTCGATCTAGCCTACGCCGCGCTGCGTGGCGACGAGGCGGCGCCGGCCGCGCTGAATGCGGCGAACGAAGTGTCGGTGGCGGCGTTCCTCGCGAAGCAGGTTCCGTTCGCGGCGATCGCAGCGACCAACGCAGCCGTTCTCGAGGCTCACCTCGCGCAGTGCGGCTCGGCTGCGCTGCGCGATCTCGCTGACGTAGTGGAAGCCGACGCCTGGGCGCGCGAACGCGCCCGTGCGCTGCTCTCCGTGGGGGTCGCTGCATGACCGCTCTGTCCTTCGTGTTCGCGTTCGTGCTGATGCTGGGCGTGCTGGTGTTCGTACACGAACTCGGCCACTTCCTGGTCGCGAAGCTCTTCGACGTGAAGGTGCTGAAGTTCTCGCTCGGCTTCGGTCCGGCGATCGGCATCGGGAAGTACCGGCTCGCCTTCACGCGCGGTGAGACCGAATACGTGGTGGCGTGGTTCCCGCTTGGTGGCTTCGTGAAGATGCTCGGCGAGAATCCGGACGAAGAAGTCCGCGAACTCCGGGACGGCGAAGTGGCAGAAGATCTGCCGCCGCCCGACCCGATCGATCCCTCGGACATTCCGCGCGCGTTCAACAACAAGCCGGTGTGGCAGCGATTGCTGGTGCTCTTTGCCGGTCCGGCGATGAACCTGCTGTTGCCGGTCGTGATCTTCATCGGTGTGCTCTCCGTCGGCATGCCGCGTCCCGAACCGGTGATCGGCACGATCGAGCCGGGCTCGCCCGCGGCCAAGGCCGGGCTTTCCGTCGGCGATCGAGTCGTTTCGGTGCGGGGTGAGCCAGTCCTCTGGTGGGACGCGATCGAGGACGACTTGCGCGCGCGCCCCGGCGAAAGCGTTCCGATCCGCGTCCAGCGCGGCGCGGAGACGATCGACGCCGCGCTCGCACTCGAAGATCGAGCCGGCATGGACGCGGTGGGCGCACCCGCGCAGGTCGGCTGGTCGGGGCTCGGTCACTCGCGCCTCGCGGCGGTCGTCGGTATCCCCACCGCGGATGCGCCGGCGAACCGGACCAATCTGCGCTCGGGCGACCGCGTGGCCGCGGTGGCTGGCGAAGAGGTGGAAGACTGGGTCGGCTTTGCGTCGCGCTACGCCGCGGCCGGAAGCAGCGGCGAAGTGGCCGTGCGCGCGCTGCGACTCGAAGACGGTCAGACGGAGCCACAGAAGCACGACCTGACGTTGCCTGCGCTCGGCAGTGTCGAGGCGCTCGGGGTGGTACCGGCGACGGTGTTGGTCGCGGGCACGACGCCGGGCTCGCCCGCGGAGCAGGCGGAAATCCGCGCGGGCGATCTGATCGTCGCCGTCGACGGCGCGCCGGTGGGCTCCTTCGCTGCGTTCTCGGAACTGGTGCGTGCCAGTGGTGGTCGCGCATTGCAGATCAGCTACGCGCGCGGCGGCGAACGCCGCGAGATCAGCGTAAAGCCTCAAATGCTCGAAGCCGACACCGGCCTCGGGATTCCCGAGGAGCGCTACCTGATCGGGATCACCGCGCATGCCGCGGCGGTGCAGGGCGCCGTCGGCATCGATCGGGAGACCAACCCATTGGTCTCGGTGCCGCGCGCGATCGGGATGACCGCCGAGCTGACCAAGACATTCCTGTCGGGCCTCAAGCGACTGGTGTCGGGCGATGTGTCGCGCAAGCAGCTCGCCGGGCCGATCGGCATCGCCGAGATCGCGCACAACGCGTTCGAGCAGGGCTGGTTCGCGTATCTGACGACGTTGATCCTGATCAGCATCAATCTCGCGGTGCTGAACCTGCTGCCGATTCCGGTGCTCGACGGCGGTCAGGCGCTGCTGATCGCGATCGAAGGCGTGAAGCGCTCGCCGCTCTCGGTCCGCACGCGCGACGTCGTCCAGCAGATCGGCGTCACAGTGATGGTGATGCTGATGGGCCTCGCGTTCTGGAACGATCTGTCGCGCCACTGGTCGCGTCTCGTCGACTGGGTTCGGCACAGCGCCGGACTCTGACGCGTGTCGCAGGGGCCGCTGCTGCTCGCGATCGAGACGGCAACGGCGGCGGCGGGTGTGGCCCTGCTGCGCGGGGACGCGGTCGTCGCATCGCGCGCGCTGCCGAGCCAGCGACCCGCTTCCGAGACGCTGCTCCCGACGCTGATCGCGCTGCTCGCGGAAGCGGGTGTCGCGCTTGCCGCGATCGAAGCGTTCGCGGTGTCGGCGGGACCGGGTTCGTTTACCGGGCTGCGCGTCGGCGTTGCGACGGTGAAGGGTCTCGCGTTTGGCAGCGACGCGCTGGTCGTTTCGGTGCCGACGCTCGCGGCCCTGGCGCTGCGCGCGGCGCCGGCGCCCGGTCCGATCGCCGCGCTGCTCGATGCGCGACGGGGTGAAGTCTACGCCGCGGTCTACGACCGCGATCCGGCGGAGCCGCCGCGCGTGGGACCCGTGGTGCTGCGGCCGGAAGCACTCGCCGACGTGATCGAGACGCTCGCTGAAGGCGCTGCTTGCACGCTGATCGGAGAAGGCGTCGCGGTCGTCGCCGACGTGCTGCGCGCGCGCTTTGGCGGTCGGTTGCGATGGGTACCGCCGCCGGCGGGTCTGCCCGATGCAGTCGCAGTCGGACGACTCGGCGCGCGGATGCTGGCGGCGGGTGCCGGATTCACCGCGTTCGCGCTGACTCCCGTCTACGTGCGCCGCGCCGAGGCCGAGGTGCAGCGCACCGGAGAGCGCTTCGAGGCGCCGCGTCCGCGCTTTGACACCCCCGGCAACGTCTCGTAGTTTCAGGCGCTTTCGTCGCCACGGAGCCTCGAGGCGTCGCCGCACGCTCGGCACCCCTCATCACCGCCCTTGCACCCACGGAAAGGTTTTGTACCCCATGGACCTTCGCATCTTCTACGACAAGGACGCCGACCTGGGACGCCTCACCGGCAAGACCGTCGCGATCATCGGCTACGGCTCGCAGGGTCACGCGCATGCGCTGAACCTGCGCGATTCGGGCGTCAATGTGATCGTCGGTCTGCGCAAGGACTCCGGGTCGCGGGCGAAGGCGGAGGCCGAGGGCCTGCGCGTCGTCGACCCGCGCGATGCGGCGCGCGAGGCGGACGTGGTGATGTTGGTCGTGCCCGACGAGACGGCCGGTCTGATCTACCACGAGGAGATCGCGCCGAATCTGGTCGCCGGCAATCACCTGGCGGTGGCGCACGGCTTCAACATCCACTTCGGGCAGATCGTCGCACCGGCGGGCGTGTCGGTGTGGATGGTGGCGCCGAAGGGCCCCGGCCATACGGTGCGCGGCCACTACAAGGACGGCAAGGGCGTGCCGTGCCTGGTCGCGGTGCACCAGGACCCGAACGGCGATGCGCTCGCGATGGCGCTCGCCTATGCCAAGGGAATCGGCGGCGGTCGCGCCGGCATCATCGAGACGAACTTTCGGGAAGAGACCGAGACGGATCTCTTCGGCGAGCAGTCGGTGCTCTGCGGCGGCCTCACCGCGCTGATGCAGGCAGGTTTCGAGACGCTGGTCGAAGCCGGCTATGCGCCCGAGATGGCGTACTTCGAATGCATCCACGAAGTGAAGCTGATCGTCGATCTGATCTACGAAGGCGGCGTTGCGAACATGCGGTACTCGGTCTCCAATACCGCCGAGTACGGTGACCTCACGCGCGGGCCGCGAATCATCGACGAAGGCGTCAAGCAGCGCATGCGCGAGGTGCTGAAGGAAGTGCAGTCAGGCCAGTTCGCGCGCGAGTTCATCCTCGAGAATCGCGCGGGCAAGCCCGGCTTCATCGCGATGCGCCGGATCGCCGCCGAGCACCCGCTCGAGAAGGTCGGCGCGCGGCTGCGCGGGCTGATGCCGTGGTTGCAGGAAAAGCGATTGGTCGATCGCTCGAAGAACTGAGAATCGAGCGAAGATGGCGGAAGACGAGCGAGCGCCGAAGTTCTCCGAGCGACCGACTGCGCCGATCGCGCCGGAGGGCTGGCCCTTCATCGCCGCTGCACTGGCTCTGACCGGCATCGCGTTCGGGGTGGGCATCTGGTGGCTGACCGCGTTCCTCGGCGCAGTCACGGCCTTCGTGATCACATTCTTCCGCAACCCGTCGCGCGACGTGCCGGGTGACGAGAGTACCGTCGTCGCGCCCGCCGACGGCCGCGTGCTCGCGGTCGACGCGACCCTGGACGAACAGGGCCGCAAGGGCCTGCGCATCGCGATCTTCCTGTCGGTCTTCAACGTCCACGTGAACCGCGCGCCGCTCGCCGGCCGCGTGCTGTCGCTGACGCGCGGTGGCACGCGCTTCCTCGCAGCGTGGGACCCACGCGGCGAACGCGAGAACGTGCGCCTCGCGATGGAGCTGGAACTCGAGGGTGGGCGCCGCATCGTCGTCACGCAGATCACCGGGCTGATCGCGCGGCGCATCGTGTGCCACGCGAAGGTCGGCGAGTGGATTCCCCGCGGCGTACGCTACGGACTGATCCGCTTCGGCTCGCGCACCGACGTGCTGCTGCCGCCGGGCAGTGTCGCGACCGTGAAGCCGGGCGATCGTGTGCGCGGCGGCGCGTCGATCATCGGGCGCCTCGGGGCGGCGCAATGAGCGAGTTCCCCTTCGACCGGAGCGAATCGCGCCGCCAACGCCGCCGCCGCCGGCGTCGCAGCGAGCCGCGCCGACGCCGCCGCGGCGTCTACCTGCTGCCGCAGCTCTTCACCACGGCGAATCTGTTCTTCGGCTTCTTCACGATCGTGAAGGCGCAGGAGGGCAACTTCTTCCTGGCCGCGCTCGGCATCGTCTTCGCCGGCATCTGCGACGGCCTCGATGGGCGCGTCGCGCGACTCTCGAAGACCACCTCCAAGTTCGGGCTCGAGTACGACTCGCTCGCCGACATCGTGTCGTTCGGTCTCGCGCCCGCGATCCTCGCGTTCCACGGCGGCCACCTCGAGGGATTCCGGCGCACCGGCTTCGCGATCGCATTCCTCTTCGTGGCGTGCGCCGCGCTGCGCCTCGCGCGCTTCAATGTGCAGCCGTCGCGCTACAGCGGTCGCTTCGAGGGACTGCCGAGTCCCGCGGCGGCCGGCATGGTTTCGGCGACTCAACTCTTCATCTTGTTCCTGCGCGACGAGCAGATCGATCTGGTCGTGCCCGAGGCGCTCGTCGCGGCGGGCGTCGCCGCGCTGGGCCTGTTGATGGTGAGCGCGATCCCGTACCGCTCCTTCAAGGAAATCGACCTGCGACATTCGTATCGCGCGATCGTGCTGATGGTGCTGGTGCTCGCGCTGATCGTGCAGGAGCCGCAGATCTCGATCTTCGTGATCGGCATGCTCTACGTGCTCTCGGGACCCGTCGAGTGGGTCTGGCGGATTCTCGCCGGCAATCCGCTCGAGAAAGTGCCGCCGCCTCTTCCGCCGGAGGCGTTGAAGGAGACGACGTCATGAGCGAGCTCGTCCGCATCTTCGACACTACTTTGCGCGACGGCGAACAGTCGCCCGGTTGCAGCATGAATCTCGCCGAGAAGCTCACGCTCGCGCGCCAACTCGAGCGACTCGGCGTCGACGTGGTCGAAGCCGGCTTCCCGATTGCGAGTGACGGCGACTTCGAGGCCGTGCAAGCGATCGCGCGTGAGGTGCGCGGCCTCAGCGTCTGCGGCCTGGCTCGCACCGGAAGCGAAGACATCGAGCGCGCGGGCCGGGCGCTCGAAGGCGCCGCCCATCCGCGCATCCATACTTTCATTGCCACCAGCGACATCCATCTCGAACACAAGCTGCGGATGAGCCGCGCGCGCGTGCTCGAAGAGGTCGATCGCGCGGTGCACCAGGCGCGGCAGTTCTGCGACGACGTCGAGTTCTCCGCCGAAGACGCCACGCGCTCGGATTGGGCGTACCTGGTGCAGGTCTTCGACGTGGCGCTGCGGGCGGGCGCGCGCACGCTGAACGTGCCCGACACCGTCGGTTACACGACTCCCGATGAGCTGGCCGCGCTGTTCCGCCACCTGCGCGAACACGTGCCGAACGCCCCGCAGGCGATCCTGTCGGCGCACTGCCACGACGACCTCGGTCTCGCCGTCGCGAACAGCCTCGCGGCCGTCCGGGCGGGCGCCCGGCAGGTCGAATGCACGATCAACGGCATCGGTGAGCGCGCCGGCAACACCGCGATGGAAGAGGTCGTGATGGCGATCCGCACGCGACCGGATGTCTTTGCCGGCATCGAGACGAAGGTGCGCGCCGAGGAGATCTACGCGTCGAGCCGACTGCTGTCGTCGATCATTGGTGTCGGCGTGCAGCCGAACAAGGCGATCGTCGGAGCCAACGCGTTCGCGCACGAAGCCGGCATCCACCAGGACGGCGTGCTGAAGGCCGCGATCACCTACGAGATCATGACGCCGCGCTCGATCGGGCGGCCGTCGAACGAACTGGTGCTCGGCAAGCACTCCGGCCGCCACGCATTCCGCGACCGCATTGCCGAGTTGGGTTTCGCGCTGGAAGGCGACGATTTCGAGCGCGCGTTCAAGCGCTTCAAGGACCTCGCGGACAAGAAGAAGAGCATCTTCAACGAGGACCTCGAAGCGATCGTCGCGGACGCCGTGGTGCAGACCGAGGAGCGCTTCCAGTTCCAACAACTGACGGTGCTCTCGGGATCGTTCCCGATGCCGACCGCGACGGTCGAGCTGACGATCGACGGGGTGCTGCGCAAGACCACAGCCACCGGTGTCGGCCCGGTGGACGCGATCTTCAAGGCGGTCGCGGAACTGACGGAGACCAAGAGCGAACTGGTCCGCTATCAGGTCAACGCGATCACGGCCGGCCTCGACGCGCAGGGCGAAGTCGCCGTGACGCTCTCCGAGGGCAGCCGGCGGGTGATCGGTCACGGCGCGCACTACGACGTGCTGGTGGCGAGCGCGAAGGCGTACATCCACGCGCTGAACAAACTCGCGTGGCACATCCGGCGCCACGCAGCGTCCGAGCCGAAAGGGGTCTAGGTTGCA
This sequence comes from uncultured Spirochaetales bacterium, assembly GCA_964353555.1. Lineage (GTDB taxonomy): Bacteria > Myxococcota_A > UBA9160 > UBA9160 > PR03 > PR03. Next base: position 42,435 of record CAYGWM010000002.1, read on the forward strand.
GCAGGCGCGCATCATTGTGTTGGGGGGCGACGGAATCGGCCCCGAAGTGACGCGCGAAGCGAAGCGCGTGCTCGAAAGGGTCGCGCCGAGGCATGGCATCGCGCTCGAGTTCGAGGATCACCTGATCGGCGGCGCCTCGATCGACGTGCACGGCACGCCGCTGCGCGACGAAGTGATCGAGCGCGCGCGCAACAGCCAGGCCGTGCTGCTCGGGGCGGTCGGCGGCACCAGGTGGGACGCGATGCCGGTCGCCACGCGCCCCGAACGCGGCTTGCTGCGCATCCGCAAGGAACTCGGCCTGTTCGCGAATCTGCGACCCGCGATGGTGTTCCCCGCGCTCGCGCAGGCGTCGACGCTGCGGCCCGAAGTGGTAACCGGCATCGACATGCTCGTGGTGCGCGAACTCACCGGCGGGCTCTATTTTGGCGAACCGCGCGGGATGACGGTCGTGAACGGCATGCGCGAGGCGCGCAACACGATGGTCTATGACGAGAGCGAGATCGCGCGCATCACGCGCGTCGCGTTCCAGGCTGCGCAGCGGCGCCGCAAGCACGTGACGCATGTCCACAAGGCGAACGTGCTGGAGACGTCGCAGCTCTGGGTGCAAGTGGTGAACGAGATCGCGCCCGAGTTTCCGGACGTGACGCTCGCGCACCAGCTGGTCGATTCGTGCGCGATGCTGCTGGTGCGCGATCCCGCCCGCTTCGACGTGATCGTCACCGAGAACCTGTTTGGCGACATCCTGTCGGACGAGGCCGCGCAGATCACCGGTTCGCTCGGCATGTTGCCGTCCGCGAGCCTCGGAGCCGGCGGTATCGGCCTCTACGAACCGGTGCACGGCTCGGCGCCCGACATCGCCGGCCAGGACATCGCGAACCCGCTCGCCGCAATTCTGTCGGTGGCGATGCTCTTCGAGCACTCGTTCAGCGCGCTCGGCGCTGCGCAGCAGGTTCGCGATGCGGTCACGGCGGTGCTCGACGCGGGTCATCGAACCGCAGACCTGCTGCTTCCGGGAGAGCGACGCGAGACGGTCGGTTGCCGCGCGATGGGCGACCTCGTCGTCGCGAGGCTCGGCGCCTAGTGCGCGTCGCGGTCGTCGGCGCAACCGGTTCGCTGGGAACCGAGCTGCTCGCGGTGCTCGACGAATCTCCGCTCGCGGTGCGCGAGCTGGTGCCGATCGCCAGCGAGCGCTCGTTCGGCACCGAAGTGGAGTTCCGCGGCGGCGTCTTCCCGGTGGAGACGGAACTCACGGCGCTGCGCGGTTGCGATCTCGCGTTCCTGTGTGCGCCGGCAGAGGTGTCGCTCGAAGCGGTGCGCACGGCTTTGCACGCGCGCGTCGCGTCGATCGACTGCTCGGGCGTGCTCGCGACGTCGCCGGAGGTGCCCCTCGTCGGCGAAGTGGGTGTGCCGGGAGCGGTGTCGCTGGGCGTGCCGATGCTGGCGGTGCCACCGGGCTTGTCGCTCGCCTGCACGCGCGTGCTCGCGCCGCTGGCGCGTGCGTTCGGCATCTCCCGCGCAGTCGCGACGCTGCTGGTCTCGGCGTCGGCTTCGGGCGCAGGCCGTGTGGCCGTCGCAGCGCTCGCGGAGGAGACGATCGCACTGCTCTCGCAACAGGAACTGGCTGATCCCCCGTCACTCGGACTGCCGATTGCGTTCGATGTGCTGCCATGGATCGGAAGTACCGAGGGCGACGGCACGACCGCCCACGAACGCGGCTTCGCGTCGGTGCTACGCCGTACGCTCGGCGACGCATCCATAGCCGTCACATCGGTGCGCATGCCGACCTTCTGCGGCGACGGCGCCGCGCTCGCGATCGAGATGCGCGAGCAGGCGTCGCTGCAGGCTGTCCTCGACGTGCTCGGCAAGGTCCCAGGCCTCGCGCACGCCGGTATCGGGCCGACCACGCGGGCTGCGGCTGGCAGCGAGCTAGTCCACATCGGGCGCGTGCGCCGCGACGAATCGCGGCCGGCGGGCGTGCTGCTGTGGCTCGCCGCCGATAGCGTGCGCGTAACGGTCGCCCACGCAGTGCGCGTAGCGGAGGCGCGCTCAGCAGGGCGCATCTGACGTGCCCAACTTCCGCTTGCTCGTCGAGTACGACGGCACCGATCTCGAGGGCTGGCAGATCCAGCCGGAGCCGGCGCGGACCGTGCAGGGCCTGCTGGTCGCGACGCTCGCGCGCGTCACCGGCGCGACGGCGACGCTGAACGGCGCGGGTCGCACCGACGCCGGCGTGCACGCAGAAGGGCAGGTCGCGAACACGTCGATCGCGACGCGGCTCGCCCCCGCCGAACTCCAGCGCGCGCTGAACGCGTTGCTTCCCCTCGACGTCGCGGTGCGCGAGGTCACCGTGGTACCCGACTGCTTTCACGCGCGTCGCGATGCGCACTCGAAACTCTACGTGTACCGGCTCTGGACGGGCATCGTGCGATCGCCGCTTCGCGAGCGGAACTCGCTACGGGTACGTGCGCCGCTCGATCTCGATGCGATGCGCGCGGCGGCGCTCGGCCTCGTCGGGACGCACGACTTCTCCTCGTTCCGCGGGGCAGGCTCGGCGGTGATCGGCAGCATTCGCACGCTCTCGCGCGTCGAGATCCGCGGCGAGCGCGGTGGCGATGTCGCGTTGGAATTCGAGGGGAACGGCTTCCTGCGCCATATGGTGCGCAATCTGGTCGGGACGCTGCTCGAGGTGGGCCGGGGCCGCCGCGCGCCGGAGTCGATCCCCGCGCTGCTCGCAGCGCGAGACCGCAACCTGGCCGGCCCCACCGTGCCCGCGCAGGGCCTCACGCTGATCCGCGTTCGATACGATTTCCCACTGGAATCCGCGGGTTTGGCTGCAGAACGGGTTGACGCCGGAGAGCCACTTGGCTAACGACTGCGGCTCCCCGGGACCGATCTGCTGGTTCTACCGGGCGCCTCGCTCCCGCTCGGCAAACCGACCCGCAATCGATTGCCGCGCACAGCACTTCGCAGGAGAAGCAAATGCCCGTCGCCAGGCCGCCGCGGCCGACTCGCAGCATCCGGTCCGGAGATCGGCAGCACTGGTGGGTGCTGGATGCGGCGGACCAGACGCTCGGCCGGCTCGCCGCGCGGGTTGCGTCGCTGCTTCGCGGCAAGGAAAACATCCTCTTCACACCGCATGCGGACGCCGGTGACTTCGTCGTGATCGTCAACGCGGAGCGCGTCCGTCTCACCGGTCGCAAGCGCGAGCAGAAGACCTACTACCGCCACACCGGCTATGTGGGACATTTGAAGTCCCGCACGGCGGACCAGGTCCTCAGCGGCGCGCATCCCGAGCGCGTGATCGAAACGGCCATTCGCGGGATGCTCCCCAAGAACACCCTGGGCCGGAAGCTCTACCGGAAGCTCAAGGTGTACTCCGGTCCGAATCATCCCCACGCGGCGCAGCAGCCGCAGGAGCTGACGCTTGGCTGAAGCGCTCACGGCATCGCCGATCACTGGCAAGCGCAAGACCGCGGTGGCGCGCATCCGGCTCAAGCTCGGCTCGGGCTTGATCGTCGTGAATGGCCGCGCAATCGATGAGTACTTCGGTCGCGAGACGCTGCGCATGCTGGTGAGGCAGCCGCTCGACGCCGCGAACGCGACGACCCGCTACGACATCGCCGCGAGCGTGAAGGGCGGCGGACCGACGGGCCAGGCCGGCGCGCTCCGACACGGAATCGCCCGCGCGCTGTGCGGACTCGACGAAGGTCTTCGCCCGACGCTGAAGCACGCCGGCTTCTTGACGCGCGATGCACGCAAGAAGGAGCGCAAGAAGTACGGACAGCGCGGCGCGCGCGCTCGGTTCCAGTTCTCGAAGCGCTAGATCACAACGCGCCGACCATCAATCTCCATCGTCCCGCGTAGCGAGCCAGCGGCGAGCGGCGACTTCATGTACGGGAGGCCCAACGGCCTCCCGTCGTCGTTTTGGGGTTTGACACGAGGTGGCTCGCGGAGCTATCTCCGACCGGGCATCCCCGACAACACGTATGCTGGAGTGTTCGTTGAGTCGCTACTTCGCGACCGATCCGCACGAAGTGCGCCTCTCGGTATCGGCCGTGGTCTGGCGTGATGGGCGGCGTCGCGAGCTGCTGCTGATGCAACGAAGCGACAACGCGCACTGGGGTCTCCCTGGGGGATACATGGAGCCGGGCGAGTCGATCGATGTCGCCACCGCACGCGAGGTGCGTGAGGAAACCGGCGTGCAGGTCGAGGTCGGACGCCTCGTCGGAGTCTACTCGGATCCCGCGATCCAGGTGATCGAGTATCCCGACGGTCGCCGTGTGCAGGCAGTGAACCTGTGTTTTGAAGCCGTACCCGTCGGCGTGGGCGTCGCCACGACGCCGGACGAGGTGCTGGCTACGGGCTACTTTGGCGTCGACGCGCTCCCCGAACCGCTCGTGCCGATCCACCGAGTGCGCATCGCGGACGCCGTCGCCGGGGGCTCTGCAACGAAGTTGCGTTAGCGAGAGGTGCTTCGATGAGCGATCGCGCGACCAAGTTCATCTTCGTGACGGGTGGCGTGCTTTCGTCGCTCGGAAAAGGCCTTGCCTCCGCATCGGTCGGTGCGCTGCTCGAAGCGCGCGGCCTTCGCGTTTCGTTCTTGAAGCTCGACCCGTACCTGAACGTCGACCCGGGAACGATGAACCCGTTCCAGCACGGCGAAGTGTTCGTCACCGAAGACGGCGCCGAGACCGATCTCGACCTCGGTCACTACGAACGCTTCACCACCGCCACGATGGGCAAGATCAACAACGTCACGGCCGGCAAGGTCTACGAGACGGTGATCAACAAGGAGCGTCACGGCGAGTATCTCGGTGGCACGGTGCAGGTGATCCCGCACGTCACCGACGAGATCAAACGCCGCATCCATACCGCGGCGGCGGGTGTGGATCTGTTGTTGGTCGAGGTGGGCGGTACCGTGGGCGACATCGAGTCGTTGCCGTTCCTGGAGGCGATCCGCCAGTTCCGCGCCGACGTCGGCCGCGAGAACGTGCTCTACATGCACATCGCGCTGGTCCCGTACGTCGCGACGGCCGGTGAGCTGAAGACGAAGCCGGTGCAGCACTCGGTGAAGGAACTGCGCGCGGCGGGCATCTCGCCCGACGTGATCGTCTGCCGCACCGACCGCTTCCTGCCGCGCTCGGTCAAACAGAAAGTGGCGCTCTTCTGCGACGTCGATGACGACGCGGTGATCACGGCCAAGGACGTCGAGTCGATCTACGAGGTACCGCTGATCCTGCATGATGAGGGGCTCGACGAGAAGGTCACGAAGCTTCTCAACATCTGGACCGGACGTCCCAACCTCGAAAAGTGGCAGCGACTCGTGGAGACGGTGAAGAACCCCGAGCGCACCGTCCGGATCGCGATGGTCGGCAAGTACGTGGATCTCACGGAGTCGTACAAGAGCCTCAACGAGGCGCTCTATCACGCCGGCTTCGCGCACAAGGCACGCGTCGTGATCGAGTACATCGATTCAGAGAAGCTCTCGGACCCGGCGCTGATCGCGGACGTCGACGGGATCCTGGTTCCGCACGGTTTCGGCGCGCGCGGGGTCGAAGGCAAGATCGTCGCGATCCGCCACGCGCGCGAGCAGAAGGTTCCGTACTTCGGGATCTGCTTCGGCATGCAGCTGGCCGTGATCGAGTTCGCGCGCCACGTGGCCGGCCTCGTTGGCGCCAGCTCGATCGAGATCGATCCCGAGACGCCCTACCCGGTGATCGACCTGATGCCGGAGCAGCGCCAGGTTTCCGAGAAAGGCGCGACGATGCGACTCGGCGCCTATCCCTGCGTGTTGCGCCAGGGCACCAAGGCGTACGCCGCGTATGGCACCGCGCAGATCTCCGAACGCCACCGGCATCGCTACGAAGTCAATCCGGACCTGCGCGATCAGCTCTCGCGTGCCGGGCTGGTCTTCTCGGGAATCTCGCCGGACGGGCGCCTCGTCGAAGTGATCGAACTCGAGAACCACCCGTGGTTCCTGGGCTGCCAGTATCACCCGGAGTTCAAGTCTCGACCGTTCGCCGCGCACCCGCTCTTCGACGCGTTCGTGTCGGCCGCGATCGCCAACCAGCGCGCGCGAAAGACCTGAACGTGCCGCGGGTTGCCACGGCTTCGCTCGTCGCCTAAAACCCTGCGGCGCTGGTGGTGGAAACGGGACGTTAGCTCAGTTGGTAGAGCGCCGTGTTCACACCGCGGAGGTCACTGGTTCGAGCCCAGTACGTCCCACCACCCTGCAAGCCGTCCTCGGCGCGCAGCGAGGCGAAGCCGAGCGAAGATCATCAGGACGCGATCGCCTTTGCAAGGTCTCCGGCCCAGTAGCTCAGTTGGATAGAGCGCTTGCCTCCGAAGCAAGAGGTCGCAGGTTCGATTCCTGCCTGGGTCACCACACCAATTCGCGTCGATCCGGTGCCACGGGATCAAGTCTCCTGGAGACCGCGCACCATCAGGATCTTCCCGGAGCGGACCAACTCGCGCATGCCGTAGGGACGCAGCAGCGCGATGAAGGCGTCGAGCTTCTCGCTGTCGCCGTAGACGCGCAGGATCAGCGACTGCTGGCCGTAGTCGGTCACCTTCGCGCCGAAGTTCTCGGCGATCTGCAGGATCTCGGTGCGCTCGTGCAGATCGGCGCACAGCTTGACCAGCGCGATCTCGGTTTCGTACGCGTCGCCGCCGGTGTGGTCGGTCGCGTGCACGACGTCGATCAGTTTCTGGAGCTGCTTGATGATCTGCTCGAGCGTGGCGGGATCGCCGCTGCAGGTGATCGTCATCCGCGAGAAGTCGCCGTCGACGGTCGGGGAGACGACGAGACTCTCGATGTTGTAGCCGCGCCGCGAGAACACCAGCGCCACGCGCACCAGCACGCCCGGCTTGTTGTTGACGAAGAGCGAGATGGTGTGGATGTCGTCGCGCGTTCGGAGGCTCAGTTCAGGTGCTGCCAACGGGCTTCTCCAGTCGATGCTTCGGCGGCTCGATGATCATGTGCGAAATCGGCGCGCCGGCTGGGATCATCGGGAACACGTTGTCCTCCTTGATGACCTCCGCGACCACCACCACCGGGCCGTCGTTCCAGGCGCGCGCTTCCTTCAGCTTGCGATCGACGTCGCCCGGGCGCGAGATGCGCAACGCCTTGATGCCGTAGGCCTCGGCGAGCTTCACGAAATCCGGATTGCCCTCGAGGTCCACGCCTGAGAGCCGGTTGTCGTAGAACAACTCCTGCCACTGGCGCACCATGCCCAGGTAGTTGTTGTTGATGATGAGGCAGCGTGCGGCGACCTTGTTGACCGCGGCGGTCGCGAGTTCCGCCATCGTCATCTGGAAGCCGCCGTCGCCGACGACCGCCCAGACTTCCGCCTCGGGGCGTCCCAGCTTCGCACCGATCGCGGCGGGCCAGCCGAAGCCCATCGTTCCGGCGCCGCCGCTGGTGATCCACTGGCGGTTGCCGGTGGTCTTGCAGAACTGCGCGGCCCACATCTGGTGCTGGCCGACGTCGGCGGTGATCACCGCGTGACCGCCGGTGAGAACGTGCAGCCGATCGAGCACGTGTTGTGCGCGCAGTCCGCCGCGCTTGGCGTACTTGAGCGGATACTGGCGTCGCCACGTCTCGCACTGCTTGACCCAGGCACGGGTGTCGTTCGGCTCTACGAGCGGCAGCAGGTCCTCGATCACCAGTCGCGCGTCGCCCAGCAGCGACACGTCGGGCCGGATCACCTTGTTGAACTCGGCCGGGTCGATGTCGACGTGGATCTTCTTGGCGCCCACGCAGAACGCTTCGACCTTGCCCGTCACGCGATCGTCCCAGCGCGCGCCGATCGCCATGATCAGGTCGCAGTCGACCACCGCCTTGTTCGCATACGCCGTGCCGTGCATGCCCATCATGCCGAGATGCAGCGGATGGGTTTCGTCGGTCGCGCCCTTGCCGAGCAGCGTGTTGACGATCGGCGCGCGCAGCTTCTCCGCGAGTTGCATCACCGCCTTGCCGGCGCCCGAAATGACGGCGCCGTGGCCCACATACAGCAACGGACGCTCGGCCTGGTGCAGCAGCGCCGCAGCTGCCTCCAGGCTCACGGTATCGGCGTGCCCCGGCACGACGTAGCCGGGCAGGTCGACGCGATCGACGAAGGGCGCATTGCACGGTCCGGAGCCCACGTCCTTCGGGATGTCGATCAGCACCGGGCCCGGGCGTCCGGTCATCGCAAGATGGAACGCCTCGCGCACGACGCGCGGGATGTCGCGCGCGTCCTTCACGAGATAGCTGTGCTTCACGACCGGGTAGGTGATGCCGGTCACGTCGGCTTCCTGGAATGCGTCCTTGCCGAGGTTCGCGGTGTTCGTCTGTCCGGTGATCACGATCAGCGGGGAGGAGTCCATCAGCGCAGTGAGCAGGCCCGTGACGGTGTTCGTCGCGCCGGGCCCCGAGGTCACCAGCGCGACGCCCGGGCGCCCGGTGGCGCGCGCGAAGCCGTCGGCCATGTGGGTGGCGCCCTGCTCGTGGCGGACCAGGATCAGCTTGATCTTCGAGTCGACCAGCGCGTCGAAGATCGGGATCGCCGCGCCGCCGGAGAGCCCGAAGATGTACTCGACGCCCTCTCGCTCCAGGCACTGCACCAGCTTCTCGGCCCCGGTCGGAATCGTTGCGCTCATCGGCTCTCCGTCACCATTTTGGTGGACGCAGACTAGAAGATGGCGTTTCGATCGGCAAATCGGTGCGAGTGAAGCAATTCCTGGCGGGATTCTCGCGTTCAGAAACAGAAGCTGCGAGGACAGCAGGGTCGTATGGCGAAATCAGCGGGAATTTTTCCGGAACTTGCGAGCCCCGTGGGGATTCTGGTCAGATCTTTGATCCCAACAGTGAGGCAATCGGGTCGATCGTGGACGCCTCCTCGCGCAGTTGCTCGCCGACCTCTCGTGCCCGCTCGGCGACGAACTCGTTGTCGAGGATCGTGCTGAGCGTCCCAATCAGGCCGGGTGCGTCGAGCCGGCTGCGGCGGATCGAAGGGGCCCCGAGACCCAGCAGAGCCACGCGCCGCGCCCAATAGAACTGGTCGGCCAGATGTGGCACGACCAGCTGCGGCACGCCGCTGCGTGCGGCCGTCGTGGTGGTCCCGGCGCCGCCGTGATGAACGACGGCCGCGCAGCGCGCGAAGAGCTCTGGGTGGGAGACCGCCCCGACTTCCATCACGCCCTCGGGCAGCGCCGTGCCGCCGAGTTCCGCCCAGCCGGCGCCGATCACGGCGCGGCAGCCGATCGCGGCGATCGCATCGAGCAGCACGCGCGTGGTCGCCGCGGGTCGGGCATCCGGCATGCTGCCGAAGCCGAAATAGACGGGCGCCGGGCCCGCTTCGAGGAACGACACGAGCTTGGCGGGGAGCGCCTCGCCTCCGAGCGGGTGCAGCGCGGGGATCTGGTCGAGTTGCAGCGGCGCAACGGAGCGTGCGTCTGCGAACACCGAGTCGACCGCCAGCAGCGGCCGGTCGCTGAACAGCAGTTGCAACAGATCGCCGGCAGCTGCGAGGCCGACGTGACGCCGCGCAGGCGCGAGCACGCGCCCGATCGCCATCTGCACGGGCGCCATCAGCAGCGGCCAGAGCGCTCGATTCGCCCAACCCGGCAGGCTCTGCCAGGGCGAGAAGATCGGTCCGTGTTCGCGAGACGGAAACAGCGCCGCGCAGTACGCGACATAGCGATACGCGACCCCATTTCGCTCTGCCGCGCTCGAGGCCGCGATCTCGGGACCGCCGCCGACGACCAGGTCGGCGCCGCGCGTCACCTCGATCAGCTCGCTGAGTCGCGCGTTCAGCTGCTGGCGCATATGGCGGATCATCTCCGTCATCAGCGTCATCGGATTGCGTCCCAACAGATTGGCGCGCGCCACCAGGAAGTCGCGGCAGCTCGGTCCGAGCGAGTGGAACGCGACGCCGCGCGCGAGCGCTTGCGCCTCGAAGTCGGGCGGCCCGCACACGAGCGCGTCATGCCCCGCCGCGCGCAGCCGCGATCCCAGCTCGATCATCGGCTGCAGGTCGCCCCGAGTTCCCTCGGCGGCCAGTACGATGCGCATCGGTTCGGCCTCCAGTTGACCGTCCGCCATCGATCCATCAGGCCGCGTGCTTGAGTCGAAGGGCCGATTCCGATCGTGACGCGCTGCCAGCACCCGCGAGGCGCCGCGCCCGAGATCGGCGCCAGCAGCCTCGGTCAGAGCCCGCGCGCCCACTCCGGTCGCAGCGCGATCACACTGGTCTGCAATCCCGCGGCATGCGCGCGCCGCGCCGCTTCGACGTGATCGGCGAAGGTTCCACCCTTGGCGATCCGCTTCAGCGTCACGTCGTCGCCCGACTCGGGGCCGAGGTAGAGCAACGACAGTCCTTCTGCACGCAGCCGCACCAGTTCAGTGTCCGTTTTCTCGAGGACGTTGCGCGCCATCGCGTAGCACGAAACGCGGCGGAGCTGTGGAAGCTGCTCGCGCGCGACCTCGAGCATCGGCAGCCAGTGATCCAGCGGAAGCACGAGCGCGTCGCCGTCCGCCACGAAGAGCGTCTCGATGCGGTCGCCTGCGACTGCGGCCTTCGTAACGCATCACGAAGGCCCAGAAGCGCGCCGCCGGCCGGGCGCCGGCCTTGCGCCCAACAGCGGCGCGAGGTGTCGTCCGGTGTGCGATGCGCGCACGCGCGCCACCTGTTCGGGCGTTCCCTGCGCGACCACATGACCGCCGAGCGGCCCGCCTTCGGGACCGAGGTCGAGCACCCAGTCGGCGCACTTCACGACGTCGAGGTTGTGTTCGATCACGACCACCGTGTTGCCGGTATCGACGAGGCGCTGCAGCACTTCGAGCAATTTGCGCACGTCGTCGAAGTGGAGGCCGGTGGTCGGCTCGTCGAGGATGTACAGCGTCTTGCCGGTGCCGCGCCGCGACAGTTCGCGCGCCAGCTTGATGCGCTGCGCTTCGCCGCCCGAGAGCGTCGGCGAAGGCTGGCCGAGGTGCAGGTAGTCGAGGCCCACGTCGGCGAGCAACGCGAGCGGCTCGCGCACGCGCGGATGCGCGGCAAAGATTTCGAGCGCCTCGCGGACGGTCAGATCGAGCACGTCCGCGATCGACTTCTCCTTGTAGCGGACCGCGAGCGTGGCTTCGTTGAAGCGACGGCCCTGACACGCCTCGCAGTGGACGTACACGTCCGGCAGGAAGTGCATCTCGATCTGCTTCATGCCGTCGCCCTGGCAGGCTTCGCAGCGACCGCCCTTCACGTTGAACGAGAAGCGACCGGGCTTGTAGCCCTGCACGCGCGCGCCCGGCAGTTGCGCGAAGAATGAGCGGATCGCGTCGAAGACCTTGATGTAGGTGACCGGATTGCTGCGCGGCGTGCGACCGATCGGGCGCTGATCGATCGCGATCACCTTGTCGAGCTGCGCGAGGCCCTCGATCGCGCGATGCCGACCGGCGCGCTGCGACGAGGCGTGGAAGCGGCGCGCGAGCGCCGGGTAGAGCACGTCGTTCACCAGTGTCGACTTGCCGGCGCCCGAGACACCGGTCACGGCGACGAGCACGCCGAGTGGGAACAGGGCGTCGAGGTCGCGCAGGTTGTTTTCACTCGCGCCCCGCACCCACAGCGCGCCGCTCGGCTTGCGACGCTGGGCGGGCACCGCGATGCGTGTGCGGCCAGAGAGATAGGCGCCGGTGAGCGAGCGGGCGTTCTTCGCCAGCGACGCGGGCGTGCCCGCATGCACGATCTGACCGCCCTTTACGCCCGCACCGGGACCGAAATCGATCACCCAGTCGGCGCTGCGGATCGTCTCCTCATCGTGTTCGACCACGACGACGGTGTTCCCGATGTCGCGCAGGTGGAAGAGCGTCTCGAGCAGGCGCTGGTTGTCGCGTGAATGGAGCCCGATCGACGGCTCGTCGAGAATGTAGACGACGCCGGTGAGTTCGGAGCCGACCTGCGACGCGAGCCGGATGCGTTGCGACTCGCCGCCCGACAGCGAAGGACCCGCGCGGTCGAGCGAGAGGTAGCCGAGCCCCACCGCGCCGAGGAAGTCGAGACGGTTGCGGATCTCCTTCAACAACTCGACGGCGATCTTCTGGGCCGCGCCGTCGAGCCGGAGTTCGGTGAAGAACGTGCGCGCGTCGTCGATCGTCAGCGCCGAGATTTCGACGATCGTGCGGCCCGCGACGCGCACGCCGGCGCTCTCCGCGCGCAGTCGCGTGCCGCGGCAGGTGGAGCAGGGACTGTCGGCGAGGAACTGCGCGTACCAGCGCTTCGCGCTTTCGGAGCTGCTCTCGAGGAAGCGGCGCATCAAACGCGGCAGCACGCCTTCCCAGTCCATCACGAAGGTCGCTTCACCGCCCTTCTTGCCGGCCCACTTCACCTTGAACTTGCGATCGCCGGCGCCGTGCAGCACGAGTTCGCGGTGGCGCTTGCTGAGCCTGCTCCACGGCAAGTCGAACGGAACCCCGAGCTGTACCAGGATCTGCGTGCGCAAACCCGACCAGCTGGTCTTCTCCGAGATCTCCTTGCCCCACGACTTGACAGCGCCTTCGTCGATCGTCAGCGACTCGTCGGGCACCACCAGCGCGGGATCGATCTCGACGCGCACGCCCAGGCCGTTGCAGTCGACGCACATGCCTTGCGGGCTGTTGAACGAGAACGCCTGCGGCGTCAGTTCCGGGAACGACAGGTTGCAGCCCGCGCACGCCATCTTCTCGGAGTAGACGCGATCCTTGCCGTCGCGGTGGGCGATCAGCGTGCCTTCGCCTTTTCGCAGCGCCTGCTCGACCGAATCGGTGACGCGCCCGCGCTGGCCCGCGCCGACGACGAGGCGGTCGACTACCACCTCGAGGTGGTGTTTCTTGCGCTTGTCGAGCGCATCGAGGCCCTCGCTCTCGATGATCCCGCCGTCGACGCGTAGCCGCACGAAGCCGGCCTGCCGCAGCTCTGCCAGTAGCTCACGGTGTTCGCCCTTGCGGTTCACCAGCACCGGCGCGAGTAGCACGACGCGCGTGCCGCTCGGCGCCGCGAGGATCTCCTTCGCGATCTGCTCGGCCGTCTGCGAATGGACTGCCTTCCCGCAGCGGTGGCAGTGCTGCACGCCGACGCGCGCGAACAGCACGCGCAGATAGTCCGAGATCTCGGTGATGGTGCCGACCGTCGAGCGCGGGTTGGTGCCGGTCGTCTTCTGCTCGATCGAGATCGTCGGCGAGAGCCCGCGGATCGAGTCGTACTTCGGCTTCTCCATCTGTCCGAGGAACTGGCGCGCATAGGCGGACAGCGACTCGACGTAGCGCCGCTGCCCCTCGGCGTACAGCGTGTCGAACGCCAGCGACGACTTGCCCGACCCCGAGACGCCCGTCAGCACCACGAGCTGCTTCTTCGGGATGCGCACGTCGACGCCCTGCAGGTTGTGCTCGCGCGCGCCGCGGATCTGGATGTGGTCGAGTTCCATGCGAATCGCCAGAGTAGCCGCGCGGATCGGCGTCGCCGCGTATCATCACGCAATGCAAAATCACGCGATGCGAACCCGGTCCGGACTGGCTCTGGCGCTCGTCGCGGTTACCGCGGTGGGAGCGGCAATGACTGCACACGAAACGGAGCGGCGGCGCATGGTCGACGAGCAGATCGAGGCGCGGGAGATCGTGGATCCGCGCGTGCTGGCCGCGATGCGACAGGTGCCGCGCCACGAGTTCGTCCCGGCCGCCGAGCGCGCCCACGCCTACGAGGACCGTCCGCTGCCGATCGGCGAGGGGCAGACGATCAGCCAGCCCTACATCGTGGCGCTGATGACGCAGTTGGCCGCCGTTGGTCCCGGCTCGAAGGTCCTCGAGGTGGGGACCGGATCGGGCTACCAGGCCGCCGTGCTCGCGGCCTGTGGAGCCGAGGTCTACTCGATCGAGATCGTCGATGCGCTGGCGAAGCGCGCCCAGCACGATCTCGCGCGGCTCGGCATCGAGAACGTCCACGTCCGCAGCGGCGACGGCTACCGCGGCTGGCCGGAGGTCGCGCCGTTCGACGCGATCGTCGTCACGGCCGCCGCACCGCAGGTGCCCCCCGCGTTGCTCTCGCAGCTTCGCATCGGTGGCCGGCTGGTGATTCCCGTCGGCGAGACGTGGCAGGCGCAGACGCTGCAAGTGCACACGCGTACCGAAACCGGATTCGATGTGCATGACGTCGTGCCGGTGCGCTTCGTGCCGATGACCGGCGCGGTGCGCGGCAAACCCTGAAGGAGCCCCTTTGCACTACGAACAGATCACCGTCGAGCGCCTCGGTGAGGTTTCGCTCGTCACGTTGAACCGGCCCGAGCGGCTGAACGCCTGGACGCCGCGGATGAGTGTCGAACTCGCCGACGCGATCGAACGCGCCAACCAGGACCGCGAGGTCGGCGCGATCGTCGTGACCGGCGCGGGACGCGGCTTCTGCGCCGGCGCGGACATGAGCGACACATTCGAGGCGCGCATCGACGGCCGCGATCCTGGCGAGGACACGGCGGGCGGCGAGGGCGGTCTCCCGCGCGGGCTCGACTGGGTGGCGCTGGTACGCGCGTCGAAGCCGCTCGTTGCCGCGGTGAACGGCGCGGCGGTCGGCGTCGGCCTGACGATGATCCTGCCGTTCGACGTGATCGTCGCTTCGGAGCGCGCCCGCTTCGGGATGTTCTTCATCAAGATGGGGCTCGTGCCCGAGCTGGCGAGCACGCACTTCCTGGTGCAGCGGATGGGCTTCGGGCGCGCCAGCGAGATGTGTCTCTCGGGCCGGCTCTACGCCGCGGGCGAAGCCTACGAGAAGGGTCTCGCCGATCGCCTGGTGCCGCACGACGACGTTGCGCAGCAGGCGATCGCGCTCGCTCGCGAGATCGGCGCCAATCCCGCTCCGCAACTGCGGATGACCAAGCAGTTGCTGACGCGGAATGGTTCTGCGACGGATCTCAGCGAGATCCAGCGCGCAGAGACCCGTCTGCTGCGCGAGTGCTGGGAGACGCCCGAGCACAAGGAAGCGGTGCGCGCCTTCCTGGAGAAGCGACCGCCGAAGTTCGCGTAGCGGGAATCAGAGCCGATACGCCTTCGCGCGCTCCGCGATGTAGCGCTGCAACGCGATGGTGGCTTCGGGTGAAACCTCGGTGAATCGGACACCCATTCCGACGGGTGCGTTCGGCAGGCGCATGTTACCGGGGACGTTGTTCCACATCACGAGGCCGTGGATTTCGATTTCGCCACCTTCCAGTGGAACCTGCATCGTCAGCGTTCCGCTGCGCATCGCCGGCCGTGGCGTCGCCAGATAGGCGCCGAGTGTCGAGAGGTTGCAGACCACGGCTACGCGTTCTCCGGTTTTCGTCGTGACACGCGCGCGGATCAGGGTTGGAACGCGTTGCTCGATGCGCAGGACTTCCGGAGAGCCGGCATGGTGCGCTTCGCTCACGACGAAGCGCAGATCCTCGTCGCTGAACGGGTCGAAGAGCGCGAAGTGCACGCCGGCGCCGCGTAGCATCGCCAGCTCCGAATCGCCGGGCCGGCGTCCAATCGCGATCCATTGCATGGGTTGGGGAGAGAGCGTGGCGATCTCGCGCAGCGCCGCTGCGGGGTCGGCCAGACCGTGATCGCTGGCGAGCAGGCCGACCCGAATCGGCGGCAGAGCCAGCGCGAGCATGCGCAGCGCTGCGGCCACGTCCGTGGCTCCCGCCGCGCGGTAGCCGAGCAGCAGCAGATGGCCGGCCAGAAAGCGCGCGCGCTCGGCGGGACCGAGGATCAGCACCTGCTGCCGCGCGTTGGTGTCTGTCCCGCTCACGGAAGTGGCATCGGTCATCGCGCGGGGAGCCTTGACGGGCTAGCCCGCCGAAGCTCCCTCCCGGGCGTGGGCAGCGAGCACCTGCGCGACCGCGCCGGTGAGCCGCTTTGCGGTCGGCACGTGCAGGAACTCGTTCGGGCCGTGCGCATTGGCGCCCGGACCGAGCACGCCGGTGATGACGAAGTGCGCCGCGGGAAATCTTGCGCCGAGCATCGCCATGAACGGAATCGTGCCGCCTTCGCCCATCGCGACCGCGTCGCGGCCGAACCAGTCGCGCGATGCGCTCGACAACGCCTCGTCGAGCCAGCCCGCCGTCGCGGGCGCGTTCCAACCCTGCGCCGCCGCATCGCCATCGAAGCTCAGCTCGGCGCCATAGGGCGGGTCGGCGCACAGGATCTCGCCAATGCGCCGCGTGGCCGTCGCAGCATCGAGAGTCGGCGGCAGTCGCAGCGAGAGTTTGAGCGTTGTCTCGGGGCGCAGCACGTTGCCCGCGCTGCGCAATGCGGGTAGGCCATCGGCGCCGGTCACTTCGAGAACGGGACGCCAGGTTCGGTTCAGCACCAGCTCGGCGCCGTCGCGGGTGACGGGTGTGGTGCCCGCTGCAAACGGAAAACGCTCGTGCAGCAGCGAACCCAGCACTTGCGCGGCCGCGTGCGCCTGTGCGACCCGCTCTGCGGGAATCTCGACGTGGAACTCGCGCGGACGGATCGCGCCGGTCGCCGCGTCTTCGAGGCGTTCGAGGAGTTGGCGCGCGATCCGAAAGCTCGACGGCACGATGCCGCCGGCATCGCCCGAGTGCACACCTTCTTCGAGCACGCGCACGCGCAGTGCACCGGCGGCGATTCCGCGCAACGACGTCGTGCACCAGAGCTGCTCGTAGTTGCCACAGCCGGAGTCGAGCGCCACGACGAGGCTCGGGCTACCGATCCGCTCGCGCAGGTGATCGATGTAGAAGGGCAGGTCGAAGCTGCCGCTCTCTTCGCAGGTCTCGATCAGCACGATGCAGCGTGCGTGGGGCAGGCGTTGCGCACGCAGCGCGCGAATCGCCGTCACCGCGGCGAAGACGGCATAGCCGTCGTCTGCGCCGCCCCGCCCGTAGAGGCGGTCGCCGCGACGCACCGGCGTCCAGGGCCCGAGTCCGTCGCCCCAGCCGCTCATCTCGGGCTGCTTGTCGAGATGCCCATACAGCAGCACGGTGTCGTCGATGGCGCCGGGCACTTCGAGTAGCAGCACGGGCGTGCGGCCGGGCAGTCGCACGATCTCGAGTCGCAGGCCGTCGATGCGCTGCGCGTGCACCCACTCGGCGGCGAGCGCAACGACGCGCTCCAGATGCCCGTGTTGCTGCCAGTCGACGTCGAACGCGGGGGACTTCGCAGGGATCGCGATGTAGCGCTCGAGCGCCGGGAGGATCGACGACTCCCAGCTTCGCTCGACGAGTTGGCGCGCCGCGTCCGTGTCCAACGCTACTTCGCGTCCACCAACGCGCGCAGCGTTTCGAGATGTTTGGCCACCGATGCGGGCAGTTGCTCGCCCTGGGATCCCGTGTAGCTGGCAACCGTCTCCTCTTCGAGCACGAGGTAGGCGTCTTCAGCGAATGGCTCCTTCGGCGCCAGCCGGATCGCGCTTTCGAGGTAGATGTCGGCCTGGGAGACCCAGTAGGTGTCGCCGATGTGCGTCTCCGCGAGACCGAGCAGGTAGTAGGCTTCCGCGGCGTCGCGGTCCGAGGGCGGCGGTGTCGTCGCAAGGAAACGCTGCAATATGCTCGACGCCACCAGGTAGTGGACCAGCGGGCCGTAGTCCGCGGGAACCTTCGCGATGCCCCGGGCGCGTTCGATCAGGTCGCGCGCGGTGGCGAGGTCCGGCGTGCCGCTGCCGAGCGGCGCCAGTTCGCGCAGCGCGCGCATCCACTCTTCGACGTCGACGCGGAGGTGCCGCCACAGATCGGGGCGCTTCGCGAATTTCGCGAGCGTCTTTGCGGGCCGCTGGAAGTCGCCCTTCACGCGCACCTCGAGCGTCAGGTACTGGATCAGCGGCGTCAGCAGCTCGCTCGGCGGGACTTTCGGCGACGCGAGCAGCTTCTCGTAGCTGACGACGGCCTCGTCGAACTGGCGCGTCGCCACCTCCAGGCGGGCGCGCTCGGCGAGCGGCAGGCTCGCGAGCGACGAGCTGTCGACGAAGTGCTTCGCCGCCGGCGAGTCGCCGGGACTGCGCAGCTTGGTATGGCAGGCCACGCAGTTCTCGGTGGCTTGCTGGATCTGGAAGGCCGCCCCTTCGTAGTGCGCTGCGCGATAGCGATCGAGCGCTTCACGGGCGTCGTGTTCGAGAGATCCGCCGAGGTAGAGGCGGGCAGGGTCGGTCGCGCGCGCATGGGTCGCGAGCGCGCTGGCGTTGTCGGCGAGCGCCGTGAGCGCCTGCTCGATCGTGGCGCGGTTCCCGGGCGCCGCGAACTTGTCCTCGCTTGCGCTGAGCGGCAAGAGCACGCGGATGCTCTCGAAGATCTTGCGCATCGTCGCGAGCGTCGCCTCGGGCTCCGCGTCCGCCGCGCGCGCCGGTGCGGCCAGAGAAACCAACGCGAACCCCAATACGACGGCCAACGCGACGATCCGCGCGAGCGCGCCGAGCGAACGGTTCCACGACAATTGCGTCCCCCCCCACAGCGATCAACGGCCCGCGCGGAACCTAGCTCCCAGCGGCGAGGCTGACAGGCTACCCGCACCGGATCGGGTCCAGCTTTCCGGCGGTCTCGCCGATGCAAAGGAGTCATCTTGTGCGGAGTCGAGGACGCGTTGATTGAAGCGATTCAAGACTACCGGCGGCTGCGCGCGCTGCTGGTCGATACCGACGCGGCGGCCAGTGCACGCGTCGCAGCGGAGTTGCGCGCGCGAGGCATGCTGGTCGTGACCTGCACCGATGCGCCCAGCGCGCTTCGCAGCATGCACGAGGACGGCGCCGACGTGGTGTTGCTGGCGACTCCGCTCGGCGACACCGACTGGATCGCCGCGGCCGCCGCGCTGAAGGGCGGGATGGCACCGCCTGCACTGCTGGTGCTCGACGGCACTGGCCAGGCCTCGGAACTGGGACGCGTGCTGCCAGCGGATCGCGCGCCCGACGCGGTCGTGGCGCGCTCGGCTGGCACCGCGGAACTGCTGTACTGGATGGGCGAAGTGCTGGGCCCGATGGGCGCTGCGGGACCTTGCTTCCCCGAGATCCTGGTGGCGCTGCGCGCGCGCGGAGATTCCGGGGTCCTCGAGGTGCGCGGCGGGGGCGTCTGCACACGAGTCCTGATGCGAGACGGCGCGCCTGTTTTCGCTGAGGGCGGCGCGCTGCGTGAGACGCTCGGTCGCATGTTGCTGCGACGCGGTGCGCTGACAGAGGCCGAGTACATCCGGGTGATCGAGCGGATGACCGAGCGCTTGATCGAGAACGAAGCCACGCGCATGGGCGAGGTGCTCGTCGAACTCGGTCTGCTGACGCCGCAGGACGTCGTCGACGCGCTGTCGATCCAGGTCCGCGAGAAGGTCATCCGCTGCTTCCAGTGGCCGCACTTCGAGCACCACTTCGAGCTGCTGGATGCGCCGCCCGACGCGGGGCTCGCCTATGCCTGCCCGCCGGTGGAAGCGCTGGTGCTCGCGGGAATGCGCGAACACTTCGACGCCGCGCGCATCGCGCCGCTCTTCGCCGCGCACGCCGCGATGCGTGCCCGGCTGCTGCGCGGCGCCGAAGAGACCGCGCTGCGATTCCAGGCAACGCCCGCGGAGCAGCGTCTGCTCCGCGAAATCAACGGCGAGCGAACGCTCGCTGAACTTCGCGACGGCTCTTGCCTCGACGCCGCGCATTCGGCGCCGCTCCTCGCAGCACTGATCGTGACGCGAGCGCTCGATCTGGCGGTACCGGCGACGCCATATCGCGTCGCCCGACCGCCGGTCGCCGCGCCGGTGCGCGTGCCTGTGCGGCGCGCGACTTCGCACGCCACGCCTCCGGCGCCGATTCCCGTGCGGCCTTGCCCCGCGAGCGCGGTATCGCTCTCGAGTCTGCGCCGCGAGCTGGCCAAATCCCGCAACGCGCCGATCGCCGTGCCGCCCACCCGCCCCGCGGACGAACGCAGCGCCCGGATCGAAGCCGAACGAGCGTTTCGGCACGGCATTCAGATGCTCGAGCAGTCGGCGCTCGGCGGTGCGCAGAAGGCGTTCGCGCTCGCGTGCGAGCGGAATGGCGACGAGCCCGAGTACAGGATGTTCGAGGCGTGGGTGCAGGTGCTGAGCGTCAAGGACGAGGAGATGCGCCGCGCCGCGCGCGCCGAGACGACGATATGGGCTCGGCGCGTGCTCGACCGCGATCACGACTCGGTCCGTGCGCAGACGATCCTCGGTCAGCTCGAGATCGCCGCGGGCGATCTCGACGGCGCCGAGCGCCACTTCCGCCACGCGCTGCGCGTTGCGCCCAAAGACCGCGACGCGCTGCGCGGCGCCCGTTCGGTCGAGCGCCGCCGCAGCGAGCAGCCGGCGCCGGCGAAACCCGCAAAGCCCGAGAAACCGAAGAAGCGCTAGGAGCCTGCCTCGGGATGCGCGGTCGTGCCTGGGGCCGAACGTCGCGCCCCTGCGCCCCACGCGTCGGCTTTCGAGAGACAGGATCCATGTTGGGCCAGTCGCCTAGCGGTGCAGCGCGATCGCCCACGCGATTGCAAGCGCGGCGAGTGCGCTCGACCCGGCGATCATTTGGAGCGCGCATGACCCGAGCCAGCGCGCCGGCAGCGCCGACGCGATCCCACCGAGCGCTACCCCCGCCACGAGCCCGAATCCGTGCGCCCAGATGTCGACGCGTTCGCCCTCGGTCCCGAGCATCGCGAGCAGCGCGAGGGCGGCGCCGATCGGCAGCCACACGGGCCGCCCGCGCAGCGAAGCACGCCGAAGCGCGAGCGCATGACCGACCAGCAGGCCGAGCGCCCCGAACACGGCCGTCGAGGCACCGATCGTCGCATGCGACGGCGCCTGCACGAGCGCATTGGCGATGTTGCCGAGCGCGCCTGCCGCGAGCGCGAGCGCGCCGCCGAAGCCGAAGCCGAACGCACGGAACACCGCGGAGAGGAACAGCGCCCCAGCAGTCGCGTTGCCGAGCACGTGCGCGAAGTCGGCATGCAGCGTCAGTGCGGTGACCGCGCGCCAGGATTCTCCCGCGACGATGCGCGACGCCTCGGCGCTGCCGCGCTCGCCGAATGCCGAGTCCGATCGGCCAGCGGGTCCCGTCGCGGCGAACAGCGCGAGCAGGAAGGCCGCGACGACGAGTGCGTGACCGCCGGCATTTGCGTCGATCGGCGCGGGCAGAGCGGGTGGAGGCGGGCTCTCGTTCTCGCGCTGCCAGACGGCCAACGCGTGCTCCGCGCTCGGCACGTCGCTCGCTGCAACTTCGACGGTGAAGCCCGCAGGGCTGCCGCGCACAAGCGTGCTCAGACCCTCGGCGCTGAGCACCAGCACCCACTCGTCCACCTGCGCACGGCGTCGCGACACGCGCAGCACGACGAGCTCGTCGGTTTCGTCCATGGCCGGCCGAGCATCGCACAGGCTCTCAGCTGCGCGTCGTTCCCAGCTCCGGATCGAAGTCCCCATGCGGCGGCAGATGCGCGACGAAGCACGCGCCGCCATCGGTCATGGGACGCAGCTCCAGCACACCGCCGTGTTCGCGCACGATGTCGAACGCGATCGAGAGCCCGAGCCCGGTGCCGCGCTCGGGGCCCTTGGTGGTGAAGAAGGGATCGAAGATGCGGTGGCGCAGCGCTGCGGGCACGCCCGGGCCGTCGTCGCGCACACTCACTTCTACGACGTGGCCGGCCAGCCGCGTGACCACCTCGATGCGCCCGGCGGGTCGTTCCGCGAGCGCATGTTTGGCGTTGACCAGCAGATTCAGGAACACCTGCTCGAGGCGCGAAGCAGAGCCGTGCACGAAGGGCAGGTCGGGTTCGAGCAGGGCCTGGACCTGCACATCGCGATTGCAGTGTAGATCGGCGAGGCGGATCGACTCCCCGATCACGAGGTTCACGTCGACCGGGACGAACTCGTCGCTCGGCACCCGCGAGAAGCGCTGCATCCCGTCGACGATGCGACGGATGCGTCCGACGCCTTCCTGGCACTCCGCGACGAGCTGGGGCATCTCCGCCAGACCTTCGGTCTCGCCGTCTTCCGGCGCGGGAAGTCGCTTTGCCACCAACGCCGCCATTCGCTCGAGCTGGCCGAGATTCGCCGACACGAACGCAAGTGGGTTGTTGACCTCATGTGCGACACCAGCCACCAGGCTGCCCACCGTCTCCAGCTTCTGGCTCTGGCGGAGCAGCGCCTCGGTGCGGCGCTCGTCGGTTCGATCGCGCAGCACCGCGAAGCGCCCGAGCGCTTCGCCCTCGGGCGCACGCAGACACTTCGCGGTGACTTCGATGCGGCGCTGCTGGCGTGTCGACCACTCGAGTGGCGCGGCGCCGGCATCCGGTGCGAGCTGTTCGAAGCTCTCGCTCAGCGAGTCGATTTCGGCCGCGCTGCCACCGAGCGGCGCGAGCACTTCGCCGAGGCGTGCGCCACGCACGTCGCTGATGCTGCAACCGAGAATCGCGAGCGCGCCGGGGTTCGCGTCGATCAAGCGGCCGGCGGCGTCGGCAATCACGACGCCGTCGCGCAGATGGTCGACTACATCGCCGCGCGCGAGCGGGAGCGCCTGGAGCAGCTGATAGCGAAATTCCCCGAACGTCAGGATCACCAGCGAGCAACCCAGCATCGCCGGCGTCGGGTCGTATGCCATCGGCCACAAACGCGCGATGAACAGCAGACTGGCAGTCGTCGGAAGCACGGCGGCGCCCGCCAGCAGCAGGCAACGGGGCCAGCCGTTCGATGTCAGCATGCGTCGAGCGTTCACCAGGAACAACGCGATGCCGGCGATCACCATCGGGTAGGCGAATGCGAGGTACGCGTAGAAAAGCGGGCCGCGCTGGGGCAGGCCGCGCGGCGAGAAGTCGCGGAAAAAGAGCTGATGCTCGCGGGTCGTTGCGACCGCCAGCAGCGTGAAGAGCGACGGCACGAACAGCGCGACGGCGAGCGCCGGACGCCGCTCGAAGCTGCGAATCCGCGCATAGCGCGCTGCCAGCAGCAACCACAGCGGGGGGACCGTCGATACACCGATCCAGGTGAACACGAGCCCTGCGAACGCGCTTCGAACGTCCGTCGCGGCGAATCGCCAGATCACGCCACCCGACCACACGATCAGCGCGACGAACATCGCCAGCAGCGGGACGCGCAGCGGCGCGCGCCGCGCGCGGAGCTGGACATAGGTGGCCAGCACCGCGGCGACGAGAAGCGTCAGGGCCGCCTGGAGCGTCGCGCCGAACATCACGCGGTCTCATCGGCCCGAGGGGCCGTGGGCGTGAGGCTGTCTCAGCCGGCGAGGTAGCGACCCGGCTCGACCTCGCGGACCTCGCCTGCGGCCAACAGGCGCTCGAGATGCTGCGCCATCGAGCGCGCCTCGACGGGTTCCGCGAACGAAATCGGGTCCTCGGGGCGGTAGACGAAGCGATGCCGGGCGATTTCGGCGAGCGACCGCGGCGCCTCGCGCAGGTACGCGACGAGACGTCGCTCGCGGTCGGCGATCACCGCCTCGAAGCGATCGAGCCGGTCGAGGAACGCAGCGCGCTCGTCGAGCACGCCGATGTGATGGAAGGTGGCCCAATGGCGCGGTGCGAGCGGTCGGAGCGCCGCGAGCGTGCGCTCGAAATCGCCGAGGTTCGACCAGGCATCGCCGTAGTACGGGCCGAAGCTGGAGAGATCGACATCGGCGAGATAGAGCACGTCGTCGGGCTCGATCCAGAAGAACGAGTGACCGCGCGTGTGACCCGGCGCGTGCAGCACGCGGATCCGCACGCCGCCGCCGAGATCGAAGACCGTGCCGTCGCAAAACGGCTGTGCGTCCTGCCGCGCGACGAAGTGGAACTCCTCGACGACGACCTTGCGAAAGGCAGAATGCACCGGCTCGGGATAGCCGTAGATCGCCATCATCCCGTCGAGTGAGCGGATGCCGGGCAGGTCGGCCTCGTGCAGGTGCCAGCTCGCGTCGGGAAACAAGTGATTGCCCGCGATGTGATCTTCGTGGCAGTGGCTGTTCAGCACGCGGTCGGCGTGCGGGAGCGCGTCGCGTCGTGCCAGCATGCCGAGGCCGGGATCGATCACGACGCTCTCGTCCTTGCCGCGTACGAGCAGGGAGTTCCCGTGCGGGTACTTGCCCCCGCGTGCGCCGAAGAGCACGGTGACGGAGCCGATGCGGCGCTCGGGCAGCGATTCACTCATCGAGCGCCACGGTACCGCGCTTCAGCGACGCGCTCGATCGACCGAGGACGACGCATGGCACGAAGCTCCGATCCGGCTGTGACGCCGCCCCGCAGCGAGACGCGGGCGAGCTTTGTCGGCGTCGTCTGCGCCTGGTGCCGGGCCGCGATGCTGCGCCCCGGACCGAGCGTGCGCGGCCCCTCGGTGAGCCACGGACTCTGCGTGCCGTGCGCGCGCCGACTCGCCCGCAGCCACCGTCGTTAGCCACTGCGCGCGCGCTCGACCGCGCGCTGCCACGAAACGCGCCAATCAGCGCGCTCCGCGTCGTCCATCTGCGGCGCGATCTTCTCCGGCGCAGCAGCGGTCGCCACCGCTTCTTCTGCGCTGCGCCATACGCCCACGGCGATCCCCGCGAGATACGCCGCGCCGAGCGCCGTCGTCTCGGTCTCGGCCGCGCGCCACACCTCGCGTCCGAGCGCATCCGCGAGCGACGCGACGAAGGCGTCGCTGCGCGAAAGGCCGCCGTCGACGCGCAGCGGTCCGGGCGGAAGCGCCAACGCGCCGCAGACATCTGCGCAGCGCTGCGCGATGCCCTCGATCATCGCCCGCACCACGTGCTCGGTGCGCGAGCCGCGCGAGAGGCCGAGCAAGATCGCGCGGGCGCCGTCTTCGAGCCAAGGTGTGCCGAGCCCTTGCAGTGCGGGCACGCAGACGACGCCTTCCGACGTCGGTGCGCGCGCCGCGACGCGATCGAGGTCGCTCGCGCTCGCCAGCAGACCGAGATCGACGAGCCACTCGATCGCGGCGCCCGCGGTGATCACCGTGCCTTCGAGACAGAACGCGCGTGGCCCGGCCTCGAGTTCCCAGAGCGCCAGCGGATAGGATCCGCGCGGGGCACGCGCCGGCGTGTCGCCGGTGTGGAGGTCGAGCATCGCCGAGGTGCCGAGCGTCAGCTTGGCGGAGCCGACCGAGAGGGCACCCTGCGCGAAGGTCGCGGCCTGTTGATCGCCAGCGCGCGCGGCGATCGGCACACGCGCGCCGAGCCAGCCTCGCGGCGTTTCGCCGACCACCGCATTGGTGGACACCACGGCAGGCAGCCAGCTGCGGTCGATTCCGAAGCACGCGAGCGCCGGCTCCGACCACGCACCGCTTCGCAAGTCGTAGAGACCGGTGCAGCAGGCCTGGCTCGCGTCGGTCGCGAACGCGCCGCCGCCGGTGAGGCGATCGGTGAGCCAGACGTCCGGCGTTCCCAAGCGGAGCCGACCGTCCCGAGCGGCCGCGCTCAGGCCCGCTTCGTGGTGGAGGAGCCACTCGAACTTCGTCGCGGAAGCCAGCGTCGTCACAGGGATTCCGCTGGCGACCAGATCCCGCACGCGGGGTCCGGTGCGCTGATCCTGCCAGCCGATCGCCGGGGCCAGCGGGGTGCCGCGTTCGGCGTCCCAGGCGAGCGCCGTCGAGCGCTGGGTCACGACACCGATCGCGGCCAGATCGCGCGCGGTGAGCCGCGCCTCCGCGAGAGCCGCGCGCACCGCCTCGCCGCTGCGCGTCCAGTACGCGGCGGGATCCTGCTCGATCCAGCCGGGCTGCGGAAAGCGCGACGCGAGTGGGCGCCACGCACGCGCGCGGACCGCGCCATCGCCGCCGACCACCAGCGCGCGCACGCCGGTCGTGCCGAGATCGAGCGCGAGGACGTGCTCGGCCATGCCGTTCGCTACGGGATCAGGTTGCCGGGGTTCAGCAGAGCGGCGGGATCGAGCGCGTGTTTCAGCGCACGCAGAACGGTGACGCCCGTCTCGCCGATTTCAGCGGCGAGCCACGGACGTCGCACGCGGCCGATGCCGTGGTGATGCGCGATGCCGCCCCCGGCGGCAAGCGTTGCTTCCATCGCGGCGCGCCAACAGGCGGAGTAGCTGTCGCGCAGTCGCGCGGGGTCGTCGGGCTTCGCCGCGAAGGAGAAGTAGAGGCAGGTGCCGGATCGATAGCTGTGGCTCGAATGCGCGGTCGCCGAGAGGACACCCGGCACGCGCGAGAGCGCATCGACGACGCCCCGGTAGAGCGCGTCGACGCGGCTCCAGGTAGCGGCCACTTCGATCGTATCGACCACCACTCCCTGTTCCAGGAAGCTGCGAAAGCTGGGCACCCGGTTGCGATGCCCCATCCATTGATCGACCGCGGCCGCGTCGGCCTCGATGCCGCCCGACTCGCGACACAGACGTGCTAGCGCTTCCGCCTCCGCGGTGACGGCGCTCGCCGGCCCTTCGTGCAGCAGCAGCAGCAGCGCGCGGTCCCGCGGCACGAAGTCGCGGAAGTTGCGGCGCGACTCGCGCGCGTCGTAGAGACGTGCGACCGCTGGGCGAAAGCCGGCGCGCAGCGCACGCCGGATCGGCTCGAGCCCGGCCCGGAAGCCATCGAAGTGGAACGCCTGGCGGTGCGTGGTCTCGGCGCGGGGCCGCACCGAGAAGGTCACTTCGGTGACGATGCCGAGCGTACCCTCGGAGCCGAGGAAGAGCTGGCGCAAGTCGGGGCCGGCCGCGGCGCGCGGCGTTTCGCGCGTGCGCAACACCGATCCGTCGCCCAGCACGACCTCGAGCGCGAGCACCAGATCCTCGATGCTGCCGTTCGCCGTCGAGAACTGTCCCGACGCACGCGTCGCGACCCAGCCGCCGACGGTCGAGATCTCGATCGACTGCGGCCAGTGGCCGAGCGTGAGTTCGTGCAGATTGAGCGCGCGCTCGGCTTCGATCCCCATCGTGCCGGCGCCGAAGACGGCGAGAAGATCTTCGCTGTCGACGCGGCGCAGGCCGTCGAGTCGGCGCGTCGAGAGCGCGACGCTGCGTGCGTCCGGCGCGATCGCACCGCACACGCCCGAGCCCGCGCCGATCGGAACGACGGCGACACCGAGCGAGCGACACAGCGCGAGCGAGCGTGAAACGGCCGCTGTCGAGGCCGGCTCGAGGACGGCCAGCGGCATCGCGCGCGGCGCGTTTTCGAATGCGTCCAGTTCGGCCATCACCCAGGCGTCGCGGTCATGGGCGGCGCGTGTCTCAGCGTCGCTGCGCACGGCGTCGCCGAGTTCCCGGCGCAGGGTTTCCAGCACGTCGGTCACGGTTGTGTCTCCTCACGGAAGGCCAGATCGGCGGCGAGCCGTTCGCGCACCGCGCGCGTCTGTTCGGTGGTGCGTTCGGCGCTCCAACCGAGACGCAAAGCCATGCGTTGCGCGACCGGTTCGGCGAGCGCCGCGCGCGCGTCGGGATCGTAGAGCGCGGCGCGCGTGCGGCGATACACGACGTCGAGCGCGTCGAGTGCGCCTTCGACGTCGATCGCCCATTCGACTTCACCTTCGAGCACCGCGGCGCCCGGCACGAGCGGCTTGCGACCGCGCGCGATCACGGCTTCGGACTCGGTGCCGTAGAGCCGCACCAGTCTCGCGGCGATATGCGCTTCGACGCCGCTCGCGCGCGCAACCCGTGCTGCGAGCGCATCGAGGTCGCCGTCGAAGTCACCGCCCGGGAGCGGCATGTCTTCGTCATGCCCAGGCGCGAGCGAGCGGCCCAGCACTTCGGCGACGCGCGCCAACACGTCGACGCCCATTTTGCGGTAACCGGTGAGCTTGCCGCCGGCGATCGTGACGACCCCGCTCGGGCTCAGGGCGATCTCGTCGCGCCGCGACAGCTCGGCCGGCGCCTTGCCCGGCTCGGCGAGTAGCGGGCGCAGTCCAGCCCATGCCGTCACGCAATCGGCGAGATGAAGCGGATCGGTGTCGAAGTAGCGCGGCACCGGCTCGAGCAGATACTCGACCTCGTCGCGCAGCACCGGCGGCTCCGGATCGGCGCCGTGTTCGTAGCTGGTGTCGGTGGTGCCGAGGTAGACGACGTCGCCACGCGGGATCGCGAAGATCGAACGCTTGTCCGCCGTGCCGAGGATCGCGATCTGGCGCAGCGGCAGCCGCGAAGAAGACACCGCCACGTGTACGCCCTTCGACAAGTGCAGCCACGGCAGCGCCGCCGGCTCTTCGAGCCGGCGAACGGCTTCGACCCAGGGACCCGCCGCGTTGACGACGCAGCGCGCACGCACGCGCACGCTGCGACCGCTGCCGCTGCAGCGCGCGACGACCCCCGTGGCGTGACCGGCTTCGACCGTGATGTCGTTCACCGGTACGTGGTTCAGCGCCACCGCGCCGCGCCGCACGGCATCGCGCAGATTCGCGAGCACCAGCCGCGCGTCGTCGGTCAGATACTCGCGGTAGACGCAGGCGTAGCGAAAACGATCGCGTCGCAGCATCGGTTCTTCGCGCGCGAGATCGGCGGCGTTCCAGTTGTGGTGGCGATCCGGCTCTTCTACGGCGCCGAGCTTTTCGTAGCTGGCGAGGCCAGCGCGGAACTTCAGCAGTCCAGCGTACGATCGCGCGGGAACGAGCATCCAGCGGCGTTCGGCGAGATGCGGCGCGAGCGCGAAGACGCGCTTGCGCTCGAGCGCGGTGTCGCGCACCAGCGCGATGTCGCCCATCGCGAGGTAGCGCAGACCGCCGTGGATCAGCTTGGACGAGCGGCTCGAGGTGCCCGACGCGAAGTCGCGCGCTTCGAGCAGCGCGACGCGCAGACCGCGCAGCGCGGCTTCGCGCGCCACACCCGCGCCGGTGATGCCTCCCCCGACGACCACACAGTCGAAGTGTTCGCGCTCCAGCGCATCGAGCGTGCGCGCGCGGTCCGGCGTTGCGAGCGCTGCAAGCGTGGAGGGCGGCATCGGCGCGGGCATCCTATCAGAACGCGGCGCAGGCCCCGGTTGCCGCTCGCAGAGCCGGCGATGTGGCCTAGTCTCCGCCCGCCGTGATCGAAGCAACCAACGTCCCCAACGCAACTGACGCAACGAGTGTCCCTGGCGATCTTGCGATCGGTGCGTTTTCTGAGCATGGGCCGTGGCGGGTCGAACCCGAGCGCATGGCGTGGCGTCGGGGCGTCGATGCGCTGCGGGCGGCGAGCCAGGCGCAGGTGCCGGACTGGGTGCGGCGGCGGCGGCTTCCGCCGGTGCGGCGCTTCCTGCGCGCGGGCACGCTGGTCGGTAGCGCCGTCGCGATGTGGTGGCTCTTCGATAAACGCCGAGGGCCCGAGGCGTCGCGTCCAGGTCTGTCGCGCCGGCTGCGGATCGCGTTCGAGAAACTCGGCTCTTCGTACATCAAGCTCGCGCAGATCGTGTCGTCGGGGCAGGGCATCTTCCCTGACGAACTCGTCGCGGAGTTCAAGATCTGCCGCGACCGGGTGCCGCCGGAGCCGTTCTCGCACGTGCGCGAGGTCGTCGAGCAAGAGCTGGGCGCGTCGCTCGAATCGGTGTTCGCGCGCTTCGAACCGACACCGCTCGCCTCCGCATCGATTGCGCAGGTGCACGCGGCGCAGCTTCGCAGCGGTGAGGAAGTCGTCGTGAAGGTGCAGCGGCCGCAGGTCGCGACGCTGGTGCGCCAGGATGTGGCGGCGATGGCGTGGATCGCGCCGTATCTGGTCGGGCGGATCCCGGTCGCGGCGCTCGCGAATCCGCCTGCGCTGGTCGAGCTCTTCGCCGAGACGATCTCCGAGGAACTCGACTTCCGGCTCGAAGGCCAGAACATGCTCGACATCGCGCACGTGCTGCGCGACGCCGGCCAGACGCTGATCGTCGTGCCGCGGCCGCATCCCGAGCTCGTTACGCGGCGTCTGCTCGTGATGGAGCGTCTCGACGGCTTCCACGCCGACGACATCGACGGCATGCGCGCCGCGGGCATCGACACCGCCGCGGTGTTGCGCTCGCTGATGATCGCGTTCCTCGAGGGCGCGATGATCTACGGCGTCTTCCACGGCGATCTGCACGGCGGCAATCTGGTCGTGATGCGCGACGGCCGCGTGGGCCTCTTCGACTACGGCATGACCGGCCGGATGGCCGAGCCGCAGCGACTCGCCTTCCTGCGCATGATGATGACCGGCGCGGCGAACGACGTGCGCGGCCAGCTCGCCGCATTCCGCGATCTCGGCGCACTGGCGCCCGATGCGGACCTCGACGAGTTGATGCGGATCCTGAAAATCGACCAGCCGGTGCGGGATCCGACCAAGATGGGCAGCGAGGAATTGCTCGCGGAGATCCAGCAGGTGCTGCGCGGGCTGCTGAAGCACGGTGCGCGGATGCCCAAGCACCTGATGCTCTACGTGAAGAACATGCTCTTCATCGACGGATCGATCGGCCGCTACGCACCGGACGTAAACCTGTTCGGCGAGCTGGCGAAGATCTACGGCTACTTCGCCGAGAAGCACGGCGCGCGCATCCTGCGCGACATCGGCTTCGACCCGAGCCGCCAGGCGCTCGACCTCACCGGCGTGCGCGCGGGCCTCGGAATCGAAGGTGAGGTCGACTCGCTGACGCCAGAGGAACTCCAGGCGCGCCGCGACACGATGCGCAAAAAGCTCGAAGAGGTCAGGCCACAGTTCCGGATTCGGTCCGAGTAGCGGCGCGCGAGCTGTGCGTGGCGGTGTCGAGCGCGGCGCGTGCAGCTTCCCCGCTCACCATCTGGCGAGCCACTCGGCGGGCGTGCGCAACGCGGGATCGTGGCGCGCGACGCTGCGGAGCAGATCGCGCGCCTGACGCGGCGCCAGCGCGAGTTCGTGCTCGCGCAAAAAGGCGTCCAGATGGTCGCGGCAGAACGCCACGACGTCGCGCTGCGACAGCCGGTCGGCGTCCATGCCCAGTTCGCGAAGGCGCAGCCAGAGAGCATAGCGCGGCGCCAGGCGACCGATTCGCACGGAGATTTCCTCGAACAGATGATCGAATCGGCCACGCAGCAACGGCGCATGCCTCCCACTCTACGATGTGGCAGGTGGTCCGGATGCGTGGCAGCGCCGTCATCCCCAGAACGGAGGATGCTTCAGACTTCTAGCCCGACCGCGCGCATCAGCGCGAGCGCGTTGCTGCGCGTCACGACGCCCGGTCGCATCCGGTAGTCGAAGTGCATCACGCCGTCCTGGACCTGATCCTCGAAGTGCACATTGGCTGCGCGCGCGCCGAGCTCGTCGGCGATCTTCGCGAGCGCGAGATCGTGCGTGGTGACGAGTCCGAGCGCGCCGCGCGCAACCAGGTTTCGCACCACGGCTTCCGCGCCGATGCGCCGGTCGTGCGAGTTGGTGCCGTGCAGGATCTCGTCGAGCAGGAATAGCACGGGGATCTTGCCGGTGATCAATTCCACCACCTGGCGCAAGCGGCGGATCTCCGCGTAGAAGTGCGAATGGCCGTCCTTCAGCGAGTCGAACACGCGCAGCGACGCACCGACCGCGAGCGGCGACAGCAGCAGCGATTGCGCCCGCACCGGCGCGCCCGCCTGTGCCAGCACCGTCGCAACGCCGACGCTGCGCAGCAGTGTGCTCTTGCCGGACATGTTCGATCCGCTCACCAGCAACAGGCGCGGCGCATCGCCGAGCCGCACGTCGTTGCGCACGCAACGCGACTCGGGCAGCAGCGGATGGCCGAGTGCCTCGGCTTCGAAGCGGGGCGGTCCGTCGCAAAGCTCCGGGAATACATCATTCGGATGTTCGTGGGCGTGGGTGGCGAGCGACGCGAGTGCCTCGAACTCGGCGGTCGCGTCGATCCACGCGCGCAGCACCGGGCCACAGCGCGCGCGCCAGGCGTCGATCGCCAGCGCAACCTGCGTGGTGAAGAACAGCGCTGCGCCGATCGGCGCGAACAATTGATTGCGACGCGCGTCGAGCACTTCGACGAGCCGTCCGAGCCGCGCGATCTCGCGGGATGCGGGAACGCCTGCGGTCGCGATTGCGCTGCGCAGCGTGACGAGGCGCGGCGACTCGAAGCGCTGCGACTCGAGCACTGCGAGCAATCGCGCGAGCAGCGCGAGATCGCGGGCCGGCGCTTCGGTTTCGGCGATCGCGCGCCGCACGCGCCGTCGCTGTGTTGCGGCGACGAAGGCGCCGATCGCCAGCACGGCGAGCCACGGGATCAGCAGCGGCGCGCCCGCGAGCGTTCCGGCGATCAGCGCCGCCGAGAGCAGCGCGAGCGCAACGAGCGCGATGCGCAGCGCCGGAGCGGGTGCGGCGGGCGCCGATTCGCCCCACCGCATCAACGCGTCGGCATGCAGGCCGGTTGCGACCGAATCGCCGACCAGCGCCAGCGACTCGCGTAGCGCGAGCGCCGGAGCGAGCTCCGCGACCGCATGCTGGCGGCCACGCACTTCGTCGCTGGGCGCCGGGGCGAGTAGCCATCCGGCGAGCGTGGCCTCGCCCGCCGCGGTGCGCGCGCGGCACAGCAGATCGAAGAGACCCGCCTCGCCGAAGAGGTCGAGGTCGTCGGCGTACGGATGCTCGGGATCGCGAAAGCGCTCGCCGCTCGGACCCCGACCCGCGAACTTCGCGTCGAGTCGCGCGACGCCGTCTTCGTAGTAGCGGACCGAATGCTCGCGCGCGTCGCGGCGGCGCAGCACGCGGTCGTGCAGGGCGACGAGCGCCGCGAAGCCCAGCGCGGGCACGAGCAGCCAGCGCGGATCGAGTCGCTTCGCGCC
Organism: uncultured Spirochaetales bacterium; assembly: GCA_964353555.1. Lineage (GTDB taxonomy): Bacteria > Myxococcota_A > UBA9160 > UBA9160 > PR03 > PR03. The sequence continues at coordinate 75,014 of CAYGWM010000002.1, forward strand.
GAGCGCAACGCCGGCGAGCACGACGCCGAGCGCGAACACCGCGAGGCGCGCCTGCGAGATGCGTGTCGCGAGCCGGCGTGCCGCGGTCGCGTCGGTGCGGCGCGCAGCCAGACGTTGCTCGTACTCGGCGCGCACCTGCGCTTCGGCATCGGGAGCAGCGGCGTTGGGCATGGCGGCGGAGTCTCCCGAACTCGTCAGGCGCGCGCATCGTCCGGCCGCTGTAGGGAGGACCGGGACGGGGTAGGTTCCAACGCGCGAGGGGGGGGTGGTGGTGCAGCGATCCGTGCGTCTGGGGATTCTATTCGTCGGGCTGACCGCGCTCGTGCCAGCGTCGGCATCGGCGCAGCGAGCGGCGAAGCCCTTCGCGTTTCCGCTCGGCCGCACGCCGCTCGAGCTCGGCGCGGGCTACGACTCGCAACAGGGACTCGCGCGCGGCGAGATGGGCGCCTGCGTGGCCGGCGACGAGACTGAGCGCCGCGATGGGGCTCGCGCGCAGTACTCGATCGCGACGCTGACGCGCGCGGGCGGCCGGCTCGTCGTCGGTATCTACGTCTCGGCGCCGCTCTTCGTCGACGTGCTGAAGAGTTCCCACCTCACCGATGCCGCGCGGCGTCTCCGGGGCGCAGACGCCGAAGCATTCCGCGATCTGTGCGGCGACGGCTTCGTCGGGACGGTCACGTTCGGCGATCACCTGCTCGCCGAGGTCGAAGTCGAACCCAACGATGTGTTGCAGGCGCGCAACCATCTGATCAGCGGGAGCTGGGCGGATCCCGAGTCGTTCCGGCGGGCGCTCGAAGCGCTCGTGAAACGCCACGACGTGAGAGTGCGCGAGTTGCCGGGCGGCAGTCGCGCCGCGGCGCGCCCGCTCACGGTCGACGAACTGATCCCGCGGACGCTGGCGTTTCCGGCCAGCGTCACGCAGGCGAACGCGAAGCCCTACCTCGCCAGCTTCGAGCCGTACAGCGCCGATTCCTTCGCGGGGCTGCCGCTGCCGGAGCCGGGCGAGATCGAGGCCCGCGACATGACCGAGCAGGTGTTCCGGGATCGGCGTGGGCGCTCGCAGAGCACGGCCAGCCGGGCCGCCGACCTGCGCGCCGCGCAGGTGCATCGGACCGAGCCGGAGGAGTTGCCGTCCGCCCCGCGCGCTTCGATCGCAGAGACGCACCCCGAGAGCGACGCGGCCACGGAGATCGCCGCGGTGCGCGAAGTTGTGCCCCCGGCTGCGCCGGCGCCCGCAACGGTGTCGCCCGCGCCGCGACTGCATTCCCAGCCGGCTCTCGTCTTCACCCCGGCTGGCGAGCTGCCGGTGTTCGCGACCACGCACGCGCCGGCCGGCGTCTACGCGGAGCGCGTGCGCGAGCGCGACTACTGGGTTCCGGGCGCAGCCACTGCCACGCCGGCCGTGAAGCGCGCGATCGACAAAGCCCGCGCCGATGCGCCGGCTCGCGGCGCGACGGTCGTGATCGCGGAAGTGGGCACGGTAACGGTGGTGATGACCGACGCGGCGCCGGTCGGCGGCACGCACAGCGAATCTGCCGGCGAGCGGCGCGCGTGGATCGCCGGCGTCGCCGCGCCGAACGCCGCCGAGCGCGCCGCGCTCGCGGTGGCGATCGAGGCCGACGCGCGCCCGCAGTGACGGCGAGGCGACATCGCGCCTAGAATGCCCCGACTTTCGAAGCAAGAGGACAGGCGCATGGCGGCCTGCTCAGAGGAGGGGCTCCGTGCGCGTTCTGCTGATCAATCCGTCGTACCCGTTCGAAGAGTTTCCGCGGCTGCTCGTGACGCTGCCCTACCTGGCGTCAGCGCTGCGCTCGGAAGGCCACGAGGTCGAAATCCTCGACCTGCTGTTGGCGCGCACCACGCCCGACAAGATCGAGCGCCGCATGGAGCGCTTCCGGCCGCAGGCCGTCGGCATCACCTCGGTCACGCTGAATCACCACATCGCCGAGAGCATCGCCGAGGTGGTGCGCAAGTGTGACGAGCAGGTGCCGATCGTGATGGGCGGCCCGCACGTCTCGTTCGAGATCGAGGGCTCGTTCCAGCGGCTGCCCGCGCTCGACTACATCGCGATCGGCGAGGGCGAGCACACGCTGCGCGAACTCGTGCGCTCGCTCGAAGGCCGCATGGACGTGCGCGACGTGCGCGGTCTTGCCGGCATCGACCGCAGCACCGGCCGCGCCTGGAAGAACGCGCCGCGCCCGCTCGAAGACGATCTCGACACGCTGCCCAACCCGGCGCGCGATCTGGTGCCGCTGGCGCGCTATCTGGCGTTCGACAGCCACGCAAGCGTCGTCACCAGTCGCGGCTGTCCCTACGAGTGCATCTTCTGTTCGGCGCCGGCATGGACCGGGCGCAAGGTGCGCTACCGCGATCCCGTGAAGTGCGTCGACGAAATCGAAGACCTCGCACGGATGGGCTTCACCGAGATCACCATCGAGGACGATCTGTTCACGCTCTACCGCAAGCACTTCCTCGCGGTCTGCGGAGAGATGATCGACCGCAACACGGGGATCCGCTGGAACGCGTTCTCGCGCGTGGACACGATCACGCCCGAGATCGTCGGCACGATGGCCAAAGCCGGTTGCCAGGCGATCTGTTTCGGTGTCGAGAGCGGCGACCAGGAAGTCCTCGACCTGATCAAGAAGAACTCGAGCCTCGCCAAGGTGAAGGAAGCGATGCGGATGACGAAGGACGTGGGCATCTGCGCGCTCGCGTCGTTCATCGTCGGGCTGCCCGGCGAGACCGAGGAGACGTTGCGCAAGACCGTCGAGTTCGCGGAGGAACTGAAAAACGAGTTCGGTTCGCTCTACGGCTTCCACATCCTGTCGCCGTTCCCGGGCACCGAAGTGCGCGAGAAGGCCGCCGAGTACGGCCTCGAGATCCTGAACAGCGACTGGACGAAGTACGACGCGAATCACGTCGTGTCGCGCACGCCGGGTGCGAGTCCGGAGGCGATCCAGGCCGTGTCCGACGCCTACGAGGACACCATCGAGCGCTACGTCGAGTACCAGGACCACCTGGTCAAGACGGGCCAGCTCTCGGGCTACGAGTTGAAGACCTACCGGCGCCGCAAGCGACAGTCGCTGCTGTGGAAGTTGCTGCTCGACGAAGTGGTCGAGTCGCTTCCCGCGTTGCCGGGCGACGCACCGGAGGCGCTGACCCGTCACGTGATCGAAGCAACCGGCGCCGAGCGGGCGCTGGTCGCGGAGGAGGTCGTGCGCGTCCTCGCCCTCGGCGCGCTAGTCGCCGACCAGACGCCCGAAGGCACCCGCTACCGCTGGGCCGAGTGAGCCGACTCAGTTGACTCGGGGACGTTGGTTGCGCCGGTTGCGTTGGGGACGTTCGTTGCGTCGCGAAACGACGCCCCAGCTCGCACGGCCATGAAGCGCGACGCAACGAACGTCCCCAACGCAACCGGCGCAACGAGTGTCCCCGGCGCGACGATTCGTTGCGAGGCGGTGGTGATCGGGTCGGGCGCCGGCGGGGCGCCGGCGGCGTTGGCGCTCGCGGAGGCGGGTCTCGACGTCGTGGTGCTCGAAGCGGGCGAACGGCTCGAGACGCGCGACTTCTCGGGCGAGGAGGGCGAGATGATTGCCCGGCTGATGACCGCGAACACCGCGCGCGACAGCGGTATCGAGGTCTACGCCGGCGCCTGCGTGGGCGGCTCGACGGTCGTGAACGACGCGCTGTGCTGGCGCCCGCCGCCCGAGATCCTCGAGAGCTGGCGCCGCGACTTCGGCCTCACGGGGCTCAGTGACGCGGCGTTCGCGCGGTACGTCGATCGCGCGTGGCAGACGGTCAACGCGTCGCCCACCGATCGCGAGCATCTGAGTCGCAACGCGCACCAGCTCGAAGTGGGCGCCGCACGCCTCGGTTGGTCCGCCGAAGCGATGCACCGCAACGTGCGCGGCTGCGCGAATCTCGGGCTCTGCAACCTCGGCTGCCCGAGCGGCGCGAAGCAGTCGGCGCTGGTGACGTGGATCCCAGACGCGGAGGCGCGCGGCGCGCGCGTCGTGCCGCTGGCGCGCGCCGATCGCATCGAGGTCGAAGCCGGTCGCGTACGGGCCGTCACGGCGACACGCTTCGATCCGAAGACCCGCGCTCCGATCGGCGCGCTGCGCGTCGAGGCAGACGTCGTGTGTGTCGCGGCGGGCGTGCTCGGCACGCCCGCGCTGCTGTTGCGCAGCGGGCTCGGCGCCGGCACCGCGCTCGGCCGCGGCATCCAGTTCCACTCGAGCGTTTACGTGACGGCGCGCTTCCGCGAGCCGGTACTCGGCTTCTACGGACCGACGATGGCCTACGCGGTCACCGAGTGGAGCGACGTGAACGGGCGTCGCGGCCCGGGCTACATGCTCGAGAACGTCGCGGTGTCGCCGAGCGTGACGGCGTCGTCGCTGCCCGGTTTCGGCGCCGAGCACGAGCGCGTGATGGAGGCGCTGCCGTACCTGGCGCGCGCCGTCGTCGTGCTGCGCGACTGCACGCGCGGCAGCGTCGCGACCCCGGGCGAAGGTCCTCCTGCGCTGTCGTACCAGCCCGTCGCCGACGATCTCGTGCGGATCCGCGACGCGGTGAAGCAGCTTGCGCGTCTCTATCTCGCCGCGGGCGCGACCGAGGTGTATCTGCCGGTGAACGGTGTCGCGCCGGTCCGCTCCGAGGCCGACCTCGCGGCGCTCGACGCGGTGGAGTTCACACCTCGCGCGCTGTCGTTGCTCTACGCCGTGCACCTCTTCGGAGGCGCTGCGATGGCCGGCTCGCGTGCGCAGGGCTTCTGCGACGAGAGCGGTCGCGCCTTCGACGTCGAGGGTCTCTACGTCACCGACGCAGCGGCATTGCCGAGCAACACCGGCGCGAATCCGCAGATCACGATCATGGCGAATGCGCTGCGCACGGCGGCGGGGATCGTGGCCGCCCGGTAGGCTTTCGCGTCGCAGTGATTGCGGGAGTTCCGATGCGCGTCCGGTTCGTGTGTCTCGAAGACGGCATGACTTCGTGTGGCTTCCGCAAGATGGCCGCGTTCGCGGAACGTCTGCACCCGGGCGTCGAGTCCTGCTACGTGTCGACGCGGCGCTACCTCGGCGTACGCTCGGCCGTTTCGGGAACGGTGGGACGAGGCCAGCTCGGTGACGATCAGGTCGACGAGATCGCCGCGGGACTCGCGGACGCCGACGTGCTGGGCTTCTCGTCGATGACCGGTTACGCAGCGCTGACCCGCCGCGTGATCCAGCGTGTTCGCGAGCGCAACCCTTCGATCTACATGATCTGGGGCGGGATCCATCCGATCATCCAGCCGGAGGACGCGATCACTGCAGCGGTCGATGCGATCTGTACCGGCGAGGGAGAGTTCGCGTTCGAGCAGGTGCTCGCGGGACTCCGCGACGGGCGCGATGTCACCGCCACGCGGAACTTCTGGTTCAAGGGGCGCGACGGAGCGGTGATCCAGAACGCTTTCCTCCCGCTGATGACGGCCGAGGAAATGGAGGCGTTGCCGTTCCCGCTCTACGGCGCGGCGGCGGAGCGAATCTACACGCCCGGCCGGGGCTTCCTCCCGATGAGCACGCAGGACTACCTGCTGAACGACGGCCTCGGCTACACGGCGCTGTGGTCGATCGGTTGTCCGCTGCACTGCAGCTACTGCGGCAACACCAAATTCATCGCCAACGATGCGAAGTACAAGCAGATCCGCCACCCGAGCGCTCGCTACATCGTCGAGCAGATCAAGGATGCGAAGCGGCGATTTCCGCACCTGTCGCAGGTGAGCTTCCACGACGACAGCTTCATGGCGATCCGCTACCCGGAGATCGAGGCCTTCGCCGAACTGTGGCGCGCCGAGGTCGGACTGCCGTTCGCGATCTACGGCGTGATTCCGAACTACGTGAACCGCGAGAAGTTCGAAGTGTTGACGTGGGCCGGCATGAACCGGATCCGGATGGGCATCCAGAGCGGCAGCAAGGCGATGCTCGACTTCTACAAGCGACCCACCCCGTCCGAGAAGATCCTGGCCGCCGGTCGCGTGATCTCGTCGTTTGCGCCGAAATATCACATCCCTCCGACCTACGACATCATCGTGGACAACCCGATCGAGAGCCGGGACGACGTGCTCGCGACGCTCGAACTCCTCTACGCGATTGAGCGCCCGTACACGCTGCTGATCTACTCGCTGAAGGTGATCCCGAACACGGGACTCGCGGCGGCGCTGCAACAGCGCGGGGTCGACCTCGAACAGATCGACGACAGCTATCTGGTGATCCCTCCGCGCGTCGCGAATCTGCTGCTCTACCTGCTCTGCCTGTGGCGGCCGCCGCGCTGGCTGTGGGAGCGCCTGCTGCGCCGGGTGCGAGCGAGTTCGGAGCCGCAACCGGTGTATCCGCGCGTCGCCGTGGTGTTGCGCACGCTCTACCTGACCAAGCGCGTTCTCGGCCATCTGCGCGTGATGGACTTCTCGATCACGCCAGGGAAGACCGGCTACCTCTTCTGGCGCGCCGGCCTCGTCGACCTCTGGCAGAAGCGATTCCGGCGAACGCCTCCGCGGCCGGCCAGCCGGCAGCCGTTGGCGCTCCGCAGCGCCGGGTGACGTCGCTTCTGCCGGCGAACGACAGCGAAAGTTCGGTGCGGGGCGAACGGGGGAAAGGACTCGCGTGGGTGGGAATCTGCGACCCGGGCTGACGACGCAGGGCGGTGATGCGTGTCCCGTCTGTGGAGCGGAGGCCGAACCGCGCATCGACCTCGGCGACTACCGGCTGTTTCGTTGCCGGCGCTGCGAGTCCTGGTCGAGCGACGCGCTGGCGCGCGGGGCGCAGACGTCCTTCGAACCCGACGCCTACTTCGCGAATGCCGACACCGATCAGGTGCGGTGGGAAGATCTGCTGGGGCGCGCGAGGATCGATCGCGCAGGCGCGGCACGAATTCTAGACGTTGGCTGCGGCCGCGGCGATTTCCTGCGCTTCCTCGGCCGACACGGCTCGCCGAGCGAGCGCTGCGGCATCGAAGTCGATCCCGTGCGCGCGGCGGCAGCGCGCGCCGCGGATCCGGGCGCACAAATCGCGACCGGCGCGGTTTCCGAAGCGCTTGCGGATCTGGCGGGCGCGTTCGACCTGATCACGCTCTGGGACGTCTTCGAGCACCTCGTCGATCCGCGCGCGGTGCTGCACGCGCTGGCCGCGCGGCTCGCGCCGGAGGGCCAGCTGTTTCTGCAGACGATTCACGAGCACAGCGTCGTGCCGACACTCGGACGCGCCCTCTACGCGGCATCGGCGGGCCGGATCAGCGGTCCGGTGCGCCGCACGCATGAGCCCCATCACCTGGTCTTCTTCAGCCGCCGCGGACTCGAGAATCTCGCGGACGAGGCGGGGCTGCGGATTCGGGAGCTCTGGTTCGATCGGCTCGCGATGGCACGGATGGACGGAAGCCGCGCGCTCACCGCGGCCACGGCGGCGCTGCTCGCGGTCGAGAATGCGCTGGGCAATGGCCTCTTCGTGAACCTGCTGCTCGAGAAGAAGCCGTTCTAGCGGCGTCGTGCGCGCAACAGCAGGTTCTTGCCTGCGAGCCGATGCAACGCGCGGTCGAGCCACAGGCTGACCGGGAACAGCATCCGATCATAGATCCGGACCGAACGCGCGGTGATCTGGCCGTCGGCGCGGCCGATCAGCCGATACGCGAGAGTCGCGATGAACCCCAGCGAATCGGCGTAGCGCACGTCGTCCACGACGAAGCCCGCATCGCGAAAAAGCCGCGACAGCTCGCTTTTCCGATAGCGCCGCTGGTGTCCCACGAGCGTGTCGTTCGCGGTCCACAGCATCGAGAGAGCGGGCACGTAGATCAGGCAGCGACCGCCCGGTGCGAGGTGGTCGTGAAGCTCCCGCGCAACCTGGGCGTCGTCGGGGCAGTGCTCGAGCACGTTCACCGAAACGGCGTAGTCGAAGCGGCGTTCCCCGAGGTCGCTGAGCGCGGAGACGCTGGTCAGGTGGCGCTGCGTGAGCCGCGCGCGAAGCTCTGGATCGGGCTCGACGCAGGTGACATCGAGACCGTGGGCGGCGAGCGAAGCCGCGAGCCGCCCGGTGCCGGCGCCGAAGTCGACGACGGTCCGTGACGACCCTGCGAACGCGAGGACCTGATCGAGCAGGTAGCGGTTGTAGCGCTCGGCGTGGTCGAGTACGTCGAGCAGCGGCGTCGCTTCGAAACGGCGTTCCAAGCCGGCTACCCGCGCATCGATCGCTTCCACTGCTCGATCGTCTCCTGGTGATAGCCGGAGATCGTGTCGAGCAGCAGGCCGACGCCGAAGCTGACGGCCGCGAGGATTGCCAGCCCGGCCGCGAGAATCGCGCGTGGCACGTGGTAGACGTACGCGTGCCGGTAGAAATCGAGCACCGGCGCCGCGCCTGTGATCACCGAGAAGAGCGCGAAGATCGCCGCCACTGCGGTGAAGAACACGAACGGCTTGTAGTCCTTGAAGAGCAGGAAGATGCATTTGAAGATCAGCAAGCCGTCGCTGACGGTGTCGAGCTTCGAATGGCTTGCATCGGGCCGGCGCCCATACTCGATCGGAACCTCGAGGATCGGCAGTCCTTTGGCGAGCGCTTGCAGCGTCATCTCCGTCTCGATCTCGAAGCCTTCGGAACGCAGATGGACGAGTCGCACGAAGCGGCTCGACAGCAGCCGGTAGCCGGAGAGCACGTCGGTGATCGGCGCCCGGAAGAGCAGCGAGATGATGCGCGCGATCAGCCGGTTGCCGAGTTCGTGAAAGACGCGGAAGGCACCCGCGTCGTGGGACTCGAGGCGGGTCGCCACGAGCATGTCGACACCGGTCTCGAGGAAGCGCTGCACCAGGCGCGGCGCTTCGGCGGCGGGGTAGGTGTCGTCGCCGTCGAGCAGCACGTAGACGTCGGCGTCGATCACGTTGGCCATGTGGCGAATCACGTTTCCCTTGCCGCGCCGCGGCGAGGCGATCACCGCGGCGCCCGACGCGCGCGCGATCTCGGCGGTCCGGTCGGACGAGCCGTTGTCGAAGACGGTGATCTCCGCGCCGGGCAGCGCGGCCTTCATGTCCTCGATGACTTTCGCCACCGTGCGCTCTTCGTTCAGGCACGGGATCACCACGGAAACACGGGGCTGTGTGGCGTGTTGCGCGAGCACGCGATCAGTCTAGGCCGGTCCGCTGCGAATTCGCCAAGGTCAGCCGAGTTGGCTCCATACGATCGCGCCTAGAAACGCCGCCGCCCAACAGTAGGGAAGGGCACGAATCGCATTCGGGAGACGTCGGTCGAGCGCTGCGAAGCCGAGCGCGGCCAGCACCGCGAGGGTCGGCGTCAGAGCGAGCGCGTAGAACGATTTGGCGACCGACCAGAACGGATAGTGCAGGCTCACGCTCGCGATCGAGGCGAGCAGGATCGGGGGCAATACGACGAGCAGCGAGTAGCTGATCCGACGTCCGCGATCGCTCCCGCGCAGCGCCGCGCGTATGGCGCAGGCCCACCCGAGGCCCAAAATAGGCGTGGCCGGCACGGCGAGCAGGAAGACGGCCGCCATCCACTCGTAGTTCCAGCCGGCGAATCCGAGACGCGGCGAGATCGCGCCGCTCAGTAGACCATTTCCCCACAGCGTCGAATAGAGCGCGTCCCAGAACGAATGAAAGCTGGAAAACCAGGGTTGCTCGAGCGCATCGCCGAAACGCAGGAAGTAGTCGGCGCTGTGAAAGCCCGGGAGTTGCCACCAGCTGTTGTCGGGGTCCGCGTTCAGGTTCCAGACGAGTAAGTTGCCGGAGAGTCGGTAGTTGCGCAGATAGACCCAGCCCGCGAGCCCCGCTGTGATGGCGAGGCTCAGCGACGCGCCACCGGCCGCGCGCGCGATGCGGGTCCCCTCGACGGTCCAGCGCTTCGCCGCGAGCGTGCCCAGCAGGATCGGCACCCAGAGCAGGATCGAGTACTTGGTCAGTGCGGCAGCGCCGAATACGATCCCGAGCAGCATGTCATCGCGTAGCGACGAGCGCTCGCGCAGCAACGCTCGCAGCGTTGCGAGCAGTGCGAGACTCGCGAGCAGCGCGTAAGGCGCTTCGTTCGAGACACAGGTGGCGAGCGTGACGTTCATCGGGAGCAGCCCGGCCATCAACGTGGAGCCCGCTGCGAGCCACGGCGCGTCCGGCGCCAGCGTTCGCGCCATGCTCCGCGCGACGAACGCCAGGCCGAGACCCGACAGGAACGGCAGCAAGACGAGGATCGCGCGGTCCCTTACACCCATCGGGCCGAGCACTCGCAGCAACGCGGCTGTGAGCGCGTGATAGAGCGGAGGGTGATACATCGCGCTGCCGTCGGTGGGGCGCGGGAGCGCGTGATGGGCGCGGATCCACTCGATGTACTGGATGTGCGCCGACGCATCGAAGCCGACTTCAGCGGGCACGCGGGCGATCCGGTGGAACAGGAGAACCCAGAAAAGCGTCACAAGCAGGAGCGCGCCAGTGGGCGCCCATTGCGCCAGCTCCGGACGCCGTCGGAGCCACCCGAAGAGAGCGCCTCCGGCTGCGCCGAGCAACAACAGCGGCACCGCCTTCGCCCGGAGCGCTGCCGGCGGGGCCGGTAGCGCGACACTCTCCGGGTGACGGATGCTGTCCTCGGCGCGGACCGCATATGCGACCGGATCGCCCTGCCACGCCGAGATCCAGCGCTCATCGGTGGTGAGCGTCCCTGCGAGACCGTCGATCCGGAGCTGCAGCGCCGGGTTGCCGGCGGGATTCCGCACCGAGGCGAACAGTACGTTCTCGCCGGCCACCAGGTGGGGCGTCAGATCCAGCAGCGTCGCGTCCTTCCAGCGATCGGGATCGCGGCCCGGGAGCGGGAGTTCCTTCCCGTTGAGCAGTAGCGAGACCTCGCGCAGCGCGCGCACGCGCAGCGTCACATGCGTCGCTCCCGGCTTTGCGATGAACTTGCGCTCGAAAAAACTCGTCGGCGGCTTCGCCCGCTCGATCAGCATGCCGTCGGTCTGCAGCGGCGTCCGCGCGACGATCCACGGGGTGTCGTCGCGCGCGAGGAAGGGCACAGCCGGCGAACGCAGCACGTCCCAGGTGAGGACGCCTGCGATGCCGAGTGCGAGCAGTGCCGCGATCGCGAGCTGGCCGCGCGTGAAACGGCGCTCGGCGCGCTCGACCAGATCAGCGCTCAAGGTGATCCTCTACTGTGTTCATCGCAGTCAACTCCCCGGCGCAGGCTGCACGCTGCTGCTCGCGACGACCTTTGCTATGAACGAATGATTCGGCGCGCCATGGTATCGACGAGGAGTGAGCGCACCATGTCCCGCCCGCTTCGCACGCTGTTGCTTGCCGCTCTGCTCGTTGCGGCGACGCTCGCTAGCTACGCGCCGACGTTCTCGGCGGCCTTCGTCGACATCGACGATGCCGACTATGTGCCGGAGAACGAGACGGTCAAAGCGGGCCTCGGTGTCGACGGCGTGGTGTGGGCCTTTACCGACTCGCACGCGGGCAACTGGTTCCCGCTCACCTGGATCAGCCACATGGCCGACGTGGAGCTCTTTGGCGTCGAGCCGACGGGGCACCACGCGATGAACGTCGCGTTGCACGTCGCGAACGCGCTGCTGCTGTTCCTGGCGCTGGCGTCGATCACCGGGGAGTGGGCCCCGAGTTTCGTCGTGGCCGGCCTGTTCGCGCTGCATCCGGCCAACGTCGAATCGGTGGCCTGGATCTCGCAGCGCAAGACCACGCTCGCCACGCTCTTCGGAATTCTCGCGATCTGGAGCTATGCCCGCTACGCGCGGGCCGGAAAGCGATCGTCGTACGTGCTGAGTCTCGCGAGCTTCGCGCTCTCGCTGCTGTCGAAGCAGATGTTCGTGACGTTGCCGTTCGCGCTGCTGCTGCTCGATTACTGGCCGCTCCGGCGTGCAGAGCTGGAACCGCGCGATGGGGACGGACCGACGCTCCGCTCCATGTCGCGCGGCTGGTTGCGGCTGCTGCCCGAGAAGATCCCGTTCCTGCTGCTTGCGCTGGCTGCGAGCGTCGCGGCGATCGTCTCGCAACGCGACGCGATCTCGACGGGTGCGGCGTACCCGCTTGCGGTGCGCCTCGGCAACGTCGCGCTCTCCTACGTTCACTACCTCGGGATGCTGATCTCGCCGACGCATCTGGCGGTGTTCTACCCGCTCTACGAAGACGATGTCACGCTGGCCAGGGTGCTCGCGAGTGTCGCAGTGCTGCTCGGCATCTCAGTCGGCGTCTGGCGGTTCGGCCGAACCCGGCGCTTCCTGCTCGTCGGCTGGATCTGGTTCCTGGGTACGCTGGTGCCGGTGATCGGCCTGGTGCAGATCGGCGGGCAGTCGAGGGCGGACCGTTACGCGTACGTGCCGTTCTGGGGCCTCTTGATCGCGCTGACGTGGACAGGGTGGAATCTCGTCCAGTCGCCGGGCGCGGGCCGGGAGGTGCGTGGGGCGGTGCTTGCGGGTGTCGCAGCGCTGCTCGCGATTCTCGGAGTCCAGACGTTTCGGCAGGCGGAGAAGTGGCACGACTCGATCGCGCTCTTCGAGGACGCGGTGGCGGACACCGATCGCAACTACGTCGCGCACCGCGCGCTGGCGGGCCAGTACTTCAACCGCGGCGACTTCGCGCAGGCGCTCCATCACGCCGAGGAGGGCGCGAAGCATCCGCGCGATCTCGGCGAGGTGCTGCCGGTCTACGGAATGGCGCTCTATCAGACCGGCTCGAAGGCAAGGGCGATCGAGAAGCTCGAAGAGGCGACGCGCGTGGCGCCGAACAACGTGATGGGATTCACGAACCTCGGCTGGATCTACCTGCAGGAGGGAGACTACGAGGATGCGGTCGAATCGCTGCACGCCGCACTGCGCGTCGATCCGCAGAGCGCCCGCGCCGCCCAGCTGCTCGCGACGACGGAACTGCGCCGCGGAAATCTCGCGGAGGCCGCGACGGCATTCGAACGCGTGGTCGCACTCGAAGGGCAGAACTTCGATGCGCGGATCGAGTGGGCGCGGACGCTGGCGACACTGGAGCGCTCAGCGGAGGCCGCTGACGTTCTGCGCAGCGCGCTCGTCGCGGCGCGCCAGTTTCCCGAGGCGCAACGCAGCCGGCTGACGTCGACGCTCCACCAGTATCTCGGCGACGTTCTGCTGGCGCAGCCGGATCGCAACGGCGCTGCCGCGCACTACGAACTCGCGCTCGCGGAGTGGGCAGACAACTACGGGGCGAATCGCAATCTCGCGACGCTGCTGCTGACGACGGAGGGCGCGGTGCGCAGCGATCCCGCGCGCGCGGTGCTTCTCGCCGAGCATGCCTGCACGCTGTCGCAGCGTCGCAAGCCCGAGGCGTTGGCAACGCTTGCCTCGGCCTACGCCGCAGCGGGACGGCGCGACGACGCCGCGCGCGTCGCGCGCGAGGCGCTGGTGCTGGCGCGCGAGACGGGCAACGTCCCGATGATCGAGATGCTCGAAGCGCAACTCGGCTCTGGTGCGCAAGCGGCTCGACCGTTCGGCGAGACGGAATCGTCGTTGCATCGCTGAGCGGTGCCGCGTTCCTCTCAGCGCTCCGGATCTACATCGCGCATGCGCTGCAGATTGGCGGTTGCCCCCGGATGGAGCGGGTCGAAGCGCAATGCCTGCTCGAACGCGGCGATCGCAGCCTCGCGATCGCCGCGGTTCTCGAAGACGACGCCCAGCAGGTTGTGTGCGTCCGCGTTGCGCGGGTCGAGTGCGAGGAGCTGACGCAACGGCTGCTCCGCCGACCCGAGATCGCCCGCCATCATTAGCGAAGCAGCGAGCCCGTGTCGGTACACGAGCTGCTCCGGCGCCAGCTGCACCGCGACGCGCAGCGGCTCGAGCGCGCCCGCGAAATCGCCGCTCTCGGACAGCAGCTTTCCCAGCGCGTACTGAGACTTCGCGATCGTTGCGTCGCTCGCGACGGCGTCCCGCAGCGCCGCGATCGCGCCGGCGTGATCTCCGGTCTGGCGCAGCATGATGCCGAGGTTGTAGTGGAGTTCTGCGGCGCCGGGCGTCAGCGCCGCACCGGCTCGAAACGCGGCGGCTGCATCTTCGAAACGGTTCTGCGCGACGCGCAGATTGCCGAGGTGGAGCTGCGTCGTCGCGCGTTCCTCATCGTCCAGGTCGCCCGCCAGCGCGATCTCGAACTCCGCGGCGGCTTCTTCGAAATGGCCGAGCGCGACCTGATTGATGCCGATGCTGGTGTGGAGCCTCGCGTACTCCGGGTAGAGCTGCAGCGCCTGCTGGAACTCCGCAATCGCCTCCGAGTTCTTGCGCTCATTTTGCAAAACCAGCCCGAGCCGGTAGCGAGCCGTCCAGGAATCGGGCTGCTGCGCAGCGTTGTGTCGGATCAGCGTGACGTCATCCCGGTAGGCATGGGTCTCGCGATGCGCGAGCCCTGCCAACGCGATCACGACGCAGACCGTTGCGACGCGCGCCAGCCAGCGCGCGCTCCCTTGCCATCGAGTGCCGAGCATCGCAGCGCCGGCCGCTGCGAGCGCGAAGAGCGCCATGCTCGCGTGATACTGGTAGTGATCGGCGACGAACGAATAGAGGAACGGGTAGACATCGAAGAAGCCGAGCGCGGGAAACAGCATGCCGACGAAGAGCAGCATCGCAGCGAGCGGCCCGCGTCCGAGCTGCCGCCGCATCGCCCACAGCGTGACGAGCAGGCCGGCGAGCGCGAGCGGAAAGCCATATTGCCAGGCCGCCTGCGAGTCGACGTGCCAGCGCGGGTATGTGAAGCCGAGCGGATGCGGCCACAGCAGCTTGCCGATGTAGAACCACACGGCGCGGCCCGCGATCAGCGCGCGTTCGACGGGCGAAAGGCTCCACGCCGCGCCCGTCGCGCCGACGTGCACGCGCTCGACCCACACCGTGAGCCCCGCAATCGGCAGGCCCAACGCGAAGAACGGCAGCAGCGGGCGTATGTCGCGCCAGCGGAGGCTGCCGGAGTTCCACCAACGAATCACCAGCAGCGCTGCAGGCGTCGTGACAGTGACCGTCTTGCTCAGCAACGCGGCAAGATAGAGAGCGAGCGACACGAGGTAGGATCGCCGCGCGGATGGAATGCTGTCCGCGACGGATCCGGCGGTTGGATCGAGCGGCGCGAAGCGCAGATAGGCGCGCATCGACGCGAGCGCGAACGCAGCCGAGAACAGGTTCTTCCGCTCGCTCGCCCACGCCACGGTTTCGACGTGCACCGGGTGCACCGCAAAGAGCGCCGCCGCGAGCCACGCACCGGGCATCCGCAACCGCGCGAGGAACCGCCAGAACATCAGCACGACCACCGCGTGCATCGCCAGGTTCATCGCGTGGAAACCGAGAGGATCGAGCCCCCAGAGCCGGTACTCGAACCAGAACGCGGTGTGGACGAGCGGGTAGTACTGCGGAATCGTGCCGATCCGGAACCAGATGTCGCGAAGCCCTGCGAGCGACGCGAGATCGCGGATGCCGCGGATGTAGATCTCATCGTCCGAGACGTAGCCGTTCTCGAGAATCGGCCAGTACGCCGCAACGACGAGCGCAACGAGCGCGAGCGCCCGCGCCCAGCCCGGGACCGCCTCGTGGCCGGGAGCGGCGCGGTGCTGATCCGCCAGCGGCATCGACTACTGAGACCCTGCGGATGCGCGGGTGTCGTAGATCCGGATCGATCCGAGTCGCAGTACCGGCTCGTAGGATCGCAGCCACGCGGCGGTGTCACCGCTGACTCCCACCAAGCCACCACCCGGCGCGACGGTCAAGTAGGAGTAGCCCCACAGGAAATTCTCGGAGACCGCGATGATTCCCGACACGGGCGTCGGTGGCAGCAGTCGATATTGCAGCCCATAGAGAGCCGGATCGACGAGCCCGAAGTACAGCAGATAGGGCGTCTCTGCTGGATCGATGGCTGCCACCGCAGCTGGCACCCGGTAGAGGTCCTGTCCCCAATCGAGGTTCGAGTCGAGCAGCCACTCGCTCCCATGACGGGGCCCGCCCGCGATCGCGTTGAAGAACGTGAGGTAGTCGGGGTGGATCGTCGCGACGTTGAAAACGGTCGCCGCCGCTGCACCCGCGGCGAGCGCCAGCGACACGCGTTCGCGCCCGCCGCTTCGCGTCGCCATGAACACGGGGCCCAGCAGCAGGAACAGGAACGGGAACGCGGGCAGCACGTGTCGGATTCCGATGTTCAGGTTGCTGGCCGTCGCGAACACCACGATGAGCGTCGCGAGTGGGACCAGCAACGAGTAGAGCTCGATCCTCGCGACTTCGCTGCGGCGCCAAAATGCGACAGACGCCGCCAGCAGCACGAGGATCGCGACTGGCAGTTTCACGCCGAGCGCGACCCCGTTGTAGTACCACCAGCCGTGCTCCGACCATTGCCCCATCAAGTAGCTGCCGAATTCGCCGTGTTCGGAGATCTCCTTCGCCGCATCGAAGCCGAGCGCCCACTCGCGCGGCAGCGGCACCGGAGTCCACGCGGGGAGGACGCTTTGCAGCGACGTGGCAAAGTGCGAGCGGAACGCGAGGCTGCCGAGCGCGCAGAACGATTCCTCGAAGCCGATGCTCGCGTTGAGCACGACGAGCGCCGCGACGAGAATCCACGCGAAGTCTCCGGACGCCTGCTGGAGTCGGCGCGCGGGGGATCGCGTCGCGGCGCGCCATCGATGCACAACGGCGAGCAGCGCGAACGCCGGAAGCAGCAGCACCGCGAGGAACTTGGTGGCGAGCGCGAGCCCGAGCGCAGCGCCGGCGACGAGCAGCCGCGTGCGCGTCGGATCCCGGTAGCTCCAGCGCAGCGCGAACATTGCGAGCAGGATCGTCGTGAGCGCCCCCATGTCGATCGTCGCCAGATGGCCGTGCGCCAGCACGTTCGGGCACAGCAGGAAGAGCGAAGTGACCACGGCGGCGGCGCGCAATCCGAAGGCGTCGCGTGCCCACAGGAAGACGACCAGGCCCGCGAGCAATCCGAGAGCGATCGCCACCCAGCGCGCGCGGAACATCAGCGTCAGGTACTGGGCGCGATTCGCCTCCAGGAAGCGATGGCCGTATTCCCACGGCCCCCACTGCATCGGTGGCTCGACGACGACCGGGGCATTCACCGACGCGTCGGCGGCGATGGGCGCTGCCAGCAGCAGCTTCAGCAGCGGCGGATTCACGCGATACAGATCGGTTCGACCCTGGCGCCAGGCCGCGACGCCGGCGGGCACGTGCGCGAACTCGTCGGCGGTGGGCGTCTCGACGCGTGCGGCATGCAGCGTGAGCGCGAGGTACGCGATCGCAGCGGCGACGGGCATCCATGCCCAGGCCTTCGGCTCTCGCGCGATTCTCTCTGCTGCGCGGTCGTCGTCGCGTTGCGGCATGCCAGTCATCGGGTGCGGCGGAGACTACCACCCGCGCGACTCGCCTTGACGATGACCTCGGCAGCGAGGCAGTGTCCGCGGCCGTGCTTCGAAACCCGCAACGCCAGCATTCCTTGCGTACAACGCAGCAGTGTCGGACCGGCAGGCGCGTGGCGACGGCGTTCGCCCTCGCTACGGTCACCGCGGCGACGCTGGGCGCGGTCTGCGACCCGAGCGCCATCCGCGTCACGAATCGGCTGCCCGACCCCGCGCTCGTCGACGCCCGTGGCGACGTCGACCCCGACGGCTTCGATGCGCTGGTGGCGGCGACCGAGAAGCAGCGCGGGCTGGGATTCATCCAGCGCCCGCGTCTCGAATTGTTGCGCGACGACGATCCGCGGCTCGCGTCGCTGCGCGAACGGGCGCGGGCGCTCGCGCCGTGTCCTCGCGTCGCGGCCGCGGCCGCGAACGCGAGCGCAGCCGAAGCCGACGCGCCCGGAAGCTGCTTTCCCGATCCGGGTCTGCAATGGGTGCTCTGCCTTGCGCCGCCCGATCGCGAGCAGGCGCGCCGCGCTCTGAAGCGCTTGCTCGATGCGCAGAACTATCCGCGGCTCGCGGACGCGGCGCCGGTGCTGCGCGGCGATCCCGGTGTCGCGATCCGATCGCTGCTCGCCGCCAGCGCGCGCAGCGTCGCGACCGGCCGCGGCGATTCCGGCGCGGAGGCGCCCTCGTTCGAGATCCTCGAAGAGCTGGATGTCGTGGTGCCGCGCTCGGCGACTCCCGAGGCCATCTGCGTCGATCTCGCCGACGGATTCCTCGGCACCCACCGCGATCGCGAAGCGCCGTTCCGGACGCCGCCGCTTTCGACCAAGCAGCTGGCGAGTTCGCGCGCGTACCGCGGATCCGAGCGTCCGTACCGGATCGTGGGTCCCGCGCCGACACCCGACGGATGCGAGGTCGAGAGCGATGAGAGTATCGGCGTCGCGAGGCTGCTGGCCGAGCGAATGGCGATAGGGGGATTGCTGCCGGGACGTGCGCTCGCGGGCTGGCGGGGCGATCGCGGCATCCGCTTCGCGTGTCCGGACGGCGCCCGGCCGTGGCTCTACCTGGCGGAACTCGCCGCGAAGGCTGATGCGACTGCGTTCGCAGCGCAGATTCCGCAGTCGCTTCCGGCGGAGTTCGCGGGCGCTTCGGAGACGCTGCGTCTCGGGCGGCGCGTCGTGATCTTCCACGACTTCGATCGGGACCGCGCACGCGCGTGGGCGACGTCGGCCGCGACCGACGAGCTCACGCGTCTCGACGAGCTCGATTGATGCGCTGGAAGCTCTGCCTGCTGTTCGGACTCGCGCTGGCGGTGCGGCTGCTGCATTTCGCCGCGATGCAACACTCGATGCTGTACGAGCTGCTGCTGGGTGACGCCAGCCAGTACGACCGTTGGGCGCAACAGATCGCGGCCGGCGACTGGCTCGGCTCCGAGGTCTTCTACCAGACACCGCTCTATCCGTATCTGCTGGGCGCGTCGTATCGCGTCTTCGGCCACGACCCCTGGGTCGTGCGCATCTTGCAGGCGGTCTTCGGTGCGCTGTCGTGTGTCTTCCTCGCGCGCGCCGGCGCCGGGTTCTTCTCGGAACGCGTCGGCTGGATCGCCGGAATCCTGCTCGCGTTCTATCCGCCGGCGATCTTTTTCGACGGCATCGTGCAGAAGGCGTCGCTCGATCTGCTGCTGATGACCGCGCTGCTGTGGCTCGCGGCGATCACGCAGGCGCGTCCGCGCGCCGGCCCGCTTTTCGGCATCGGAATGTTGCTGGGCGCGATGATGCTGAACCGCGAGAACGCGGCGGTGCTCGCGCCGGTGCTGCTCGCCTGGATCGCGTGGTGCGCGTGGCCGCGTGGCGCGCTGCGCGTGGCGCTCTTCGGTGCGAGCTTCGTGCTCGGCGCCGCAGCGCTGCTGGTGCCGGTCGGCGTCCGCAACGCCTACGTCGGCGGCGAATTCCTGGTCACGACGTCGCAGATGGGATCGAACTTCTACATCGGCAACCACCGCGGCGCGGACGGCAGCTACACGCCGATGCGAGCCGGTCGGGGCGACGCGACCTACGAGCGCGACGACGCGCGGCGGATCGCGGAAGACCAGTCGAAGCGCGCGCTGCATCCGTCGGAAGTGTCGGCGTACTGGATGGCGCGATCCTGGGATGAGATTCGCAGCGCGCCAGAAGAGTGGATGCGGCTGCTCGCCTGGAAGTGGTTCCTCACCTGGAACCGGCTCGAACTCGTCGACGCCGAGGCGATCCATACCCACCAACAAGACTCGCCGCCGCTGCGCGCGCTCGGCTGGATCCTGCAATTCGGCGTGCTCGTGCCGCTCGCCGTGATGGGCCTCTGGTGGACGCGAGCGCAGTGGCGGCGTCTGTGGCTGCTATATGCGATGGGCGCGAGCTTCGCGGCTGCGGTGACCCTCTTCTATGTGTTCGCCCGCTATCGCTATCCGCTGGTTCCGATCGCGGCGTTGTTCGCGGGGGCGGGACTCGCCGAAGGCTGGCGTCGGCTTCGCGATCGTCGCGGCGCGTCGGTGCGCGAACTCGGCGTCGGGCTCGCGCTCGGCGCGGCGGCCGCCGTCGCGACCAACTGGCCGGTTCCGCAGCGCTACGCCGACGACGCCGTGACGTACTACAACGCCGGAACCGCGCTGCTCGAGGCGGGCCGCGTGCGTGACGCGTTGCATCTGCTCGAAGCGGCGCGGCGCGCCGACGCGCAGTTCCCGGAGACCTACAACAATCTGGGACGCGCCTTCATGGCGCAGGGGAATCTGGCGGAGGCGCGTCGCAGCCTGGAACGCGGCGTCGCGCTCGCGCCGAGCCACGCGGTGCTGCACTTCAATCTCGCCGTCGCGGCGTCGCAGCAGGGCGACGACGCGACGGCGCGAGCGATGCTGGCGAAGGCGATCGAACTCGACCCGCTGCTGGCGCCAGCCTACGGACCGCTCGCGGAGCTGGAACTTCGCAGTGGGGACTTGGACTCTGCGATCCGCCGCTTGCGGCGCGCCGTCGAACTCGAGCCCGATGCGGCAGTTGCTCACGCGGATCTCGGGCTCGCGCTGCTGATGCAGGGGAAAGCGCCCGAGGCCGTGACCGAACTGCGCGCCGCGCTGCGTGCGGATCCGCATCTGTTGCCGGTCCGGAATCGGCTGGCCTGGATCCTCGCGACCGCCGCCGACCCGCAACTGCGGAATGGTCGTGAGGCGCTGGCTCTCGCGGAGGAAACGTGTCGGCCCACTGGCTGCCGCCAGCCGGAGCTACTGCAGACGCTCGCGGCCGCCTACGCGGCTTCGGGTGCGTTCGGCGAGGCCGAGAAGGTCGCTGCCGACGGAATCCGGCTGGCTCGCGACGGCAACCAGGTCGAGTTGGCAGAGCGGCTGGAGCGGCAGAAGCGCTCCTACCGGGAGGGACTGCCGCTGCGCGAGAGCGCCGTCACTACGGAGCGTCGCTGACCCGCGGCGGCTGCCCGTAAAGCTGCAGCTGTTGCTCGAGCGCCGCGACGGCCGATCGGTCGTTGGCCCGGGTCGCGAGGTCCAGAGCCTCACGCGCGGTAGCGGCCGCCACGGGCAGCCGCCCCGCGGCCGCATTCGCCACTGCGAGCGTGGCCAGCGACCCGTACTCCCGGCGCTGGCTGCAAGCACGCGTGGCGAGTTCGATCGCACGGGGCGGGTCGCGGAGCGTCGGATCCGCGGCGGTTGCGAGCAGGAAGGCGAGGCGGTTGTTGGCGTCGTAGTTGTCGGGCCAGACGGAGACCGCGCGATCGAGCGCTGCGATCGCGTCCGCGACATCCCCGTGTTCGAGCGCGATCTCGCCGCGATGGGTGAGCACGGTGGAGGTGACGAAGCGCGCGTCCGCGTCGTTGGCAGGCGGAGGCTGCGCGAGCAGCGCATCGAGCAGCCGGATCGCTTCGTCGCGCCGGTCCTCGCTGGCGAGCGTTCTCGCGAGGTCGATGGTGACGACCGCCTGGCGCGGATTCGATGCGAGTGCGCGCTCGAAGCGGTTCGCCGCCTCGGCCGAGTTGCCTTGTAGTTCGAGCGCGCTGGCGAGCAGGTACGCGGCATCGGCATCCCCCGGATCGGCGGCGAGCACGCGGCGCAGGCGCTCGATGGCTGCTTCGGGATCGCGCAAGCGCAGGTCGACGCGCGCCGCATCGCGCAGCAAGGCGGCCTCGTTCGGCTCGATCTCGAGCGCGAGCGCGAACTTCTCGCGGGATTCCTGCAGCCGCCTGGTCTTCGCGAGCGCGCTGGCCCAGTTTGCGAAGATCGTCTTGCGCGTGTAGCCCGGCGTGGTGTGCTCGATCAGACGGGCGGCGTTCGCGAGGCGCGCCAGCGCGAGGTCGTAGAGGCCACGCTCGGTGTAGATCCAGCCGAGGTTCATGTAGCCGACGGGATTGTCCGGCTCCTGCGCCACCGCCAGTTCGAACTGCTCGAGCGCGAGGTCCGGGAATCCGGTCTCGTAGAGCGCGAGTCCCCAGGTGCTGCGGATCGTTCCCATGTCGCGGTTGTGCTTCGCCGCTTGCTGGCAGTGCTCGATCGTCTTCGGGAAGTCGCTGCGTGCGAAATAGCGCTCCGCGAGGACCCCGTGCGCGAGCCAGTTCCGCTCGGTGTTGGCGAGCGTGTGTTCGAAGAGCCCGATCTCGTCGTGCCATTTCGCGCTTTGGCGATGCGTGAGCAGCGCCAGTCCCGCGAGCAGCAGCGCGAGCGCCATTCCCGCGATCGCTCGCACGGCGGCCGGAGTCGGGCGCCATCGCAGCAGGTCCTGGGCGGACCACGCGAGTGCGATTCCGAGCCCCCAGAACGGCGCATACACATAGCGGTCCGCCATCGACTGCATGCCGACCTGCACGAGGCCGATCACCGGGACCAGCGTCCCGAGGAACCAGAGCCAACCCACCAGCAGGTAGCGGTGGCGAAATCCGAGCCAGACGAATGCGATCGTCGTCGCGACCAAGATTGCGACACACGAGAGCACCAGGCGGGGCGTCAATCCTTCCGGGTCGAGCGGATAGAAGACCGCGAGATGGAACGGCGCGAAGAAGGTCCGGATGTATGCGACGTAGGAGAGCGCGACGTTGCCGAGGCGGGCCGCGATCGAGAAGTTCTCGACGGTCGACATCGAATCCTGTTGCGCGTGGAGCGTGATGACCGACGTCGCCACCGAGAGCAGCACGAACGGAAGCTTCTCCGGAAGCAGCTTCCACCAGCCGCGCGCTAGCGCGCGCGGCGTGATGGCGCTCCCTTCGGCCGTCTCGAACGCGGCGCGCCGGAGCGGCCAGTAGTCCAGCAGCAGCAGTCCGAAGGGCAGCGTCACGAACATTCCCTTGGACATCAGCGAGAGCGCGAGGCACAGAACGCTCGCGACGTAACGGCTGCGACCGCCGCCGCGCGCGTAGCGCGCGTAGCTCCCGATCGACAGCAGCGCGAAGAGCGTCGAGAGCAGCGTCTTGCGCTGCGCGATCCACGCGACCGACTCGACGTTGGCTGGATGCAGCGCAAAGACCGCCGCGACGAACAGACTCGGCGCCACGTCATTCGTCAGCGAGCGCAGCACGAGAAAGAGCAGCACCGCATTCAGTAGATGCAGCGCGACGTTCACCGCGTGATGGCCGCGGGGCTCGAGGCCGAAGACCTCGACGTCGATCATGTGGCTGATCCACGTGAGCGGGTGCCAGTTCGACGACTGATGGCCGGTGAGCGCCCAACGGATGTTCGCGAGCCGCAGGCCGGTCGCTACCGGTGGATTGGCTTGGATGTAGGCCGAGTCGTCGAAGCGGATGAACTCCGCATCGAGGGCGGGTCCGTAGCTCCAGAGCGTCGCGGCGATCAGCACGGCGAGCACGACCAGCCAGCGGAATCTGGGAAACATCAGGTGCGGATCCACCTCGGAGTTCGAGTCGGAAGACTACCCGAGACCGCGGCGCCGCCATCGCGCGTTCTGAGCGATGCCCGGATCTGGAAAAACTTTTCCCAAGTGTGGGTAGGTGCATTCCGCATCTGGCTCGCGCGATCTCGCGATGATGCCGCGGTTCTCTTGTGATTTCAGGCGCTTGGGTCTCTGACTACCAATCGGTACACGGTTTGCACAACTGGGCGTCAGACGTGGGCTTGCTGCTGTCGGCCGCTGGACGTCGGGCTTACTGGGAAGGAGCCTTCACATGACACGTGTATCGAAGGGCGTATTGGCCATGTTGGCCGTATGCACGGGATTCTCCGCCTCGCCTGCTCATGCGATTTCGGTCAATTGGGACATCGATCCGACCCTGAGTTCGTTCAAGCTCGCGATTCCGGACCAGCTGGTCTCGCTCGGCACGCTGACCGTCACGATGCGACTCCGGAATCAGAACAACGCCACCTGGACCACCAACACGGCGCCGGTGGACGGCTTGCTCGCAACCAACGTGGGTTGGTCGGCCGGAGTCTCGTCCGTCCAGTTCCTCGGTGGCTCGTCGAGCCTGGTCGGACTCAACACGGGCAACTATCGCCCGAACCCGGCTTCGTACAGCACGTCGGTGACGAGCACCATCAACACGGCCGGAACCTTCACGAACACGAGCAGTGCACCGGCTGTCTACGCCGCCTCGGTGCGCGGTAACCTCCCCGTGCTCGGTCTCCAGACCCTCGGCTACATCTCGTTCGACAATGTCAGCTATGACGTCTCGAGCGTTGTGACGCCGGTGGTGGCAACGTCGTTCCTGTCGAATGCGGTCACGCTCGGTGTGCTGGATTCGCGGATCGATTTCGACGGGATCAGCGTGATCATCGCCGGACAGGTCGTCGGCGATACGCAGGCCCAGTCGGGTCCGCTCAACGGCGTCAACACCGGCGCCGGTCCGGGCTCGATCGTCAATGTCGGCGGGTTCAACTATCGGATCACGGTGCCGATCAA
>CAYGWM010000002.1:99336-130527 GCA_964353555.1 uncultured Spirochaetales bacterium
CGGGCTCGATCGTCAATGTCGGCGGGTTCAACTATCGGATCACGGTGCCGATCAACGTGCCGGTCGACATTTCGCTCGGCGGTGTGAACCTGGTCGGAACCGCAACGGGCACCCTGGTTGGCTTCGCATCCATCATTCCCGAGCCGGCGACCGCAGCGCTGCTGGCAGCGGGAATCGTGGCCCTTGGGGTACGCGGTCGGCGACGGCGCCTCGAGAGCTAGACGCCGCAGTCTCTTTCCCGAGATGCACGCCCTCCCTCGTCTTCGGACGGGGGAGGGTTTTCTCGTTCGCGCGATCGCATCGGCCGACGCGTAATATGATGCTGCTAACGCCAACGCGCCTGCGAGGCAGCCTCCCGAACGCGCCGCAAATTCTCGATGGCGCGCGCGTCGTTCGGATCGGCGCGCAGCGCGGACTCGAACTCGGCTTGCGCTCCGTCCAGGTCGCCGCGCGCCGCGAACAGGATTCCGAGCCCGGCGTGCGCGTCGGCGCTGCGCGGATCGAGTTCGAGCGCCTTGCGAAAGTTGCGTTCGGCGCCGTCGCGATCGCCGGTCTCGAGCAGCACGGAGCCGAGAGCGACCCGGAAGCCGCCGTTGTCGGGTTCGAGTCGCACGGCCTCGGCGTAGCTGGCAAGCGCGCCCGGGGCGTCGCCCGCAGCGCGCTGCATCGATCCGAGCTCGTGATGCGCGGTGGCGACCGTCGGCTCGATGGCGAGCGATTCGCGAACGCTCGCGGCGCCGGCCGCGAGGTCGCCGTCGCCTGCTTGCGCGACGCCAAGATTGTAGAGAGCCCAGGCATCGCGAGGGCGGAGTTGCAGCGCCGTCCGCAACTCCACGGCCGCTTCGGCGAATCGGTTCTGCTTGATCAACACGACGCCGAGGTACACGCGCGTGTCCGCCTGGTCGGTCGCGTCGCCTTCTCCCGCAAGCGCTCGCTCGAGCTCCGCCTCCGCTTCTTCGAGTCGACCGAGGCTCGACAGCGCGCTGCCCAGATTGTTCCGGATGCGCGCGTAGTGCGGACCGAGTGCGATCGCCTGCTGGAACTGAACGACGGCCTCTTCGTAGCGCGATTGGTTCTGCAGGCTTCGGCCGAGGTTGTTGTGCGCCGCCCACGAGGAGGGGTTCACCGCGATGACACTTTCGTACAGCGTTGGAAGATCGCGGTAGCAGCGAGTCTGCTGGCGTGAGAGCGCGCCGAGCGCCGCGACAGGGACGGCGGCGACCAGCAGGGCTGCGAGGCGCGCGCGACGTCCGAGACGGCGATGGCAGAGGGTCCCGAACGCCACCGCCCCGGCGATCACGCCGATGCTCGCGTGATACTGGAAGTGATCGGCCACGAACGAGTAGCGGAACGGATAGACATCGAAGAACCCGAGCGCAGGTGTCAGCACACCGACGAAGATGAGCACCGCCGCGAGCGCGCCGCGGCCGATCCGCTGCCGTGTCATCCAGAGCGCCACGATCACCAGCACGGCGGCAACCGGAAACACGAACTGCCAGCCTTGGTGCGCGTCGATCGTCCAGCGCGGGTAGAAAAAGGCGAGGGGGTGCGGCCAGAACAGCTTGCCGGCGTAGAACCACGCGGCGCGTCCAGCGATCAGCACCCGCTCGACGAACGAAAGCTGCCACTCCGGCCCCACCGCGCCGACGTGCGTTCGCTCCATCCACACCGTCACCGACGACAGCGCGAGCCCGACCGCGAAGAACGGCGCCAACCAGGCCGCGTCGCGCCAGGTGATGCGGCCGCGTTTCCACCAGTAGACCACCAGCAACACAGCCGGCACGCTGGCCGTGACGGTCTTGCTGAGCAGCGCCGCTACGTACGACGCGAGCGAGAGCAGGTACCACGATGCGCTCGAGGGTCTGACACCGGCCGGCGCTTCCGAAGGCGACGCGCGCAGGTAGACGAGCAGCGAGCCGAGCGCAAAGACGAGCGACAGAACGTTCTTCCGTTCGGTGACCCAAGCCACACTCTCGACGTGGACCGGATGGACGCCGAAGATCGCGGCGGCCAACCAGGCGCCAGGAACGGCGAGGCGTGAGAGCAATCGCCAGAGCAACACGGTTGCGATCGCGTGCAGCGCGAGATTCGTCGCGTGGTAGCCGCGCGGATCGAGTTCCCAGAGCTGGTACTCGATCCAGAAGCTCGTCTGGACCAGCGGATAGTATTGCGGGAAGGCGTCGAGCCGGGTCCAGACGTCACGCAGACCGCTGGGAGTCCGGATCGCGAGGTTGTTCTGGACGTACAAGTCGTCGTCCCAGATGAAACCGTTCGCGAGCGTCGGCGCATAGACGAAGGCGACCAAAGCGATCAGCACCGCGGCCGCGAGCCACGGGCGTGCGAGATCCCAATTCGTGCGACTACTCGCCGCGTTCGCGGGTCGATCCGGTTTCATGCGCGACCAGCTTGCCGCAGCTCCGCCGTCGGCCACCAGACCGGAGCAGCCCGGGGCGTGGTACAAACGGCGTCCGCCCACCCGGATCGCCACGCTGGAGCCAGCACTCGATGCATCGCCCGCGCCTCGTCGCGATCGTCGTCATCGTCTCGATCGCTGCGCTCACGGCAGTTCTCGCCGACCGGCCCATCCTCGATACCGATTACTTCTGGCACTTGCGGACCGGCGCGCTGATCGCCGAAACGGGGCATGTGCCTCGCGTCGACGCGTACAGCTACTCGGCGACGGGAGCTCGGTGGATCGACCTGCACTGGCTATTCCAGGTCGGTCTGTTCCAGATCTACCAGCTGGGCGGGCATGAAGCGAACCGGGCGGCTGGCTTCGTGCTCGCGTGCGCGATCGTCGGCGTCGCCGCGCTGGGCCTGTGGCGACGCGATCGACCCGCGGTGTGCGGCGTTGCGCTGGCCCTCCTCGTCACGGCCGCGTGTATTCGATTCCTGGTGCGACCGGACACCGTGAGTCTGTTGCTGACCGCCGTGGTGCTGGGATTGCTGCGTCGCGACGAGCGCGAGAATGACCGCTGGGTGTTCGCGATCGTCCCGCTCCAAATCGTGTGGGCGAATCTGCACGGCCTCCAGGCGGTGGGGATCGCGCTGATCGCGATGGCGCTGGTGGGCGAGTCCGTGTCGCCATGGTTCGGCGAAGGACGCGCCGTGCGGCGCGATCGGATCCGGCGGCTCTGCCTCGTTCTCGGGCTCGGGGTGGTTGCCGCGCTGGTGAATCCGAATGGGGTCGAGGGCGCGCTGATGCCGTTGCGCCAGCTCGCGATGATCGGTCCCACCGAGACGAGCGGAGTCTTCGACCGGACCATCGACGAACTCCGCTCCCCGCTGGCCGCCTTCGATGCGAACAGCGCGACCGCGCTCGCGGCATTCGCCATGCTCGGCATGCTGTCGCTCGCAGCGATGCTTCTCGACCGGCGTGGTTTCTCGGTCTTCGACGCGCTGGTCTGGCTCTCGTTCGGGGTCCTCGCGTTCGCGGCGGTCCGCAACATCGCGCTGTTCGCACTCGGCGCAGCGCCGATCTTCGCCGCGCACTGGGGACGATGGCTCGACGAGACCTCGCGGATCTCGCCGGCCCGCCAGCGCCGGTTCGGCGCGGCGACCGTCGCGGGCCTCGCGCTCGCCGCCAGCCTCGTGGTGGCGACCGAAGTTGCGCGCGCCGATGGGCCCCGCGGATCTTCGAGTACGGCGTTCGCGGATTTCTGGTTTCCCGAGCGCGCCGTCGATTGGATCGATCGCCATCGTCCGCCTGGCCCGATCTACCACCGGATGGGCGACGGCGGGTTCCTGATCTGGCGACTCTGGCCGGCCTATTCGGTGCTCTCCGACGGGCGACTCGAGGTCTATGGCGAGACGCTCTTCGAGGACATCGAAGTCGAGGGCGACGGAGGCCCTCTCGCGTTCCAGCGACTCGACGCGCGCTATCACTTCGGGACCGCGCTGATCCACTTCGGGCTCTTCCGCGAGCCCGCGCTGTTCGCATGGCTCGATGCGCAGCCCGCGTGGCGACTCGTCGACCTGGATGAGGTCGCTGCCGTCTTCGTGCGCACGCGATCCGCCGAGCAGGCCGGCTGGCCGGCCGTGAACGTGGACTCGCCCATGCTATTCGAGCCGCTCGACTCCGGTCTGCAGCATCCGCTCGACCTATGGCGGCGTCTCGCGCGGATTTCGATCCTCGGCGCACTCGGCCGCATCGATGCCGCACGCGCGCTGCTCGAACAGACGAGCCTGCTGTATCGAGACCCAACCCTCGACGCGCTGCGCGCGCGATTCGCGGCTCCCGGCGCGGGGTAGACAGCGCGCCGCGATCGGCGAGGATCGCCGCGCCCGTAAGGTTGGAACCGGCTTTGATGCAGCAGAGCGATCGCCCGCAGCTCAGTGTCGTCGTTCCCGCATTCAACGAGGCGGAACGCGTCGGGGCGTGCATCGAGCGGGCAACGGCCTACCTCGCCGCGCAGTCCTACGCGAGCGAGCTGATCGTCGTATCCGACGGCAGTACCGACGCGACCGCGCAGATTGCGCGCGAGGCAGGCCGAGACCGCGTGCAGGTGATCGAGATGGCGACGAATCGCGGCAAGGGATTCGCCGTGCGCACGGGCGTCCTTGCTGCGACGGGCTCCCATGTGCTCTTCTCCGACGTGGACTTTTCCACGCCGATCGACGAGGTCGAGCGCTTTCTGGCCGCCGTCTCGGCGGGATTCGACGTGGTCGTGGGTTCGCGCGCGCTGCCGGACTCCGACGTGCGCGTGCGCCAGGCGTGGTGGCGCCAATCGATGGGCCGCACCTTCAATCACATCGCTCGTACGGCGATCGGCTTCGAGATGCGCGATACCCAGTGCGGCTTCAAGTGCTTCCGGCGCGACGCCGCCCGCGCGATCTTCTCGCGCGCTCGTATCGACCGCTATGCCTTCGACGTCGAGCTGCTCTGGATCGCAGAGCGCCTCTCGCTGCGCGTCGGCGAGCTGCCCGTGATCTGGGTCGACGACCCGCACTCGAAGGTCCACCCGATTCGCGACTCGCTGCGCATGCTCGTCGACCTCGCCGCGATCCGCCGTCACGACGCGCGCGGAGCCTACGAAGCGTCCCCGGTGGCGCCCGATGCTCCGGACCAGCGGGGCCCCGCTAAGTGACCCCCCGGGGTGACCTGCCGCTCGACCTAATCGAGCCGTTCGCGCGCCTCGATCGGCGCGGGTTTCTCCGCTTTGCAGCCGCGCTGGCGGCCACCGGAATGCTGCCCGCGGGCTGCGGCGGGGTGCCCGCTCAGCTGAATCCGCCCGCGGGAGTCGATTTGCAGGTGCTCTCGCCGCGGTCCTATGCAACCTTCCAAGCGGTTGCGATGCGCTGTGTCGGCCCTCGGGGTGCCGAGGTGATCCGGGCGGGACGCATCGACCCGGCGCGCGCCGCCGATCTCTGGGTGGCGCGGCTGCCAGCACTCGCGGGTCCGCTCGTGCAGGCTCTCTGGGTGCTGGAGTGGGGCATCGCTCCGCTCGTTGCGAAGTGGCGGCCCTTTACGGCGCTCGACGGCGCCAGTCAGGATCGTGTGTTGGAGGATCTGATGCGCTCGCGTCTCGACCTGAAGCGGGATCTCTTCAAGGGGCTGAAGTCGCTGTCGATGTTGACCTTCTACTCCGAGCCCGCGAGCCGCGCGCTCGACGGTTATCCCGGCGCGTTCGACGCGGCGGGCATCGTTGCGGCAATGAAGTACGAGCCCGATGTCTGAGCCCACGCGCGAGAAGCCGCGGCGGCGTTCGCGCCGTGGGGGGCGCCGCCGCCGGCGTGGCGGGGCGAAGCCCGAAGCGTTCGCCGCCGATGGCGATCGCGCGCCGCGTGCCGATGCGGCGCCCGAGAAGGCCGCTCCCAAGCCGCGCGTGCGCCGCCCGCGCGCGAAGCCGGTCGAGTTCCCGCCCGAGTCGCGCGAAGTTGCTGCAACGCCCGCCGAAGCTGCGTTGCGACTCGGCATCGAGCGGCTCCACCCTGAGCAGGAGCAGGTCGTCGCCGACGTGCTCGCGCAGCGCGACGTGCTGATGGTGCTGCCCACCGGCTTCGGGAAGTCCGCCTGCTACCAGGTGCCGTCGATGCTGCTGCCGAAACCGGTGGTGGTGGTGTCGCCGCTGATCGCACTGCTCCAGGACCAGCACCTGCGCCTCGTTGCGAAGGGCATCCGCTGCGTGCGCCTCGACGGCACCGTGCGCGGCCCGGCGCGCCGCGCGGCGATGGCCGAGATCGCCGCGGGCGGACCGCTGCTGGTGATGACCACGCCCGAGACGCTCGGCAGCACCGAACCGCGCGAGGCGCTCGTCGCGAGCGGCGTATCGCTGGTGGCGATCGACGAGGCGCACTGCATCTCCGAATGGGGTTACGACTTCCGTCCCGAGTACCGGCGCCTCGGCCAACGCATCCGCGAACTGGGCGCACCGCCGATCCTGGCGCTCACGGCGACCGCGACGCCGATGGTACGCGACGCCATCGTGCGTTCGCTCGGCATGCGCGATCCCGAAGTCGTCGCGGCGTCGCCGCACCGTTCGAACCTGGCGTTCGAAGTGCTGCGCTGCGAAGGCGACGCGCGCTTCCGCGCGCTGCTGCGACTCGCGCGGCGGCTCAGGCGGCCCGGCATCATCTACTGCTCGACGCGCGCCGAAGTCGACGCCGTCTACGCACTGCTGATGCGCTTCGGAATCCCCGCGCATCGCTACCACGGTGGCATGACGGGCATCGAACGCGAAACCGAGCAAGAGCATTTCATGAAGGACGAGCGCCGCACCGTGATGGTGGCGACCAGCGCCTTCGGCCTCGGCATCGACAAGCCCGACATCCGCTTCGTGATGCATTTCCAGGCGCCCGCGTCGCTCGAGCAGTACGTGCAGGAGGCCGGCCGCGGCGGTCGCGACGGTCGCAAGGCGAACTGCATTCTGCTCTACGACGCCAGCGACCGCGCGATCCACGAGCTGCTGCTGTCGCGCAGCCGGGTGCGGCCCGACCAGCTCTACAAGCTCGGCGCCGCGCTCGCGGCGTGGGCAGAAGAGGGCCGCGAGCCGACCGTGCAGGCGCTCGCGGTCTCCGCGGAACTCGGACCGCGCATCGCGAGCGCGCTGCTGAACAAGCTCGAAGAAGCGGGCCTGGTGCGCCTCGCGGGCGATCAGATCCAGGTCGCCGGTGCGCCGGAGACACTGGAACAGGACGCCCGCGCGCTCGCCGGGCTCTTCGAGACGCTGCGCCGCCAGGATGCGCGCCGCCTCGACGCGCTCGGCGACTACGCCGCGCAGGACGAGTGCCGCGCGATCTATCTGCGCCGCTATTTCGGCGAAGCCGACGAGACGCCGTGCGAGTTGTGCGACGTATGTCGGGGGAGCCCGGAGCGACCTGCCGCGTTCTTCGAACCGCTGGTGCGACCGGCCCAGCCGACGCGGCGGCGAAGCTCGCGTCGCGGCGGCCAGAGCGGACGGGATGGCGCTCGCGAACGCAACCATGGCGCGCGACCGGCGCCGCGTCCGCGTTCGCGGCCGTCGCCGGTTGCCCCGGCGCCGGTGCAAGTGGCGACCGCAGACGACGCCGCGGCGGGCGAGCAAGCGCAACGAAGGCGTCGGCGCGGCCGTCGCGGTGGCCGTCGTCGCCGTGGCCGGCCCGGTGGGCAGGAGGGGGCGCCGCCGCCTCCCGAGGACGGGGCGCCGCTGCGCTGATCGGGGCCACCGGAGTCTTTCAGGCGCGGTGATCGGCCCGTCGATCGCGTAGCCGCCGCACCTCGCTGACGAACGCATCGACTGCTTCGTTGAGCGCTTGCCCGATGTCTTCGCCGGTGCGCGTCGCGACCAGTTCCTTGCCGCGCGCCTGGCAGGCGATGTGCACTTCCTGCCCGCCGTGGCGGTGGTGGTTGTTGGGTTTGGCCGCGATGCGCAGGTCGATCAGGTCGGTGTGACCTTCGGCTAGCGCCAGCAGGCGCCGCTCCACTGCGTTGCGCTGTGCCGCTTCGATTTCGTCCATGTTGCGCCAGTGAATCTCCATGCGTCACCTCCTGCGTTCGGGTTTGGACTCGTTGCAGCAGCTGCTTTCAACTCGGATCCTGGAAACGCGGCGCGCGCTTCTCGAGATTCGCGCGCACCGACTCGATCTGATTCGGGCGGCCGATCAGCCCGAGCTGGAGTTTCTCCTCCAGACGCAGGCCGTCGGCGACGGACACGACGCCGGATGCGTCGAGCAAGTGCTTGGCGGCGCGGATCGCGTCAGGCGACTTCGTGGCGATCTCGGCGGCGACCTCGAGCGCCGCGGCGCGCGGATCGGCGGCGACGCGCGTCGCGAGGCCGAGAAGGACCGCCTCGGTGCCCGACACGACGCGACCGGTAAACGTCAGCTCCTTCGCGACATCGAGACGCACGAGCCGCCGCAGCGTCTGCGTCCCGCTCATGTCCGGCACGAGCCCCCACTTGATCTCCATCACCGAGAGCTTGGCATCGGGCGTGACGAAGCGGAGATCGGCGCCGAGCGCGATCTGCAGGCCGCCGCCGTACGCGACGCCGTGCACCGCGGCGATCACCGGCACGGGCACCTCGGTCCATACCCAGGCGGCACGCTGCGCAAAATTGGCCAGGCTCGAAGCGTCGCCGCGCGAGAGCAGGTTCGCAGCGGGCTTTTCGGCACGCGGGCCACCGCTCATCGACTGGAAGCTCGAGAAGTCGAGCCCCGCGCTGAAGCAGCGGCCTTCGCCCGACAGCACGACCGCGCGCAGCGACGGATCGCGCGCGAGTTCGGTCCCGGTCGCGACGAGCGCCTCGAACATCGCAGTGTCGAGCGCATTCATCTTGTCGGCGCGATTGAGGCGCACGTCTGCTACGCCGCCCGGCAGTCTCGTCACTACGACGCGGTCCGACATGCAATTCTCCTAGCGCAATCCCGTACTGCGCAGATGATCGATCTCGTTGAAATTCTGCAGCGACCACACGAAACCGGTCATGCCGACCGGGCGCGACTGCACGACCGCGTAGGCGGCCAGTTCCATCTCGAAGCGATTCCACTCCCACGGCACGCCCTGGATGTCGAGCAGATGCGTGATCGCCACCGCGTTGGTGCCGCCGTGGGCGACGATCGCGATCCGCGTCCGTTGCGGCGGCAGCTGCCAGACCGTGAACTCGTCCTCGCTCTCGCGCGGTACACCGTGGCGCAACAACAGCGCGGCGAGCGTCCTGGTGACGCGCAGGTGGAAGTCGCGGAAACTCTCGCCACCCGGCCAGCCGCTCCAGTGGTCGCGTAGCGGGCGCCGGGTGGCGCGGTGGAAGTAGCCGTCGACATCGGTCTGCGAGAGACCCGCCAGCGGAATGTCGATCTCGGCGAGCCCTTCGATCGTGATCGGTTCGATGCCCGTCGCCTTCGCGACCGGCGCAGCGGTTTCCTGCGCACGCCGCAGCGGAGAGACGTAGATCGCGCTCACTCCGAACGTCGCGACCGCCTGCGCCGCCGCTTCCGCTTGCAGCTGGCCGCGTGCGGTCAGCGCTGCATCGCGAACCGAAAGACCGCCGGCGGGCGTCCAGTCGGGCTCGCCGTGACGAAGCAGGATGATTTCGATCGCCGTATCGTCGCGCTGGCGCGCTTCGCGACGCGAGATGGCGCCGGGCTCGGGAACTTCGAGCACGCGCGCGGAAGGTTTCGGAACCAAGACTTCCTCCGTCGAAGTGTGCGCCAGGCGTTGACTATGATAGCCACGCCGAAGAGCCTGGCGCGACGTGCAGCAGCGCGGGCGCTCGCAGTCCCGCTGAATGGAACGCAAGCGCCGCGTTCCGCCGATCGAGACGCGCTTTTCGGGCGCGTGGGTGATGGCTAGGTTCCGGTCGCGTGCAATTTGGGAGACACCATGAGCGACGCCAACGACGAATACGCCGGCGCGGTCGATCGCGGACTCGAGGGCGTGATCGCGTGCAGCACCGCGATCAGCACGATCGCGGGCACGACCCTGCTGTATCGCGGCTACACGATCGAAGACCTGGCCGCGCACGCGACCTTCGAGGAGGTCGCGTATCTGCTCTGGTTCGGGCAACTCCCCACCGCCGACGAGTTCGCGCGCTTCCAACACTCGCTCGACGACGCGATGGCGCTGCCCGCGGAATCATTCGGCTGGTTTCATGGGCTGCCGACCGACGTGCATCCGATGGACTTCCTGCACGCGGTCGTTGCGGGCCTGTCGCTGCACGACCCCGACGCCAACGTGCTCTCCTACGAGGCGAACCTGCGGAAGGCGGTTCGCCTGACCGCGCGCCTCGCGACGATCATCGCGGCCTATGACCGCGTGCGGAACGGCCAATGGCCGCTGCAACCGATGCCAGGCCGATCGATCGCGTGGAATTTCCTGTACATGCTGCACGGCAAGGAGCCGTCACCGCGCCGCGTCCGCCAATTCGATACCTGTCTGGTGCTACACGCGGATCATGAGTTGAACGCGTCGGCGTTCTCCGCGCGCGTCACCTCGAGCACGCTCTCGGGCATGTATTCGAGCGTGATGGCGGCGATCGGGACGTTGAAGGGGGAGCTGCACGGCGGCGCCAACGAACGCGTGATGCGGATGCTGCTCGAGATTGGTTCGCCGAAACGCCTCGAAGCCTATCTCGACGACGCGCTCGCGGCCAAGCGCAAGGTGATGGGGTTCGGCCACCGCGTTTACAAAGAAGGGGATCCGCGCGCAGCGATCCTGAAGCGCATGAGCGCCGAGATCACCGCCGAGACGGGCCGGCCCGAGCTCTACGAAATGAGCGCCGCGCTCGAGGACTACATGCACGACCACAAGGGGCTGATCCCGAACGTCGATTTCTACTCGGCGACCGTCTACTACAGCATGGGCATCCCGATCGACCTGTTCACACCGGTATTCGCGGCGAGCCGCGTGGCTGGATGGTGCGCTCACATCCTCGAGCAGTACTCGAACAACCGGATCTACCGGCCGCGCGGCAACTACGTGGGCCCACGCAATCTCCGCTACGCGCCGATCGACGAGCGCTAGCGCACGGGGGGTGTTCGTGGGTGGGGCAGGGAGAGTCCAGAAGCGCCGCCCCGGCTCTTGTAATCATTTGTAATACAACGTAGCTTGCCGCCGGTCGAGGCAACCGGAGGCGGCCATGGACGATGAGCGCGAACGGCTCCGCGAAGAGCGGCGCAAGGACCGGCTGATCCAGACGCGCGTGCCCCGGGACCTCGAGTCCACCTTGAAGCGCGAAGCGCACAGGAGGCGGCTCAGCGTGTCGCATCTGATTCGAAACATCCTCGAAGACACCTTTCAGCTCGTCGACGACGTCGTGGCCAACGTCGACGAGATCGTGACCGAGTCGGTCGAGCTCGCGCGTCGCGTGGGTCGTGACGCGCGCCGTGTCGCCGACGCGGTACGCGAGGCGGTCGTGGAACCGGTCGCCGACGAGACCGAGGCTCGCGCCCCCGACGCAGCGGATGCCGATGTCGCGCCGGCCGCGACCGCGGACCTGGAAGCGACGCCCGACGACTACGCCTCGCTCGCACACGTCTACGCGTGGAACCGCGTGACGCTGAATCGACCGGCGCGCTGCGCGCGCTGCACCACCCCGCTGACGCGCGGAAGCGACGGCTTCGTCGGTCTCTCGGATGAACCGAACGGTCCGCGCGTGTGGCTCTGCACCGCGTGTGGCGAGTCGTTGTAATGGCCGCGACGGCTCGCAGCGCAGCGTCGCGCAGCTGGTTCGCGACGCTGGACAATCTGGTGTCGGGAATCGAGGAGACCGCTTGGGAGCTGCGCGGGATCGCCGAGCGCTTCCTCGTGCTCGGCCAGAGCGTGCGCGATGATTGCGTCGCGCTTGCGGACGACGCCCGCGCGCTCCGCGCGGAGATCGAACGTTGGCCGGCGCGCGGCGGCCGCGCGGCGGGCGTCGGCTGGCTGCTCGCGCAGATCGCCGCGAGCTATCGACTGCAGGCGATCCAGTCGGCATTCGTACCCGAACGCAGCGCCCGCGCGCAGCTCGACGCGCTGCACGCCCGCAATGCGCGGCGCTTCGTCGAGGCGAGCCTGCGGCACGGCGGCGCGTTCCTGAAGGTCGGCCAGCTGCTCTCATCGCGGCTCGACCTGCTGCCGGACATCTGGTCGCAGGAACTCGCGCGACTCCAGGACGGCGTACCGCCCGCCGCCTGGCATGACGTTCGCGAGATCCTCGAGGCCGAGCTCGGATCCCCGCTCGGCGAAGTCTTCGCCGCATTCGACCCGGAAGCCGTCGCGGCAGCCAGCATCGCGCAGGTACACCGCGCGCGGACACGCGACGGCCGCGATGTGGCCGTGAAGGTGCAACGCCCGGGCATCGAGCAGATGCTCGCGCTCGATCTCGATCTGCTCGCGACGTTCATCGCGTCGATGCGTTCGGCGTTGCCGACGGCCGATTACGACACGATCGTGACCGAGGTGCGGGCGAGCATCGGTGCGGAGACCGAGTTTGCGCGCGAGGCCGACGTCCAGCAGCGTCTCGCGGATTTCTTCGCGGCGCATCCGCGGATCGCCGTGCCGCGGCCGCTCCGTGAGCTCTGCGGCGAGCGCGTGCTCACCAGCACGTTCATGGAGGGCCGTCGCATCACGCTCGTCCTCGACGAGTGGCGCGCGCAGCGCGATGCGGGCGACCCGGAGGCCGGTGCGCGCCTCGACGAGACGCTCGGCCTGGTGCTCGAGGCATACACACGGCAGGTTCTCGAAGCCGGTGTGTTCCAGGCGGATCCGCATCCCGGCAATCTGCTCGTCGCGGCCGACGGCACGCTGGTGCTGCTCGACTTCGGTTGCGCGCGCGAGTTGTCGGCTCTGGCACGGCGGCAATACGCGCAGCTGCTGATCGCGTTCCTCGGCGGCGACGCCGCGCGCGTCGCGACGTTGCTAGCCGAGCTGGGATTTCGCACCCAGAGCGGTCGGCCCGACACGCTGCTGCAGTTCGCGGAGGCGATGCTCGGCGCGTTGCGGCAGGCCGCGCAGGACGGCGGCGGCGTGCCGTGGCTCGATCAGCAGGAACTCGCCACACAGGCGCGCGCGCTGCTCGAGGCCACGCGCGATGATCCGGTCATTCGCATCCCCGAGGAGTTCGCGATGCTGGCGCGCGTGTTCGGAGCGCTGGGCGGTTTGTTCCAGCACTACCGGCCGCGACTCGACTGGGCGCGCAGTCTGCAGCCGGTGCTCGCCGCGCTCGCGCTGCACTGAGCCCGCGCGATCAGCGCGGGACGTGCGTCGCGGCGGCCGTCGCGAACATGCGATCGGCGTTGGCGCCCAGGATCGCCGCGCGCGCTCCGGGTTTGCCTTCGGTGAGGAGCAACACTTTCGCGAGCGTGGCGGCGAGCGGGTAGAAGGGCCAGTCGCTGCCGAAGAGCAGTCGCTCGTGGCCGATCGCGTCCATCAGCACGCCGAGCTGCGTCGCGCCCTGGCAGGCGATTTCGAGCCACACGTTCGGGTACTGCTGCGCAGCGGCAAGCGCGTCGCCGACATCGCGCGCGCCGGCATGCCCGAGCAGGAACTGCACGCGCGGATGGGCCGCGATCGCCGGTACGTAGTGGCGGATCAACGCGTAGGGGCGGATCGACTCGGGCTCGATGCCCGAGCGGCCCGCGTGGAAGATCACCGGCAGCCCGAGTCGCTCGCATTCGGCGTAGATCTGCATCGCCTCGGGATCGTCCGGCGCGAAGCGCATCATCTCCGGATGCAGCTTCACGCCGCGCGCGCCGCGCGCGGCGAACGCGGCGAGCTTCGCGCGCCAGCCGGCGTCGCGCGGGTGCACGGACGCGAACGGAACGAAGCGATCGCGAGCGGGCGAAGCATCGATCGCGTCCATCCACTGCTCGGTCAGGTGATCGCCGAACGGCAGGCCGAGCGCCATGCCGAGCACCGCGGCGCGCTGGAACTTCATCGCATCCAACTCGGCGACCAGATTGGCGAGTGTGTGGGTGCGCGCGGCGCTGCCGCCCCAGGGCAGCAGCTGGTCGCGCATCTGCGCGGTCAGCGCGTCGTGCGCCGCTTCCGAGAAGTTCGCGTTCTGGTAGACGTCGAGGTCGAAGTCGCAGCCGGGCTCGCTGCCGTCGCAATCGAGGTAGTACTCGGTGCGCGGCGTGCGCGCGGCGAGGTCGATGGCGGGAGCGAGCAGCAGCGCGATTCCAAAGTGCGTATGCAGGTCGATCGCGGGCGGAATGTCGATCGCGAGTCGCAGCGTGCCGTCCGGCGCCAGCTCGAAGTACGGAAGCTCGGCGAGACCGCGGTATCCGCGGTAACGCAGCGGACCGAGCGGACCCTTGCCTGTGCGCTCCGTCTCCTCGCGGCGCTGGCGATCGAGTGCTGCGCGATCGGCGTCGGTGTACTCGAGTCCGGATCCGCAGCCGGGAGCGACCCAGAGCGACGCAAGCGAGCCCAACGCGAGCTTCGCGAAACCGCGCCGATCGAGACGGGGATCGCGCAAACCGTGCTACGTCGCCGAACCCGGCTGGGGGCCGCGCAGCAGCTTGCCCGGCAGCGGTCCCGTCGGCTTTCCGTCTTCGTAGATGACTTGTCCGCTCTGGATCGTCATCCGGTAGCCGGTGGCGTGCTGCACCATCCGGCGACCGTTCGCCGGCAGGTCGAAGACGACCTCCGGGGGCGCGATGCGCAGATTCTCGAAGTCGATCACGTTGACGTCGGCGCGCAGCCCGGGTGCGAGCGCGCCACGGTCGTCGAAGCCGAATAGCGCGGCGGTGTTGCGGGTCTGCATCCGCACCACCTGCTCGAGCGGGATGCGTTCGCCGCGGCTGCGGTCGCGTACCCAGTGCGTGAGCATGTAGGTCGGCAGGCTCGCGTCGCAGATGATCCCGCAGTGTGCGCCACCGTCCGACAGTCCGAGCACCGTCTGCGGATGCATCAGCATCGTACGCATGTCGTCGAAGTTGCCGTGCGTGTAGCCGAGCAGCGGGAAGTAGAGCAGCTCCTTGCCATCGCGCGCGAGCATCAGCTCGTACGCGACCTCCTGCGGCGAACGACCTTCGCGTTCGGCGATGGCCTTGACGCTCTTCTCGGGGCCCGGCTCGTAGTCCGGCGGGTCGCCGAGCGGGAACAGTTTGTGGAAGCTCGCCGCGATGTAGACCGCGACGGGCATCGAATGGTTCGGCGCCTCGGCGAGGATGCGCGCGCGCAGGGCCGGGTCGCGCATCCGGCGCACCCGCTCTGCGAGCGGCAGTCCCGCGATCTCGGCGTAGCTCGGATAGGTGCTGAACGGGTGGAAGCTGCTCTCGAGACCGAGCAGCAGACCGGTGGGCCGACCTGCGACTTGCGGCACCACGCGCGAGCCGCGCGCGGCGCAGTCTTCGGCGAAGCGCAGCAGGCGCTGCCACTGATCCGGATTGAGGTCGTTCTGCAGACACGCAAACGTGATGGGACGTCCGGTCGATGCGGCGAACTTTTCCATCCAGCAGAATTCGTCGGCCTCCGGCGCGAGATCGCTCGCCATCTCGAATACGCCGTGCCCGACCTGACCGAGCGCGCGGCCGATGCCGAGCAGCTCCTCTTCGCCGGCGAAGGTGCCGGGTACCGGTTCGCCGTCGATCGCGCGGTGGAGCAGCGTGCGCGATGTCGAGAAACCGAGCGCGCCCGCAGCGAGACCTTCACGCACGAGTTCGGCCATCCGCTCGATGTCGTCCGCGGTCGGCTTCTGGTTCTTCGCGCCGCGTTCGCCCATCACGTAGGCGCGCACCGCGCCGTGCGGAACCTGGGTCGCGACGTCGATCGCGCGCGGCATGCGCTCGATCGCGTCGAGGTACTCGGGGAAGGTCTCCCAGTCCCACTGGATGCCTTCCGCGAGCGCGGCGCCCGGAATGTCCTCGACGCCTTCCATCAGTCCGATCAGCCAGTCGTGGCGATCGCGCCGGGCGGGCGCGAAGCCGACGCCGCAGTTGCCCATCACCAGCGTGGTGACGCCATGCCACGACGACGGCGTGAGATACGGATCCCAGGTGACCTGGCCGTCGTAGTGGGTATGGATGTCGACCCAGCCGGGTGTGACGAGCAGTCCCGACGCATCGATCTCGCGACGGCCCGCACCTGCATGGCCGCCCACGGACGTGATCCGGTCGCCGTCGATCGCGAGGTCGCCGCTGCGCGCGGTCGCTCCCGTGCCGTCGACCAGCGTGCCACCGCGGATTACGAGATCGTGCATGGTGCGTCTCCGTAGGCTGTCGCGCGAGCACGGTACCACACAAAAATCTCCGAAAAGCGCGGCTCATCGAGTAGCATGCGCGAGGGTGGTGATGAGGTCGGAGGCGGTATGGAGCGTCTCATGGCCTTTGCGCGTTTGGCAATCGCAGCGCTCGTGGTGATCACGGTTGCAGACGCCGCTGCGCGCGCGGCTGAGCCGATGGACCTCCGCGATCCGCAGCCGCGTTGGATCGCGGTCCGCTTCGAGAACTCGCCGTCGGATCGCCCCGGGCAACTCGCGACGGACTACGCAGCCGAGCTGCCTGCGTGGTTCGAGCCCGATGGCGCGAGCGACCGGGTGCGCGTCTCGATCGCCGGGTCGGCGGTCGAGACGCGCTGGTTCCGGCAGCAGCGGCTACGCGCGGGTAGCTTCAGCGATTTCGTATGGACCTTCGATGTGTCGTCGGGCGAGGTGCTGTCGGCGCGCCTGCGCGGCACATTTATCCGACGTCTCGATTTCGGTGTCTTCGGCTCGGACATAGATCTTCCGTTCGAGGCCGAGATGACGACGCGCTCGACTGTCGGATTCGAGGCGGGTCGTCGCACGCTCGGACAGCTGGTGTTTCCGCTCTGCGAGCGCGCCGAGCGCGGCTGCACGCTGGTCGCGCCCGTCCGCTACGACCCCCGCACCGGCTACGTGAATGCGGTGGGCTCGATCGTCGCGCGTGCAGTGGGGGTCGTCGCACGGACCTTCTCCCCGCTCGGCGAAGCGATCTTCGCAGAGCGGGATGGCGCGCACGGGGTCCGAGACGATTTCGCAGCCGCGCATTGAGGAGTCGCGACGACGGTCGAGTCGTTCGCCGCCCGCCGCTCAGCGCTGCGCCGTCCCGGACGGACCGAGCACGACACGTTCGACCGCGTCGGGCACGTCCCCCGGCCGCCACAGCGCAGAGCGGAACAGTTCGAAGCGCGACCACGGCGCCGAGAGGTTCGCGTGCCAGGCTGATCCCGGGTCGCCGCTCGGTCCCGAGGAATGGGCGAACCAGGCTTCGTCGGGATGCGCCAGGTCGCAGACGAAGCGGCTCGTCGCGCCGACGAATGCGCGCAGGCGCTTCCCTTCGTCGAGAGCGCGCGACGGGTTCACCGTGTAGTCGTCGCCCGGGAACGGAACGTCGAGCGCGACCAGGCGCGCACCGACACTGGGAAGTTCTGCGAGCAGCGTGCCGAGTCGCGCGCGCTGGATGCGTCCCCACGACCACTCCGACTCGGCACCGCAGATCGACGCGATCCGGTCGAGCCCCGCGCGCAGTGCGTCGGCGGCGAGCTCGTGGAGTGGGGCAGCAGCGGCCTTCTCGATGTCGGCGCGCAGCGAGTCGGCCGGGTCGACGAGCAGTCGCTGGAGCCGCGGGATCGCGCGGCGACTGTTCGCGAAGCGCGGCCCGACGCGTGGCCCGAGCAGCGCGCGCGCCACGCGCTCGGAGAGCGACTTTTGTGTGAAGAAGAAGATCGCGGCGCCGACCGAGTCGATCGGAAAGCTTCCGTCCCACGCAGCGAGCGTCGCGACGGCGCGGCCCTCGCGCGATTGTGGGTCGCGGAACGGCGCGAGCAACTCGACCAGCGCGTCGCGCAGCGGCGGCGCGTAGTCGGCCGCGACGTCGGCCTGGATCGACCGGAAGCTCTCGACGTCGTGCAGCGCGCGTTCCCCGAGCAAGCGCTCGATGCGCTGCTGGCGGTGGCGCGGTTCGAAATGTACGAGCGTCGCGACCCTGCCGATCTGCGCGGCGTCGACGATCGAGTTCGCGGTCGCAATCACGCCGTCTGCGGGATTCAGCCGCTTCGGCATCTCGGCGAAGTCGAGGAAGCCGTCCCACTGCGCCTCCGGATCCTGGGCGTCGCGCACGAAGAGCCCGTCGCGCCGCCGGCGCGGCAGGCGGCCGAAGAGTTCCCAGCCGAAGTGGCCGTCCTTGTGGGCATAGACATGGTTGAAGTCGAACGGTCCCTCGTTCATCTCTGCGAGCGCAGTGCGGTGCTCATCCACCGACTTCGACGCCGCGAGTGCCAGATAGCCGGCGAGATAGCGGCCGGCGTCGGAAGAGACGTAGCGAACCGCGAGGTCTGCGCCGTCGTCGTGCTTCCAGCCCGGGTACAGGATTCCGTGTTCGCAGGACTCCCACTCGAGCGTGACGGAACGGCCGAAGCGGGCCGGTCCCCGCTCCCGGTGCGCCCGAATCGC
The DNA here is from genome assembly GCA_964353555.1 of uncultured Spirochaetales bacterium. Classification (GTDB taxonomy): domain Bacteria; phylum Myxococcota_A; class UBA9160; order UBA9160; family PR03; genus PR03. The sequence goes on from CAYGWM010000002.1 coordinate 117,645, forward strand.
GCCGGTGCCGTCGACCGTGCGATAGCGGGTGCGATCGCCAGGGACGCGGTGTACGCGGTAGAGGTCCCAGCCGTCGCGGAAGCCGGTGGTACAGCCCCACGCGAAATGGCCGTTGTGCCCGAAACCGAACGCGGGATAGCCCGGGAAGACGCCGCCCTGCACGCGCGTGCCGGGCCACTCGAGATGCGCGTGATACCAGTAGGTGGGCAGCGGCACCAGCGGCACGTGCGGATCGTTCGCGACGATTGGTGCGCCCGAGGCCGAGCGCGTCCCGGCTACAGCCCAGTTGTTGCTCCCGCCCGAGGGGACATGCAGGGGCGGCTCGGGGAGCGTTCCTTCGCCGTGTCGCTCGAGATCGGGACGATGCTGCCACGGTGCTTCGGGATAGATCCGCCGCGCCAGGTCATCACCGACGTGACCGCGTACGGCGTCGAAGACCAGCTCATTGTCGAGATTCACCAGCGACACGACGAAGCCACAGGTGCGCGCCGCGAGCAGGCAATCGGCGGGATGCCACGGACGCGCGCGGCCGAGCAGCAGGTATTCAGCCGGGTAGACGCCGTCCATCGCGCGCAACGCGGCATTCACACCGTCGGCGAACGCGTCGATGCACGAGCGCGCGTGCGCCGGCATGACCGCGAGATCCGCGTGGCTGGCGGCCTCGAAGTCGAGCGGGCGCACGAAGCCGTCGAGATCGGCGATCGCGCGCCCGGAGAAGAGCTCCTCGCCGCGGCGGGGAGCGCGCCAGTTGCCGAGCAGCTCACAGACACGACCCGCGCCCAGGTGCCGGATCACGTCGAGCAGCACGAAGCGATCCGCGGCCTGCAGGAAGCCGAGCAGCGCATGGGCATCGCGCTCGTGTTCGGCATGGACATGCGGGACGCCGCGGCTGTCGCGCACGACCTCGACTCGTCCGCGCAGCGCGGGAGCGGTGCGGGGAGTGAGAGCAGGGCGCGTCCCCACGAAGCGCCGTCCGGCGAGCGCAGCCACGAGGCGCCCCGCCATCGCGAGGCGGCGCTTGCGCGGCAGCGGCAGGTCGTGGGATCGCGTCAACAGGGTCGGCTTCCCGTCTTCGGTGGTCCTGGTCTGGCTCTGGTAGGCTCGCGCGCTGCGCTGAAGTGATATACCGACGACGCTTCGCCATTGCGAGAGGGGAGAGACGATGACCGGCCATGCCGAGCTGAAGCAGCAACTGCTGGAACGCATGACGATGCTCGAGGAGCGCGTGGGTCGCATCACCGGCGACTTGCGCCACGAGTCGGATCCCCTCGAGCAAGATTTCGAAGAGCAGGCCACGCAGCGCGAAGGCGAAGAGGTGCTCGGCGCCCTCGACGAAGCCGGCCGTCGCGAACTCGATTCGATCCGTGCTGCACTCTCTCGCATCGAGTCGGGCAACTACGGGGTCTGTCGTCGCTGCGGCGAGGCGATCGCACCGGCGCGGCTGCGCGTGCTGCCGACCGCGCTCGAATGCGTGGGCTGCGCGGGCTGATTCCGGACGGGCGCGCTGCTCGAATCGACTACCAGCGGTCGATCAGAGGAAGCCGAGGCGACGGTCGGCTTCTTCCGCGTCGTAGTCCTCGAAGTGCAGGATGCCGAGCCGATCGAACGCCTCGCGCACCCGCTGCGTCAGCAGCCCGAGCTTCTTCAGGTTCGGCACGATGCGCATGAACAGCATCTTGCGGAACATCTGGGACGGCGGCGACTCGAGGAACGTCTCGCGCACTTCATCGGCGTTCCATCCCATCGCATTGGCGATTTCGTCGCCGATCAGGCGGTTTCGCATCAACTCGCACGCGTAGATGATGAAGTCCTCGCGGTCCGCGAGCTCGTTCGCCGGCATGTCCTGGTAGTAGCCGCGCAGCGAGAGCACGCCGAACGCGACGTGGCGCGACTCGTCCTTCATCACGTACTTCAGCAACTCCTTCAGCAGCGGCTCCTGCGCGAGCTGATAGAGATTGCCGAAGGCCGCCATTGCGAGGCCTTCGATGATGATCTGCATGCCGAGGTATTTGAAGTCCCAGCGGCTGTCCTTGATGGTCGCGTCGAGCAGTTCCTTGAGGCTCGCGTTGATCGGCCACTCCCATTCGAGCTTGTCGTGGACGTAGCGGCTGAACACCTCCACGTGACGCGCTTCATCCATCGTCTGGGTGCCGGCGTAGTACTTGGCGTCCATCCAGGGGACGCCGCCGACGAGCTGTGACGCGACGATCAGCGCGCCCTGTTCGCCGTGCAGGAATTGCGAGAGCTGCAAGGAGATCTGCGCGTGACGCAGACGCGCACGCTCCTTCTCGTTGAGCTTCTTGAACGGCGCGTAGTCGACGAGCGGGTTGATCGCCGGGGGGATGATGTCTCCCTCGGGATCGACCTGCGTGTCCCACGCGAGCTGGGTCGTGCCGTTCCACTGGTCGCGTTTGGCCTTCTCGTAGAGGTCGAGGAGCCCCTCTTTCGCACTCCCGTAGTTCCAGACGTAGTTGGTGTCGAACGAGGCGAGCACGGTCTCCAGCTCGCGGTCGCGGTGCTGGAGCTGGTTCACGGAAGGAACGTTGGCCATCGGCGGGTTTCTCCTGCGGCGGGGCGCGGCACGCGCGTGGGGCAGCCTATCGGTGCTTCCGGAGCGTGTCCAAGGGCCTTCGGCTTGCATCGAAGTCCAGCGGAGATGTGGCACTGCCAGGTTGTTCATAAAAAATATGAACTCGATATTGACATCGGTGGGAACTGCGCCGATGATCTGCCTCGGGCACTCACGGATGCCCACAAGAAGGTCACAGCCTTGAAAACGCGAAGGATCCACGCCCGAGCTCTCGTCCTGGTCGTTGCGATCGCGCTGCTGGCTGCGCGGCCGGCGATCGCTTCGGGTGTCGAGGTCGGGAACGTGAACTTCGCTGAGCAGGCCGGATCGGGGTCTTCGAAGCTCGACCTTCACGGCGCCGGCGTGCTTCGCTACCGGGGCCTGATTCGGGCCTACGCCGCGGCGCTGTATCTCGCACCTGGCGCTGCTGCCGAACGCGCGCTCGATGACGTGCCGAAACGCCTCGAGATCGAGTACTTTTGGCCACTGGAGGCGGAGGATTTCGCAAATGCTGCCGACCAGCTGCTCGCGCGCATCGGGCCCGCCGACCGGCTCGCGGCGCTGCGCGACCGTCTCCAGTATTTCCATGCGCGCTACGAGGACATCGAACCCGGCGACCGCTACGCGCTGACCTATTTCCCGGGCGTCGGAACGGAGCTTTCGAAGAACGGCCGCTCATTGGCCGTCATAGAGGGCTCGGATTTTGCCGCCGCCTACTTCGCGATGTGGCTCGGCGACGACCCGATCGACGCCGGCCTGCGCGATGCGCTGCGTACCCGAATCTCAGAGCGCGCCCGCAACTGAGTGGATGGAGACATGGACGACGACCTCACTCGCACCGATCAACCGCTCTTCGACGACCTCGAAACCTCCGACGCTCCGTCCGGGAAATCGGCTCCCGTGCCTGCGTTGCGCGACGAGGATCACATCCCGAGTGCGCGCGAGACCCAGTCGAGCGGTCAGCCCGACGCGCTGGTTTCGTACCTGCGATCGATCTCGCAGACACCGATCCTCTCGCGCGAACAGCAGTACGAGATCGCGGGCGCGCTCGAAGAGCATCGCGAGGCATTCCTCGCTGCGATCTTCACGGTGCCGGCGACCGCCACCGCGATCGTGAATCGTTGGCGCGAGCGCAAGGCCGCGGGCTACGTGACGGCCACGCTGTCGGCCCATCACCTCGATGGCAGTGGTCGCGATCTGTCGGCCGAGATCGATCGCGCGATCGCGGCGCTGGAGAAACTGGTGGCGCGGCGCGACGCGGCGGTGCGGCCGCGTGAAAGCGACCGACAGACCGAGCTGCTCGGTCGCCGCATCGCGCGTGCGCTGTGCGACGCGGAGCTTGCCTTCGAAGTGGTCGTCGAGGCGTACCACGAGGTGGCGAAGGCCGCGGCTTCCTCGCGACGTCGCTCGCGAGGCCAAGCGGCCGAACGCGAACCGCTCGCAGTCGCGGCGCGCTCGATCGCCAGCTACGAGGTGACCAAACAGCGCTTCGTACGTCACAACCTGAAGCTGGTCGTGAAGTTCGCGAAGCAGTACCGCGGCATGGGCGTGCCGTTCCTCGATCTGATCCAGGAAGGGAATCTGGGACTGATCCGCGCCGTCGAGAAGTTCGATCACCACCGCGGCCACAAGTTCTCTACCTACGCGGCGTGGTGGATCCATCAGGCGATGATCCGTGCGGTGCAGAAGCACTCGCGCACCGTGCGGGCTCCCTCGCACGTCTACGACCTGCAGCTCCGCTACAAGCGCGCGGAGAGGAAGCTGCGGGGGCGAACCACCGCAGAGCCGTCGAGAACCGAGATCGCAGCGGAGCTGGGGCTCTCGGCGGTCGAGATCGACCGACTCGTTTCGACGATGATGCCGATCGCATCCACGCACGCGCCGCTGGCCGGCACCGAGTCGCTCACGCTCGACGACGCGCTGGCTGACGACACCCTCGTCGATCCCGGCGAGACGCTCGACCGCCGCGTCGTAGAAAACGAGATGCACGACCTGCTAGGAGATCTCGAGCCCCGCGAGCGAGCGGTGATCGAATGCCGCTTCGGGCTCGGTGACGAACCGATCCAGACGCTGCAGGTGATCGGACAACGGCTCGGCCTCTCGCGAGAGCGTGTGCGGCAGATCGAAGCGAAAGCGCTCGAGCGGCTGCGGCGCGGTGGCAAGGCGGATCACCTGGCGAGCCTGCTCGACGGAGAGCGCGAGGTCGCTTGAGAAAAGTGCGCCGCGGCTCGCAGCCGGCGCGGTAGGATCCTCGATCCCAGACGCTACGAGGGGATCCGATGAAGCCTCGCCGCCGCGTCGGCCTCGTGCTCTCGGGCGGCGGCGCCCGCGGCGCGTACGAGGTCGGTGTCCTCGCGCATCTGTTCGAGCACGTGCTGCCGAAGCTCCCCTCGGACTTCGAGTTCGATGTGGTGAGCGGTACCTCGGTCGGCGCGATCCACGCCGCCTACGTCGCCGCCACCTCGCAACGGGACGGCCCCCAGCGCGCGAAGCGACTCGTCGACACCTGGAAGGACATGGAAGTCGCGCAGGTCGTGCGGCTCGGCGTCGCAGACCTGTTCGGGGTCCCGCTGCGGGCGCTCGGCCTCGCGCAGCTCCGGCGCCGCGCCGGCGGCAAAGCCAAGGCGCCCGAAGTGATCGGCGGGCTCCTCGACGTCTCACCGCTCGAACGAATCGTCGCGCAGCGCGTGCCCTGGAATGCGTTGCGGGAGAATCTTCGCAAGCCGCGGCCGCGCGCGCTGTGCGTGCTGTGCACCGAGGTGGGTTCGGGTCGCGTCGCGGTGTTCATGGATGGACCGCTTGCCGATCCGTCGCCGTGGTCGACCGATCCGAACATCCTGGCGATCCCCACCGAGATCACCGCGACACACGTGCGTGCCTCGGCTGCGATCCCGTTCCTGTTCCCTGCGGTTCGCATCGACGATCGCTACTACGTCGATGGCGGGTTGCGCATGAACACACCGCTGTCGCCGGCCTTGCGACTCGGCTGCGAGCGCCTGCTCGTGATCGCGCTGAAACACCATCCCGCAGGCCCCGTCGAGACCCCCGCGTTCCCGGAGACCGTGATCACGCAGCCGGCGTTCCTGATCGGCAAGGTGCTCGACGCGTTGATCCTCGACCAACTCGAAGTCGAGATCCATCGCCTCCACGTCGTCAACGCGCTGCTGCGCCAGGGTGTCGCGATCTACGGCGACGACTTCGTCGACAACGTGAGTGGCGCCGTGCGGGCGCAGCGCGGAGCGGGCTACCGGATCGTCGACACGGCCGTGGTACGGCCGGGCGACGACATCGGCCGCGTCGCCGCGGCGTGCTATCGCAAACACGGAGCGGGCGCTCTCGGTGCGCTGCCGTCGCTGCTGACGCGACTTGCGCTGCGCGGAGTGCCCGAGGACGAGGCCGATCTGCTGTCGTATCTGTTCTTCGACCGCCGTTTCACTTCCGAACTGATCGCGCTCGGACGTGAGGATGCGCGGCGCCAGGAAGACGAGATCCTGCAACTCCTTGCGGACTGAAGCGGAGGGGATCCGATCCGGCGCTCCCGCAGGGAGCGCCCCGGATTCTCTGCCGCCGCGTGCGTCAACGCGCGGGCGGTGGCGCGGGCGCTGCGCCTGCGAGCGCGGCGGCGACGGCGGCCGCGATCTTCGCATCCATCGCATCGGCGGGCGGCGTGCCGGCGCAATCGAGCGAAGCCTCCGGCAGCCGCACCGACGTGCAGAGCCAATTGAGGATCGCGGTCGCCGCCACGCGGTGTCCGAGCGCGTCGGGGTGCATGAAGTCGAGTTTCATCTCGGTGCCGAACGCACGCGTTGCGCCGGCGTAGACCGGCAGCAGATCGAGCACGGCGAAGCCGCGCTTCGAGGCCTCCGCCGTGACGATTCGATGGACGTCCGCGAGCGCTTCGGGCCCCGCGCCCGCTTCGCTTCCGAAGAGCGGGAAGATCACGACGAGTACCGGCAGCTGGTGTTCGCGCGCCAGCGCAGCGAGGTCGTCGAGGCCGCGCGTGAGACGCGCGGCAGACTCGCCCTCGGTATGGATCGACCGGAAATACCGGGTGCGATCGCCGCTCCTCGCCGCTTCGTAAGCGGGGTCGTTCGGCATCTGCGCGCGCAGCCCGGCGAGGCTGTCGCGGCGATGCGCCCACTGGCGCGCGAGCTGATACAGACGCGAGTGTGCGAGCCAGCGGCCCACGACATGACTCGCATCGGCGTCGGCGTCGCGAGCGGCCTCGTCACGCAGCGTGCGCAACGCCTCGGCCTCGATGCTGAAAGCCTGCGGGTCGTTGAGCGCGTAGCCGTAGATGATGAGGTCGGGCGCGAAACCGAGCCCGAGCACGCGCAGGCGCCGGACGACCTGTCCGATGTTGTAACCCGGTACGCCGAAGTTCAGCACCTCGAATCGCTGTTCCGCCGTGCCCGCGCGCGCGTTCAGCAGCGCTTCGAGCTGCTCGGGATAGGCGCTCTCGCGCGGACCACCGCTGCCGTGTGTGAGCGAATCGCCGATGGCCGCGATGCGGAACGTTCCCGCCGGCTTCTCGCGTGGAGTCTCGTCGTCGCGTAGGCCCGCGCTGCTGATGCGGTGCTTTCCATCGCGCGCGCCGGGACGCAACTCGTACACCAGCGCTGGGTCTTCGCTGAATGCGATGGACTCGCGGAACACGACCTGGACGCCTGGATCGAAGGCGCGCGCGAGCAGCTCGGCAAGGGCGAGACCGATCAGCAGTGCCGCCGCGAGCAGCGCGACGCGCGATACGGTCTCCCTGGTGTCCATGCGCTCCGAGCGGCGGCGTCTTGGCGTGCGACGCGCACACCGGCGCTGCGATCCTCGCGAAGCGCGCCAGCCGCTGCAAGCGCGCGACGCACGCTGCTATGTTGCGCCGCCCATGCACGCGGAGCGACGCAGCGCGACCGGACGACTCGCGCGCACGATTCCGCGCGGATTTGCCTGCACTGTCGTCGTCGCTGCACTCGTCGTTGTCTTTGCGAGTACCGCGATGGCGGAGCCGAAGCCGCAGGGCACCGACGCCCAGGTCGACCTCGCGATCGGTGAACTTCGCGTGGTACTCGCCGTCGCGGGGCTGGGGCTCTTCGCGGCGGGCGTTCGCCGCCGGCGCCGCGGCATCGCCGAAGCCCGCGGCTCGGGTCGTCGCGTGATGCTCGGCTTCGTCGCGGCGCTCTCGTTCGCCGCCAACTACAACCTCTTCGTCTGGACGGGACTTCACCGCCACGAACTATTCCACTACTACCTCGGCTCGAAGTACTTCCCGGAACTCGGTTACTTCGGGCTCTACACCTGCAGCGTGCAGGCCGTGATCGGCGACGGTGCGCTGCCGGCGGAACTGACCGAGATCACCGATCTGCGCAGCAAGCGGCGGCGACCCGCTGCGGAGGTGATGGCTGCTGCGCCGCGGTGTCGCGACGCCTTCACGCCGGCGCGCTGGGATGCCTTTGGCGCAGATCTCGAGCGCTTTCATGCGCTGCTTGGCGATTCCGGCTTTCATCGCGTAGTTCGCGACCACGGCTACAACCCGTCGCCAGCATGGACGCTCGTCGGCCGGACGCTCGCTTCCGCCGTGCCAGCGACGCCCGCGGGCCTGTGGTTTCTCGCGCGCATCGACCTGGCGCTGCTGCTGGTGCTCTTCGCTGCGCTCGGCTGGGCGTTTGGTTTCGACTCGATGTGTGTCGCGGCGATCGCGTGGGGCGCTTCGGGGCATAGCCGCTATCAGTGGACCGGCGACGCGTTCCTGCGCCAGCTCTGGCTCGCGGCGTCGGTGATCGGCGTGTGCCTGCTGCACAGGAAACGTCCCGCGGCGAGCGGTGCGTTCCTCGCGCTGGCCGCGCTCGAGCGCGTCTTTCCAGCGTGCTTCTTCTTCGGTTACGGCTTGCGCGAACTCTGCGTCTGGGTGCGGCAGCGGGAGGCGACGCGCGGTTTCTGGCGCTTCGTCGTGGGCGCCGGTGTCGCGACGATCGCGATCGCGGCGGCGGGCACGATCGTCGCGGGACGGGGTCTTCCGGTGTGGCTCGAGTTCGCCGAGAACACGCGCGCCATGCTCGCGTTCAAGCCGAAGAACTCGCTCGGCCTCGAGTACGGGCTGCGTTTCAGCAGCACGGCGCCGCCCGATTGGAAGGAGGGCAGCGAGACCGAGCGCGAAGAGTCGATCCAGGCGCACAAGGAGCGCACACTGGAAGCGCGGCGCGGCTGGCAGCTGGGAGGGCTCGCTCTTTTCGCCGTGCTCTTCGCGGGCGCTTGCTGGCGCGGCGCGGCGCGGGATCGCGACGGGCAGCTGCAGCTCGCGGACTGGGAAGCCGTCGCGATGGGTTCGGCGGCGATTCCGTTTCTGACGATGCCGGGTTCATACTATCTGGGCTTCATCGTGATGGGCGCTGCGCTCGCGACGCGGCGGCCGCGCATCGCGATCGCGCTGCTCGCAGCGACCGTTGGCTGGGCCGTGTGCGTGATCCAGTTTCCCGGTCGCGCGCTCGGCTACGCGGTATCGTCGTGGATCCTGGTCTCGTACTCGCTGTGGCTGCTCGCGGAACTCTGGCTTCCTGCGGAGCGTAGAGATGCGAATCCGCCATCATCGCCGCCCGTCGTCCTGCTCGGCAACGGGGCGTCTGCGATCACGCGAGCGCGGCGAATCGCACGTCGGTGAGCGTCTCGGAGAGTTCCCACAATCGCGCGGCGTCGGCGAGACCCTTCGAGCGGGCGGTCGATCCGACTTTGCGCGGGTGGCCCCACATCTCGCTGAGACCGTCGGGGCCGAAGTAGTCGCCGCCTTGTACCAGCGGCGCGGTGGCGGCGTAGAGCGTCGGCAGCGCGCCCATGGCCGCGCTCTGCGCGAAGAGCCGGTTGCCGAGTTCGAACACCTTCTCGAACACGCGGGCGCCTTCCATCCGCGCGCCGACGGCCTGCAGGTTGGTCGCGGCGTAGCCGGGATGCGCGGCGACACTGATCACGGACGCGGCCGCCTTGCGGAGCCGCCGATCGAGTTCGTACGCAAAGAGCAGATTGGCGAGCTTGCTCTGCGCATACGCGCGCCACTTGCCGTAGCTGCGCTCGAGCTGGAGATCATCCCAGTGGATCTTGCCCGGGCGGTGCGCCGAGCTGCTGACCGAGACGACGCGCGACTTCGGCGTCGCGAGCAGAAGCGGCAGCAACAAGCCGGTGAGCGCGAAGTGGCCGAGATGGTTGGTACCGAGCTGCATCTCGAAGCCGTCCGCGGTGCGGCGGCGGGGAATGGCCATCACGCCGGCGTTGTTGCAGAGCAGATCGAGGCGCTCGTGCCGCGTGCTCACGGCGTCGGCGAACGCGCGAATCGACGCGAGCGACGCGAGGTCGAGCGCCAGCACTTCGACCGAGGCGGCGGGGCTCGCCGCACGGATCGTCTCCAGCGCGGCTTGCGCCTTCGACGCGTCGCGACAGGCGAGCACCACGTGGGAACCCCGCGCAGCGAGCGCGAGTGCGGTTTCGCTGCCGAGTCCGCTGTTGGCGCCCGTCACGATCGCGATGCGACCGCTCTGATCGGGAACGTCGGCCGCGGTCCACTTCGCGTCGTTGCTCATCGGAATCCTCCAGGTTCCTCGAAGCGCGCGCCCGGCGCCTTCCAGCCGTGGAAGGGATGGCGCGCGACCAGCTCGGGATCGCGAAACACGAGTATCAGCAGCATGCCGGCCACGAAGCCACCGACGTGCGCCCAGAACGCCACGCCGCCGCCCTCCGCACCCATGCCGACGGAGCCGCCGATCAGCTGCAGCGCGAACCAGTACAGCAACATGAAGATCGCCGGGACCGTGACGGTGGTGACGAAGAGTCCAAACCACAGCAGCAGGTGGACGCGCACGCGTGGGTAGAGCACGACGTAGCCGCCCATTACGCCGCCGATCGCGCCGGACGCGCCGACCATCGGGATCGGCGAGGTCGGGCTCGCCGCCACCTGCAGCCCCGCCGCGGCCAGCCCGCAGAGCAGATAGAAGACGACGAAGCGCGCGTGGCCCATCGAGTCTTCGACGTTGTTCCCGAAGATCCAAAGAAACCACATGTTGCCGAGCAGATGGAGCCAGCCGCCGTGCAGGAACATGTGCGTGAACACCGTGATGGGATCGGCGTTTGCATCCACCACGCACTGGAAGTGCGGCGTGAGCGGCACGCTCGTTCCCGGCGGCACGCTGTGCAGCAGTTCGCCCGGGATCAGTCCGAGATCGCAAAGCGAATGGGCGAGGCTCGCTTCGGTGCCGAACTTCTGGACCGTGAGCCAGGCAACTACGTTGATGGCGATGATCGCCCACGTGACGTAGGGCGTCAGGAAATGCGGGTTCTCGTCGCGGACCGGGAACATCGTGTCTCGCTTCTGTGTTCAGACCAGCCGGCTCTGGTGGCCCTGCCAGTAGCGGTCGCGCACTTTGCGCTTCTGCATCTTGCCGGTTTCCGTGCGCGGCAGTTCCGTGACGAAGTCGATCGTGCGTGGACACTTGTAGTGGGCGATGTGGGCGCGGCAGAACTGGATCAGCTCGTTCGCGAGCGCGGGGCCCGCTTCGCTGCCAGACGCCGGCACGACCACGGCCTTCACCTCTTCACCCATCTCGTCGTTCGGTACGCCGATCACCGCAACGTCGTGCACCTTCGGGTGCGTGATCAGGTGGCTCTCGGTTTCCTGCGGGTAGATGTTCACACCGCCTGAGATGATCATGTTCGACTGGCGATCGGTCAGATAGAGGAAGCCCTCGGCATCGAGATAGCCGATGTCGCCGATCGTGAAGAGATCACCGCGGTAGGTGTCGGCTGTCTTCTTGTCGTCCTTGTAGTAGTTGAAACGCGCCTTCGGATCGGGCGGCGCTTCGAAATAGATGGCGCCCTCGCGATTCGGCTCGTCGACCGGCTGGCCTTCCTCGTCGAGGATGTGCACCTTGCCGCCGGACCAGTGGCGTCCGACCGAACCCTTGTGCGTCAGCCACTGCTGCGCGCGGATCAGCGTGCCGCCACCCTCGGTGCCCGCGTAGTACTCCTGGATCGCGTCGCCCCACCATTCGATCATCGCCTGCTTCACCGCGATCGGGCAGGGCGCGGCTGCATGCACTGCGACGCGTAGCTTCGAGACGTCGTAGCGACGGCGCACCGCTTCCGGCAGCGAGAGCAGACGCTTGAAGTGCGTCGGCACCCACTGCGACGTCGTCACGTTCTGTTCATCGATGATGCGGAGCGCTTCCTCGGCGTCGAAACTGCGCATCGCCACCACCGTCGCGCCGATCCGGTGCTGCGCCGACGAGAACGCCAGCGGCGCCGCGTGATAGAGCGGAGCGGGTGACAGGTAGACGTCGCCCTCCTTCATGCCGAAGAGCAGCGCGAGTCCGACGCTCCCGATCGTCGCCTTCGGATCCCCGGCCGGCGCCGCAACGAAGGGACGGCGCACGCCTTTCGGCCGGCCTGTGGTGCCCGACGAGTAGAGCATCACCGAGCCTTCGAATTCCTCGCCGAGCGACTCGTGCTGCGGCGCCGACGCAATCGCGTCTTCGAGCGCGCGGAAGCCCGGAATCTCGCCAGCGATACTCGCCGACACCACCAGTCGCGGCACCTCGCGCGCCACCGCCAGCGCCGTCTCCGCAAAGCGCGCGTGCGCGAGGAACAGCTTCGCGTCGCAGTTGTCGACGATGTGCTGCACCTCGTCGCGTTGCAGGTGCCAGTTGACCGGCGTGAAGTAGAGACCGGCGCGATGGCAGGCCCAGAAGAGGTCGTAGAAGACGTCGTCATTGGCGATCAAAGCGGCCACGCAATCGCCGGGCACCAGACCGCAGCGCCGGAACGCATGCACGATCCGCCGCGACCGCTCTTCGAGTTGCCCGTAACTCTCGGTGAACTCGCCGTTGCCAAAGATCACCGCGGGACGATCGGGCTGCTTCGCTGCGTGCGTCGAGATCGTGAACATGGCGCGCCTCCGTAGGCTCCGCGCCATGCCCCCTGGTGGCGGTCGCGCGAGCCGGCCCAGGGTAGACGAGCCCGCGCGACGAAACCCAGCCCGACACCGAAAACGCAGCGAGCGGCGCGCGATCGCTCCACGTGCCGATCGCACGCGGCTCGCCACCGCCCCATTCACCAGCACGCCCCCGACGCGCACGGATTGATCTCGACCGGCGTCGCCACCGGCGTCACCCGCACCAGCCGCGCGCCGAACGACGTCTCGGGCTGCTTCGCCGCCCACACCGTCGAAACCCCGGCCGCCATCGCCGCACACACCGCGATCACGAACACCAACTGCGACTGCCCACGATCATTCCGCTTGCTCATGATTCCCTCCGGCCCGACCAGCGATGTGCGAAGTGCAGT